>NZ_JBXARP010000005.1:0-501797 GCF_058808375.1 Caulobacter sp. GW821-FHT11E10
AGTGGGCAACCGCTCCCCCTTTCCTTTGCGCGATTGGCTTGGCGTGGAGGAGGGCGGGTGCGGCGGGCCGCCGCATCGCATGGTTTATGAAGATTCACTTCCGTGAATATTAATTTAAGTAAACTATAGCAAAACATAATAAAGAACGACGATATCCCGGTATATGTCAGCGTTCACACTCCATAAATCAGTACTTATTCCGTTTAACTACGCTCATAGCCCGCGAATTAAGCATTTAACTCTATCTCTTTCGCTGTCTGCACAGATCAGATTGCGAGATGAGATCGATGGCCACTACCGTTGCTATCAAGCCTTCGGGCAACGCCTACATCGACGGCCTCCTGGCGGGAGCCCGCTGGGCCGGGGATTCCCTGACCTTCAGCTTCCCCACGTCGTCGAGTGACTACGGAAGCAACTATGGCTCGGGCGAGTCCGGGGTCAGCTTCTCGGCGCTCAACCTCGCGCAACAGAATGCGGTGCGGACGATCCTGGCCGGCTGCGCCTGCGCCGCCTGCGTCAATTTCACCGAAGCCACCGGCAGCGCGGTCTCCGACGCGACGATCCGCTACGGCGCTTCGACCAAGGTGACGACCGCCTGGGCGTATCTGCCTGATATGGTCAGCGAGGGCGGCGACGTCTGGCTCAGCGGGACTCGCACCAGTCTGGCCAATCCGGTCAAGGGCAACTACGGCTGGATGACCCTGCTGCATGAAACGGGTCACGCTCTGGGTCTGAAGCACGCCCAGGAGGCCGTCGGAGCATTCGGCGTGATGCCGACCGACCACGACTCCCTCGAATATACGGTGATGAGCTACCGCTCGTATGTCGGCGCCACGCTGACCACCGGCTATCAGAACGGGACCTGGGACTACCCCTCGACCTATATGATGGACGACATCCGGGCCCTGCAGGCGCTGTACGGCGCCCAGTTCTCGGACGTGGGCAAGAACGTGGTCATGAAGTGGAGCTCGACGACGGGCGAACTCTTCCTGAACGGCGTCGGTCAAGGCGCTCCGGGCGCCAACAAGGTGTTCATGACGGTCTGGACGGCCGGCGCGCGCACCACCTACGATTTCTCGGACTACAGCAACGACCTGAAGGTCGACCTGGAGCCCGGCCACTGGACGATCACGTCCTCGAAGCAGCTGGCCATGCTGGGTGCGTTCGGCACCTCGCACGCCGCTGTCGGCAACATCGCCAACGCCTACTATGTGAGCGACGGCGACCACAACAACCTGGTTTCCGACGTTGTCGCCGGCAAGGGCGCGGACTCGATCATCGGCAACGCCATCGACAACAAGATCACGGGCGCTGGCGGCGACGACACTATCGACGGCGGTGGCGGCGAGAACACCTCCATCTACTCGGGCAAGGCCGCCGACTATAGCTGGAAGGCGAATAGCGACGGCACCTGGACGGTCTCCGACCTGCGTAACGGTCGTCCGGACGGCGTCGACACGCTGAAGAACATCCAGTTCCTGCAGTTCTCCGACAAGACGGTGAAGATCACCGACGTCAGCGCTGACATGGCCACCAAGGCCCTGCTGGCCGCGTATGAAAACATCATGCGCGTCGAGGTCGCCCCGGACGTCCAGACCAATTTCGTGGCCGACCTGGGTGCTCAGCTGGCCGCCAAGGCGATCACGGCGGACGCCGCGCTGGGCCGTATCATCGGGGCCGCCGCCGAGACCACCTCGGTCGCGACCATGACCTACCAGTTCTTCACCGGGAAGATCCCGTCGCTGGCCGGCCTGGACTACCTGGTCTCGCCCAACGGCGCGAACGCCTTCAACCTGAACTCGGCCTACTATCAGAACTTCAACACCGACAACCGGTACATCAACTTCGCGGTCAACCTCGGCCACGATGGTGAAGGCAAGGCCGCGTTCACGGCGAACTACGGCGCGCTGAGCCTGTTCGACGCCACAAAGAAGGCCTATGCCGAGATCTTCGGCTCGGCCGCTTCGGACGAAAAGATCCACCTGATCCTCGACGCCTCGGTGCCGGTGGACGGTCACGCCGGCACGCGGGCCGACTACTTCGCCGCCTACGGCCACGACGATCTGGGCGCGAAGGCCGCCATGGTGGGCTGGCTGCTGTCGGAAGCCGTTGCGTCCGACACCGGCGTCTACGCCAAGGCCAACGACGCCTTCCTGCTGGACCTGGCCGATGGCGCGAACTTCGACATCAGCCTGATCGGCACCTACGGGCCGTCGAGCGGCTACCAGGGCGGCCAGTTCACCCTCATGGGCGGCCAATTCACCTTCGGCTGATCCGAGCGGCTTCACGACAGAACCAGGGGCGGGGGCGCGTTGCGTCTCCGCCTTTTTCCTATGGGGCGGGCGCGTCCAGCAGGTTCAGGAAGTTGGCCAGCGTGGGAGAGATCTCGCCCCGGCGCCAGATCACGCCCGTCTCGAGCTCGGGCGCGACGCCGGCCAGGGGCACGTAACGCACGCCCGACCTGGCCAGATTACGCAGCGACGCGGGCACCAGGGCGATGCCAAGGCCGCTGGAGACCAGGCTGATGATGGTCTGCATCTGGATGGCTTCCTGGACGACCCGCGCCGAACCGCCCAAGGCGGCGTAGTAGCCGGTGACCAGGTCGTGGAAGGCCGGCGCAACCTGTTTTGGAAACAGGATCAGCGGCGAGGCCAGCACTTCTTCGTTCGACAGCTCTGTCTCGCTGCGGAACCGCCCCTCGTCGAACCAGGCGCTGGGCGCGGCCGCCACCAGCGGCTCCCGCAGCAGCCGGCGGTAGGCCAGGGATGGAGGCAAGGGCTGGTCGGCCGGCGGAATGATGATGCCCGCGTGGCGCTCGCCGTCGACGATCGCCGGGATCTGAAGGTCGCTGGTCGCCTCGAAAAGCCGGATCTCGACTTCCGGATAGGCCTGGGAATAGCGGCGCACCAGCGAGGGCAGTACGCTGTAGTCCGCCGTGCTGACGAACGAGAGCGCCAAATAGCCGGTCTGGCCGTCGCGCATGTGCCGGGCCGTTGTGGGCAACGCGTCCAGGGCGGCGAGAGCCTCCAGCACGTGCGGCAGCCATTGTTCGCCGAGCGGGCTGAGCCGCACATTGCGTTTCGTGCGGACGAAGAGCGGCGCGCCGAGGGTCCGCTCAAGGTTCATGATCGACTGACTGAGCGGCGGCTGGGTCATGCGCAGCCGCTCGGCGGCGCGCCCGAAGTGCAGGGTTTCGGCCACGGCGGCGAAGTGACGAAGTTGCCGAGTGTCCATATAATATCTCGCACGACCTAATGGTGGCCTATTAATATATTTTGAGAGTGTAGCCAACGGGCCTAGAAACCACACTCTCAACAGTGAGATCTCCCATGCCTCCCTATCGCTCGCGAACCTCCACCCACGGCCGCAACATGGCCGGCGCGCGCGGCCTGTGGCGCGCCACCGGCATGAAGGACGAGGACTTCGGCAAACCGATCATCGCCGTCGCCAACAGCTTCACCCAGTTCGTCCCGGGCCACGTGCACCTGAAGGACCTGGGTCAGCTGGTCGCCCGCGAGATCGAGGCGGCCGGGGGCGTGGCCAAGGAATTCAATACGATCGCGGTCGACGACGGCATCGCGATGGGCCATGGCGGGATGCTCTACTCGCTGCCCAGCCGCGAACTGATCGCCGACAGCGTCGAGTACATGGTCAACGCCCACTGCGCCGACGCGATCGTCTGCATCTCCAACTGCGACAAGATCACACCCGGCATGCTGATGGCCGCTATGCGGCTGAACATCCCGGTCGTCTTCGTCTCGGGCGGTCCGATGGAGGCCGGCAAGGTGATGATCAAGGGCGCGATCCGTTCGCTGGACCTGGTTGACGCCATGGTCGTCGCCGCCGACGACAAGTATTCCGACGAGGAAGTCGCCGCGATCGAGAAGGCGGCCTGTCCGACCTGCGGTTCGTGCTCGGGCATGTTCACGGCCAATTCGATGAACTGCCTGACCGAGGCCCTGGGCCTGTCGCTGCCGGGCAACGGTTCGGTCCTGGCGACTCACGCCGACCGCGAAGCCCTGTTCAAGGAGGCCGGCCGCCTAGTCGTGGACCTTTGCCAGCGCTGGTACGAGCAGGAGGACGCGACCGCCCTGCCGCGCGGCATCGCCACGCGCGAGGCGTTCGAGAACGCCATGAGCCTGGATATCGCCATGGGCGGCTCGACCAACACCGTCCTGCACCTTCTGGCGGCCGCCAGCGAGGGCGGTGTCGATTTCAAGATGGAAGACATCGACCGCCTGTCGCGCCGCGTGCCCTGCCTGTCCAAGGTGGCGCCGGCCAAGGCCGACGTGCACATGGAAGACGTCCACCGCGCCGGCGGTGTCATGGCCATCCTGGGCGAGCTGGAGCGCGGCGGCCTGATCGACGCCAGCCAGCCGACCGTTCACGCCGCCACCATGGCGGAGGCGCTGAGCCGGTGGGACATCGGCCGCACTAACAGCCAGACGGCCCGCGACCTGTTCAGCGCCGCGCCAGGCGGAAAGCCGACCCAGATCGCCTTCAGTCAGGCCGCGCGCTGGGAAGAGCTGGACCTGGACCGTGAGACGGGCGTGATCCGCTCGGTCGAGCATCCGTTCTCGAAGGACGGCGGCTTGGCCGTTCTGTTCGGCAATCTCGCGCCGGAAGGCTGCATCGTGAAGACGGCCGGGGTCGACGAGTCGATCCTGAAGTTCAGCGGCAAGGCCAAGGTCTTCGAGAGCCAGGACGAGGCTGTCAGCGGCATCCTGGGCGGCAAGGTCGTGGCCGGCGACGTCGTGGTCATCCGCTACGAAGGCCCCAAGGGCGGACCGGGCATGCAGGAGATGCTGTACCCGACCACCTATCTGAAATCGAAGGGCCTGGGCGCGGCTTGCGCCCTGATCACCGACGGCCGTTTCTCGGGCGGAACCTCGGGCCTGTCGATTGGTCACGTCTCGCCGGAAGCGGGCGAGGGCGGTCTGATCGCCCTGGTCGAGACGGGCGATCCGATCCTGATCGACATCCCCAACCGCGGTATCACCCTGGAAGTCTCGGACGCTGTCCTGGCCGACCGCCGCGCGGCCCAACTGGCCCGAGGCAAGGACGCCTGGAAGCCGCTCGACCGCAAGCGCGAGGTCTCGCCGGCGCTGCGCGCCTATGCGGCCATGACCACCAACGCCGCGCGCGGCGCGGTGCGCGACGTCAGCCAGGTCGAAGGCAAGTAGGACGAAATAGAGGAAGGCGCGGGCTTCAGCCCGCGACCTTCGCCTCGCCCATCAGGAAACGGGCGCGGCTTTCCGACAAGCGCAGGCGCACCTCGCGGATGGCTTCGCTCTCGACCGCGTTCAGCAGCGTTTCCAGCAGGCGCGAGAAGTGGCCGCGCATGGCGGCGCGGGCCCGATCGGCGTCGCGGGCCTTGAGCCCGTCGAAGATGCCCTGGTGTTCGGACTGGCGCTGGCCGGAGTGCTCGCCGCAGACGAGGCCATAGACGCGCCGGCACTCGGGCGACTGGGCGCGGATTTCCCACATCTGCTCGATCATGCCGACCATCACCTCGTTGCGGGTGGCGCGGGCGATGCTCATGTGGAACTCGCGGTCGGCGGCCTGGGCGGCGGCTTCATCGACGCCATCGGCGGCGACCATGCGGCGCAGGATCTCGTCCAGCTGTTCCAGTTCTTCGTCGGTGATCACCGAAGCGGCCACGCCGGCGGCCTCGCTCTCGATGGCGGCGCGGGCCTGGGTCAGCTCGAAGGGGCCGACATGGCGCATCCATTCAGAGCCGCCGCGCTTGGGCCTGCAGACCACAACGCCCGAGCCGGTCTTGACCTCGACCCGGCCCATCACTTCGAGGGCGATGACGGCTTCGCGCAGCATCGGGCGGCTGACGCCCAGCCGTGCGGCAAGCTCCCGTTCGGGCGGCAAGCGGGTGCCGGGCGGGAACTCCCCGCTATCGATCATGGCCAGGATCTGGTCGGCCAAGTCCATGTAGATGCGGCGCTGCGACATGGGTCTCGTGAGCTGGGAATCGAAAGGGCTGACAAATTGGTCAGCCAAAGACTAGAAGCTTTTCCTCAAGAAGAAAAGATGCCCGACGGCCGAAGGAGACCGCCGGGCAGGAGGAGGCAAGGGGTTAGAAGGTGGCCTTCAGGCCCAGGAAGACCTTGGGGCCGGTGGAGGAGAGCAGGCCGTTCATGTTGCGGACCGGACGGCTCATGTCCTGCGGTTCGTCGAAGACATTCTGCACCTCAAGCTTGGCTTCGAGGTTCTTGCGGATGTCGTACGAGGCCGACAGGTCGACGTAGTTGAAGTCCTCGACGAAGCGGTTGGCCGAAGCGCCGGCGGTCGGCTGGTAGTAGCGGGAGCGGTACTTGTAGGTCGCCGCCAGGCGCAGCGGGCCTTGCTCCCAATAGACCGTCCCCGAGATCACCCACTTGGAGAACCCGAAGATCGAGGCCGGGGGCAGGAAGCCTGGATAGGTCTCGCCGGTCGTGGCGTTGAACTGCTCGCCCAGGACCGGATCGATCGTCTCGAAGTCGGTCTCCGCCCAGTTGACGCTGCCCTTGGCGCCGAAGCCGTCGAACGGCGCGGGCAGGAACGAAAAGCGGGTCTGAGCGGTCAGCTCGATGCCGTGCAGCCCGCTCTTGTCGTTGTCCTTGATCCGCTGGCTGACCGGCACCGTGACCGTGACGCCATCGATGGTGAAAGGCTCATTGAAGATCGCCGGCTGCGATGAACCTTGGAACTGCTTGTAGTAGGCGGCCAGCGAGACCGTGGTGTCCTTGGCGAGGTACCACTCCAGCGACACGTCGAAGTTCCAGGAGTCCAGCGGCTCCAGGCCCGGGCTGCCGCCCGAGACGCCGGTCGAGAGCGCTTGCTCAAGCGTGGTGAAGCGCTCGGTGCCGCGGAAGGCCGGGAAGGTGCGGCCGGCGTTCAGGTCTTCGATGTTGAAGCGGGTCATGGCCTTGTAGACCGCGCCGCGCAGCAGGACGTCGTCCTTGAGGTCGTAGATGACGTTCACGCTGGGCAGGATGCGGGTGTAGTCGGCCTTGACGACCTGGGTTTCCAGCGTGCCGGCCACGGGGACCAGCGAGACGGTGCCGTCGGTGTTGTTGACGACGTCGAAGGCCGAGCGATAGCCGAGCGACTTCACGTTGGTCTTGACCGCCCGGACGCCGAAGTTGCCGTGCAGGCGACGGCCGCCGGCCTCGGTGTCGAAGCTGGCCATCGCATAGGCGGCCTGGGTGCGTTCGGTGACGTCGACGTCGTCGGTCGAGCGCGGATCGGCCGCCGGGCCCAGGTCCGCCGTGCCGGTCAGGAAGTGATACATGCAGGCGCCGTCGAAGGTCGCCCACGAGCCGCCGACGTTCTTGCCGGGCTCACTGGACATCCAGTCCTTCTGGATGAAGGGGATGCGGCAGGCCTTGTTGGCCGCGATCGCCTGTGCGGCCGTGTAGGTTTCGATATTGTTGGTGTTCGACAGGTCCGATTGGCGCTGGTGCTCGCCGAAGCGGACGCCGGCGTCGACCTTGGTGATGAAATCGCCGCCAACCGCGTAGTCCAGATCGATCCGCGCGGCCTTGGCCTGGTCCACGCGGTCCGACATCGGACGGCGGGCATAGGCGTTGGCCGAGAACAGGTCGGCGTTGTTCGGGTTGAAGCCCGCCTGGAAGGTGATCTCTGGGACCCGCAGGCCAGCGGTGTTGAAGTGATAGGCGACGCGGCCGGTGTTCAGGCCGGTGTTGACGCCGTTGACGTCGGTCGGACCGGTTTGCAGGCGGGTCTGGAAGTCCTGCTCGTTGCGGTGGGTCTTGGAGAACGACAGGTCCGTCGAGATCGTCAGGCGATCGGTGAAGTCATAGGCCAGGCTAAAGCCGCCGCCGTTATATTCCTCGGCGCGGCGACGGATCAGGTTCTGGGCTTCCAGACGGCTGACGCCGTCATAGGCGAGTAGGGCGCCGTCCTCGTCGACGACGCGGTTGGTCAGCTGGCGACGGCCGTCGGTCAGGATCAGGTCGTGGCGATCCTCGATATAGCGTTTGCCCGACCACTCGTAGTCGACATTGACCTCCATGCGGTCGTTGGGCCGCCACTGGACGTGGGCGATGGCCGCGTCGCGGTACTCGTTCTCGTTCTGCGAGCGATAGGTCAGGCTGTTGGAGACCAGGTAGAACGGGATCTTCGGATCGGCCGCGAGCTGCTGCTGGCGCAGTTGGGTGCAGTCGCCGGTCGGGGTCGCGATGCGGCCGTCGCAGGCCTGGATCGTCGAGCTGGGCAGATAGCTTTCCTCGGGGTTCGAGGAGTCGAAGCGCTGATAGCCGAACGAGAGGCCGAGGTCGCCACCGCCGACCTTCCACTTGTTCACGTACGAGACCGAGCCCCGATAGCCGAGGCCGTTCTCCTTGTTCAGACGATCCAGGGTCGGGTTGTAGTTGAGCTTGCCCTCCACCACGATCCGCCGCTTGCCGTAGTCGAGTGGACGCAACGAGCGCAGCTCGGTCAGGCCCGAGGTGCCACCTTCCAGCAGGTCGGCCTGCTGCGACTTGTAGACCAGGACCTGGTTGACCAGCTCCGACGGGAACTGCTGGAAGTTCACCGAGCGGTCGCCGCTGCCATTGGTGACTTCACGGCCGTTGAAGGTCGAGAAGCCCAGGAACGGACCGAGGCCACGGATCGAGATTTCCGAGCCGCTGCCCTTCAGGCGGTGGCTGGCCGCGCCGGTGATCGTCTCGATCGCTTCCGAGATCGACAGGGCGGGAATGTCGCCGATTTCGCCCGGCGCCAAGGCGTCGACGATGGCCGTCGTGTTGCGCTTGAGCTCGACCGAGTTGCGCAGGGTCGCGCGGATGCCGGTGACGACGACTTCTTCGACCTGGTCGGCGGGCTTGGCCGAGGGGGTGTTTTGGGCGTGGGCGGCGCCCGCCAGCAGCGGCAGGGCGGCGCTGGCCATCATCAAGGCCAGGCGCGCGCGGCCTCGCGGAAGCATGGTGTTCTTGAGTCGGAATGGCCCAGCCATCGCGGTTCCCCCTTACGCCTCCGGAACGGCCGGAGATCTTTGAATTGTCGGGGACGCTAGCATCCGCGACCATCGTGTCAACCGTCTGGCCGACCCGTTTGGTGGAAAATGCCTCCATTATGGTCGACCAATTATCCGAGTAATTTCTGAAATTGGCTGGCAATCTGGTTGACAGCGCGGTCCGCTGCTCTAGCCTGCGCCTCAACAGAGGTCGCCGTCACGTCGATCCTTGGGGAGAACATCGGGTGGGAAACATGCGCGTGAGAAGTCTCGCCGTCCTTGCGGGTCTGGGCATGCTGGCCGGCTCGATCCATGCCTATGCGGCCGATCGTCTGGTCAAGACGCCCGAGGAGTACAAGGCGGCCGTGAAGGCCTCCACGGCCGGGGATTCCGTGATTCTGGCCAACGGCGTCTGGCGCGACTTCGAGATGGTGTTCACGGGCGAGGGGACGGCCGCCAAGCCGATTACCTTGCGGGCCCAGACCGCCGGCAAGGTCGTCATCTCCGGCAAATCGAACCTGCGCATCGGCGGTCGTCACCTGGTCGTCTCGGGCCTGACCTTCAAGGATGGCCATAGCCCTTCGCCCGAGGTCATCTCGTTCCGGCGTGACAGCAAGACCCTGGCCTACGATTCCCGTGTCACCGAGACGGTGATCGATGGCTTCAACAATCCCGACCGCGCGGCCGTCGATTACTGGATCGGCCTCTACGGCAAGAACAACCGCGTCGATCACGTCCACCTGCAGGGCAAGCTGAACAGCGGCGTCACCCTGGCCGTGGTGCTGAACTCGGCCGAGAGCCAGCAGAACAACCATCGCATCGACCACAACTATTTTGGTCCGCGCCCGCCGCTGGGTTCGAACGGCGGCGAGACCATCCGGGTCGGCACCAGCGAATATTCGCTGACCAACTCTCTCACGGTCGTCGAGGACAACTATTTCGAAGGCTGCAGCGGCGAGGGCGAGATCATCTCGAGCAAGTCGGGCGGCAACATCTATCGCCGCAACGTCTTCGTGCGCTCCCAGGGCGCGCTGGTGCTGCGCCATGGCAACGGCAACCTGGTCGAGGACAACGTCTTCCTGGGCGGCGGCGTGCCCCACACCGGCGGTGTCCGGGTGATCAACGCCGACCAGACCGTGCGCAACAACTACTTTCAGGGGCTGGGCGGCAGCGACTTCACCAGCGCCCTGGTGATGATGAACGGCGTGCCGAACTCGCCGATCAACCGCTACAATCAGGTGCTCAACGCCCGTATCGAGAAGAACGTCTTCGTCGATGTGAAGGAGGTGCTGTTCGGCGCTGGCGCGGACCAGGAACGCACCCTGCCGCCGGCCCAGAGCGCCATGACGGGCAATGTCTTCCTGGGTTCGAGCGGCAAAGCCGTCTTCAAGGCCATGGCGCCGATCGACGGCCTTGCTTTCGCGGGCAACGTGGTCGACGGCGTCGCGCCGCCGGCCGGCGCGGCGGGTTTCGAGACCCGGACGATCGGCCGCGAAACCTTGCCGGACGGCCGGGTCTATCCCGACGCCGCCGCCCGCAAGGCGCTTGGCCTAGGCGAGCCCGTCAGGCTGCTGAAGCGCGAGGAGACCGGCGTGGCCTGGTATCCGAAGGGCGATCAGACCGTGGCCTTCGACAGTGGCCGCGTCCTCAAGATCAAGCCGGGCCAGGACCAGCTGTCGGCCGCCGCCGCCAAGGCCAAGGCCGGCGATGTCATTGAACTGGCCGCCGGCGACTATGCCGAAGGCCGCGTGGTCGAGGTCAGCCAGCCCCTGACCTTTCGCGCCGAGAAGGGCGCCAGGCCGGTCGTGACCTTCGATCGTTCGACCCTGTTCAGCCTGGTAGGGCGAGGCTCTCTGAAGCTGCAGGGCCTGCGCCTGTCGGGCGCCAATGCGCCGGACGCGGTCGGCAACGCCATGATCCGGGTGAACCCGAGCTATCCGCTGAACAACTATGCGGTCGAGCTGGTCGACAGCGAGGTCGCGGACCTCAAGGTCAACAAGGCCTTCGCGGTGCTGAAGGGCGAGAAGAACACCTTCGCCGACCACGTGACGATCCGCGGTTCGCGCTTCTCCGACATCAGCGGCGCGGTGCTGCAGATCACGGGCGAGACCGACAATTTCGGCATCTACGGCGTTGAGAAGATCGACGTCACCGCCAGCCAGTTCGCCCGCCTGGGCGCACCCGCCTTCGACATCCTGCGCGGCGGGGTCGATGAGAGCACCTTCGGGCCGCAGGTGCGGATCAGCGGCTCGGCCTTTCGGGACGTGGCGCCGGGGCAGCCGTCGATGAAGCTGGACGGCGTCCAGGTCGTCCGGCTGGAGGCCAACGCCTTCGAGCGGGCCGCTCCGGCTCGCGTCATCATTCACGTCGGCAAGCCCGATCTCAGCGAAGCCGGCAACACCGGCGCGGCGCTCGAGATCGTCGATCAGCGCAAGTAGGTCCGATGTCCAAGCTTAGAACCCAACTCTGCGCCGGCCTCGCGGTCCTGGCCTTGGCCGGGACGGTCCAAGCCGCCACGCCGGCCAAGTCTGCTCCGACTGCCGCCGCGCAGGTCCCCCCGCTGTTCGCCGCCACCCTGGCCAAGAGCCGGGCCTTCGTGGACCCGCAGCTCTCCAAGACCATCGACGTCCCGGTCCCCGCCGACTCCGGCGGCGGCTACACGCACGAACGGCACAAGGACAACTATCGCCTGATCTACGAGGCCGGGATGCTCTACCGGCAGACTGGCGACAAGGCCTATGCCGACCTCGTGCGGCGGGTGCTGCTGGACTACGCCAAACTCTATCCGTCCCTGCCGCTGCACCCCAAGCAAGCGAACCAAAAACCGGGCAAGCTGTTCTGGCAGGTGCTGAACGACAGCGTCTGGCTAGTGAACTCGGTCCAGGGCTATGAGGCGGTCAAGGACGCCATTCCCGCCGCCGACCGCGCGACGATCGAGGCGGGCGTGTTTCGGCCCATGGCCGCTTTCCTGTCAACCGGATCGCCCCAGACCTTTGACAGCATCCATAACCACGGCACCTGGGCGCTGGCCGCCGTCGGCATGACCGGCTACGCGATCGGCGACCAAGGGCTGGTCAAGCAGGCGCTGTACGGCCTGGACGGTTCCGGCAAGTCCGGCTTCTACAAGCAGCTGGAAGAGCTGTTCTCGCCTGACGGCTACTACGCCGAGGGGCCGTACTATCAGCGCTACGCCCTGTCGCCGTTCCTGCTGCTGGCCCAGTCGGTCCAGCGCCACGAGCCGACGCGGAAGATCCTCGACTATCGCGATGGCGTCCTGCGCAAGGCGGTCTACGCGACGATCCAGCAGAGCTACGGCGGCCTTCTGTTCCCGATCAATGACGCCATCAAGGACAAGGGGCTCGACACGCCCGAACTGGTCCATGGCGTGGCGGTGACCTATGCCGTGACCCATGATCCGGCGCTGCTGTCGATCGCCGTCCAGCAAGGCTCGGTGGTGCTCAGCCCCGAAGGCCGCGAGGTCGCCGCCGCGATCGCGCGCGGCGAGGCCAAGCCGTTCCCGTACGCCTCGATGCGCCTGCGCGACGGGGCCAAGGGCGACAGGGGCGCGCTGGTCGTGTTGCGTTCGGGCCCAAAGGCCAAGGACCAGGCGCTGGTGTTCAAGGCCACGTCCCAGGGTATGGGCCACGGCCATTTCGACAAGCTGTCCTGGATGTTCTTCGACGCCGGCCGGGAGGTCGTGACCGATTACGGATCGGCGCGGTTCCTCAATGTCGAGGCCAAGTCGGGCGGGCGCTATCTGCCTGAAAACGACAGTTGGGCCCAGCAGACCGTCGCCCATAACACCCTGGTGGTCGACGAGAAGAGCCAGTTCGGCGCCAACACCGACACGGGCGAGGCGCATTGGCCGACCGTCCTGGCCTTCGACTCCAAGGACGGCGTGCAGATGACCGCGGCCAGCATCGACGACGCGTGGCCGGGCGTACGCTACCGCCGGGCGATGGCCATGATCGACCGGCCCGAGGTCGGGCGGCCGATCGTGCTGGATCTGATCCGCGCTGCCAATCTTGGTGAAGGGGGCGGCGGCAAGCATCGCTTCGACCTACCGCTGCACTATGACGGCCAGATCGTCGACTCCGGCCTGAAGTTTCAGGGCGGAACGAGCGAGTTGAAGCCGCTGGGCAAGGCCGACGGCTACCAACACCTGTGGGACCGCGGCCGGGCCCAGGTGAAGGGCGGGGCGCGTGTCGCCTGGTTCGACCAGGGCCGGTTCTACGACTACGTTTTCGCCTCCAGCGACGTCGACCAGGTGGTCCTGACCGAGCTGGGCGCCAACGACCCCAACTACAACCTCCGTAGCGAGCGAGCCTTCATCCTGCGCGGCGATGAGCGGGAAGGCTTCGTCCTGGCTGGGGTGCTGGAAGCGCACGGTTCGTACAGCGCCGCCGAGGAGTACGCGCGCGACACCATCGCGTCTGTAATGGCCGTCGAGCGCGCGTCCGAGAACGGCGCGGATCTCGTCTTCATCCGTCTTTCGTCGGGCAAGACCCTGACGGTCGGCGTCTCCTGGGATCCCGATCCCGCAAAGCGCCACCGGGTTACGACCCCCGGCGGCGTCTACGCCTGGACCGGGTTCTCCGGCCTGGCGGTTCCAGAACAGTGAGGCGCGAGATGCGGATCAAGGGCCTTCGTTGGCTGATCGTCGGGCTGGTCGGCCTGGCCACGGTGATCAACTATATCGACCGCAACGCGCTCGCCGTGATGTGGCCCCAGATCTCCAAGGACATGGGCGTCGGCAAGGAAGAGTACGCCCTCGTCCTGACCTGCTTCATGCTGTCCTACGCGGCCGGCCAGTCGATCTTCGGCAAGATCTTCGACGCCCTGGGCACGCGGCTCGGCTTCATCCTGTCGATCCTGGCCTGGTCGGCCTCGATCGCCCTGCATTCGGCGGCGCGTTCGATCCTGACGCTGGGCGTGCTGCGCGCGGCCCTGGGCGTCAGCGAGGCCGGCAACTGGCCCGGCGCGGCCAAGGCCAACGCCGAGTGGTTCCCGGTCCGCGAACGCGCCTTCGCCCAAGGTATCTTCAACGCCGGCGCCTCGGTCGGCGCCATCGTCTCGGCGCCGCTGATCGCCTGGCTGTTCCTGAGCTTCGGCTGGCGCGCCACCTTCCTGATGATCGGCGTCCTCGGCGTGCTCTGGGTCGTGCCGTGGGCCATTGTCTACCGCTCGGGTCCACAAGATCACCCGTGGCTTTCGGACGATGAGCGCGAGCACATTCTCACTGGTCAGCGCCCGTCTTCGGGCGACGCCGAGGTCGACTACAAGCCGACTTGGCTGGGCCTGCTGCGCCATCGCGAGGCCTGGGGCCTGATCCTGGCGCGCTTCTTCATCGACCCGGTCTGGTGGTTGTTCGTCTCGTGGCTGCCGATCTATCTGGCCGAGCGCTTCGGCTTCGACATCAAGCAGATCGGCCTGTTCGGCTGGGTTCCCTATGTCGGGGCGGCGGCGGGCAGCCTGTTCGGCGGCTGGATCTCCGGCTGGCTGATCGGTCGCGGCTGGCGTCCGGGCCTGGCCCGCAAGTGGGCGATCACCCTGGGCGGCGTCTTCATGCTGCCGGCGCTGCTGCTGACCATCAGCGCATCCACGCCGCTTCACGCCGTGCTGCTGATCGCCGTGATCCTGTTCGGCTTCCAGATCGCCATCAACAACATCCAGACCCTGCCCAGTGACTACCTGCCTGGCCGCTCGGTCGGTTCGCTGGCCGGGATCAGCGGCACCGCCGCCGTGGCGGGAGTGCTGATCACCACCTGGATCGTCCCAGTCGCCACCAAGGTCAGCTACGCCCCGGTCTTCGCCATGGGCGCCAGCCTGGTTCCTCTTTCCATCCTGTCCATCTGGCTCTTGGGCGGCCGAGGTGAACGCCTCGTCGATCCCGCCCTCGCGGCCCGCACTACCAACGGAGCAAAATCCTGATGCGCCTCAAGAACAAGACCGTCCTCGTCACTGGCGGCGCGCGCGATATCGGCAGGGCCGTGTCGCTGAAACTGGCGGCCGAAGGGGCCAATGTCGCGATCAACTACTTCGGCAGCGAGGCGGGCGCGCAAGAAACCCTGGCCGAGATCGAAGCGGCCGGCGGGCGCGCCCTTATCCTGAAAGGCGACATGACCTCGGCCACCGACGTCCAGGCGCTGGTCGACACCGCTCTGTCGACCTTCGGCGGACCAATCGGCGCTCTGATCAACGTCGCCGGCGGCATGGTCGCTCGCAAGACGCTGGACGAGATGGACGAAACCTTCTTCGACCATGTCCTGCGCCTGAACCTGACTTCGGTGTTCCTGGCCACCAAGGCGGCCGTCCCGCACATGACCGCCAGCTCGGCGATCGTGAACCTGTCTTCGCAGGCGGGCAAGGACGGCGGCGGTCCGGGCGCCACGGCGTATGCGACCGCCAAGGGGGCGATCATGACCTTCACCAAGGCCATGGCGAAAGAACTGGGCCCGCAAGGCATCCGCGTGAACGCCCTGTGCCCGGGCATGATCGGCACCAGCTTCCACGACACCTTCTCCAAGGACGAGGTCCGCGCCCGCGTCGCCGCCAGCACCCCGCTGCGCCGCGAGGGCCGCGCGCCCGAGATCGCCGACGCCGTGGCCTATCTGGCCAGCGACGAGTCCAGCTTCCTCACGGGGGTCTGCCTGGACATCAACGGCGGCCTGTTGATGAGCTGACGGGAGCGAGGTCGATGATCGCCAAGGCCCTCGCCGCCGCCCTCCTGCTGGGCGCGACTCCGGTCGCCGCCCAGACCTGGACCGACCCCGCGACCTGGACCTCGGTCAAGGCTCCCGAGGCGACCAAGGACGTCGTCTACCTGCAAGCCAGCGGCAAGGACCTGCATCTCGACGTCTACCGCAACACCTCCTTCAAGGGGCCTCGGCCGGTGCTGGTCTATGTCCACGGCGGGGCCTGGTGGAAAGGCGAGAAGCCTGCCGGCTGGGGCGGCTTTCGCGCCTATCTGGCGGCGGGCTTTTCGGTGGTCACGGTGGAGTACCGTCTGACCGACGTCGCCCGTGCTCCGGCTGCCGTTCAGGACGTCCGCTGCGCCTTGTCGTGGGTGAAGGCGAACGCCAAGTCCTACGGCTTCGACGCCAAGCGGGTCGTGCCCTACGGCACCTCGGCGGGCGGCCATCTGGCCCTGATGGCCGGGATGCTGCCCAAGGACAACGCTATCGATCCGCCAGCCTGCCGCGACCAGCCCAAGGTGGCGGCGATCCTCGATTTCTATGGGCCGTATCATCTGCGGCCCGACCTACCCGGGGCGTTCAAGAGCCCCTCGACCGGACGCTGGTTGGGCGATGGCCCCGACGCGGCGGCCCTGGCGCTGTCGATGTCGCCGGCGAGCTATGTCCGCAAGAGCCAGCCGCCGGTGTTCATCGTCCACGGCGACGCCGATCCGACCGTCCCCTATGAGGCCTCGACCTCGCTGAAGGCGGACCTGGACAAGGCGGGCGCCCTGAGCCGCTTCCACCCCGTGGCGGGCGGCGTGCACGGCAAGTTCCCCAAGGAGGAGCAGGTGAAGGCCGAGCTCGACGCGCTCGATTTCCTCAAGCCTCTGGCGCTGAAGGATCGGTAGTTCGCTCAGGCCTGCAGGCGGCGGAACCAACGAGAAACGCCGACCCGCGTCGGTCGAAAATCAAGAGAGGGGGCGGGCGTTGCTCGCCCCCTTTTCCGTGCACCGCGCAAAGAAAACGCGCCGCCTCCGGGAGGAGAGGCGGCGCGAGTTGCTAGGCGGGGGGTGACACGAAGGAAGGACGCCTAGAAATTGTAGCGGAGGCCGACGATGAACTGGCGGCCGCTGTGGGTGTAGACGTTCAGTCGGTTGCTATCGCCGACGTACTGGTCGTTGAACTCGTCGGTCAGGTTCACGCCTTCGACCGAGAGCTTCAGGTTCTCGCGGATGCTCCAGCTGGCCTGCATGTCGACGTTCAGGGTCTCGTTGGTGCCATGGACAGTGTTGCCGTCGCTGCCCGGGACCTGGGTGAGGTAGCCGGCGCGATAGGCCAGCGAGCCCCGCACGCTCCACTTGTCGGTCTCGTAGTAGAGCGTCGCGTTGGCGGCGTTCTTCGACAGGCCGATCAGGTCGTTGATCACCACCGGCGCGCCCGCCGTCGACGAGGTCGGATATTCGATCTTCGAGGCGACGTAGGTGTAGTTGGCGATCACACCGAACTGGCTCAGCCAGCCCGGCAGGAAGGTGAAGGGCTGCTGGACGTTCAGCTCGAAGCCTTTCAGGTCGCCGCCCTTGGTGTTCACCGGCTTGGAGACCTGGAACAGCATGTCCGGCGTGGCGGTGGTGCCGGCGATCAGCGAGTCCGGCAGGCCCAGCGTGTTGTAAACGCGCTGTTCGCTCTGGTTGGCGACGAAGGTGTCGATCTTCTTGTAGAAGAAGCCTGCGGCGAACATCGTGCCCGACGACGGATACCATTCCAGCGAGACGTCGACGTTCTTGGACTGGGTCGGCCGCAGGTAGGGATTGCCGGAGCTGAAGCTGCGGTTGGCGCCCTGCACCGCGACGTCGCCCCCGGGCGACAGCGAGCCGATGCCGGGACGAGCGATCGTCTTGGCGGCGCTGACGCGGGCCACGAAGGTGTCGGTGACGTCGGCGGCCAGGTTGAACGAGGGCAGGGTCAGGTCGTAGTCGCGCTTGACCTCGACGCGCTGGACGCTGCCGCCGACGGCGGCATAGCCGGCCGACTCCTGCTCGGTGTGGACGCGGCGCAGGCCGGCGTCGCCCCGGAACGGAACGCCGAAGGCCTCGAACCGATAGTCGGCCTGGATATAGGCGCCGGTGTCGCGCTCCTCGACAGCGCCGTACTGGCCGCGCGCCGAGGTGTTGTTGGTGCCGGTCAGGGCATAGATGCCGGTGTTGCTGTAGATGCTCAGCAGGGCGTTGTACTTGTCGATGTCAGGCACGAGCCAGGCGGTGGCGTTGCCGGACGGCATGTCCAAGTTCTTGCCGAAGCCGCTGAACACTTTCGACACCGAAGCCAGTTGGGTCGGGGTCAGGGTCTGGCTGACCGTTTCGCTGGTCCGGTACAGGCCGTAGCTGTCGTACTCGAACTTGCGCCAGTCGACGCCGGCCCGGAACTTCAGGTTCTGGTTGGCTTCCCACTCGCCATAGACCTTGGCGGTCGAGAACTGGTTCTCGACGAAGGTCGGGCGGATGCGCACCTCGGAGGTGCCGTTGATCGCGGACCAGTTGGCCGGATCGGTGGCGTCGAAGCCCAGCAGGATCTGCGGCGCGCGACCCTTGCGGAAGTCGTAGCTGTAGTTCTGGCTGTTCAAGCGGTCGAAGGTGATGATCGTGGAGACCGGCTGGGTGAAGGTCGAATCCGCGAAGCCGACCAGGGCGCCGACGACGACGCGGTCGCCGAAGTTGTGCTTGGCCGACAGGGTGGTTTGCTTAAACTCGGTGTTCAGCTCGTCATAGGCCGACTGGGTACGCAGATCGACATTGTCCATGCGGGCGAAGACCAGGTCCGTGCCCTGGACCGCCCCGTCGCGGATAATGGTTTCCGGCTTGCCGGTGGTGGCGCGGGACAGGCCGATGGCCTGCAGCTGGGCTTCCTTCCGCACGCCCGCCAGATAGGCGTACAGCATGTCGAGGGTGATCTCGGTGTTGGCGTCCGGCTTGAACTGGATCGAGCCGGCCAGACCCGTGCGCTTGTTTTTGATGTCGTAGCTGACATAGGCCGGGATGCGCGGGGCGAAGATGCCGGTGGTCGTATTGGTGTTGTTGATCTGGGCCACCGTGTAGCCCGGCACCGTCGAGGCGGCGTTGAAGCCGCCATTGCTGCCGCCCACCGCCCAGCGGGTGATGTTGGCGCCTTCTTCCTTCAGGTGGCGCTCTTCGTAGGCGGCCGAGATCAGGACGCCGAGCTTGCCGTCGAAGAAGGTGCGGCTGGCCAGGGCCGAGAAGCGGGGCGAGGTCTTCTCCGCGAGGTCGTTGTAGCTGGCGCCGGCCGCCAGAACGAGCTGGGGCTTGCGGCTGTCGAAGGCCTTCGACGTGGTCAGATCGACCGTGGCGCCCAGCGAGCCTTCCTCGACGTCGGCCGAGGCGGTCTTGCGCACGGCGATGCTGTTGAAGAGGTCCGAGGCGAAGACGTTGAAATCGAAGCCGCGGCCGCGATTGGTGCCGCCGCTGTTGGCCGTGCCGCCGGTCGTGGAGATGGCCTCCATGCCGTTGATGCGGACGCGGGTGTATTCCGAGCCCAGGCCGCGCACGGTGATCTGGCGGCCTTCGCCATTGATGCGCGAGATCGAGACGCCGGGGATCCGCTGCAGGGACTCCGCCAGGTTCAGGTCAGGGAATTGGGCGATGTCCTCGGCCTTGATGGCGTCGACGACGCCGGTCTCGTTGCGCTTGAGGTTCATCGCGCTTTGAAGGCTGGCGCGGAAGCCGGTGACGACGACGGCTTCGACTTCGTCCGGGCCAGCCTGGGCCGCGGCGGGGGTCTCCTGAGCCGAGGCGGCGCTCGCCAGGGTCAAGGCCAGGGCCGAGGCGCTGAACGCCAAGGCGGCGCGCATGGCGGGTTTACGGTTGGTCGACATGGTCCCTCCCAGTGCCCGCGTTTCGCGGGTCTCTTTCGCGGTGAAGGCGGTCGAACCACCTTCTTTGTTGGCTTCAGGATAGGGACGGGTTTTCGTCTAGGGCCAATCTCAATCAGGTATGGACCAATGCGCGTTCGGCACGGATCGACGGTGCATAGCGATCGAAAAGGCTGATTTCGGCCGGTTTTCCTGGAGATAGCGCTGTCGTCGCGTTGTCCCGGCCAGGGTTTCCATACGGAAACCGTCTCGATCCATGTCGCACGTGGATCGGTCCATAGGCGAATTGACTTAGACCTGTGGCCCGGGGGCCTCTAGCGTCGATGATGACGAACGCCGACGACAGATCGGCTCACTGGGAAGGGACGCCGATGACCGAAACCACCAAGCGGACGCGGGTGCGCTGGCTGATCATCGCGGTGCTCTTCGTCATCACCACGATCAACTACGCCGACCGCGCGACCTTCTCGATCGCCGGCCAATCGGCGTCGAAGGAGCTGGGGCTGGACCCGGTGGCGATGGGCTACATCCTGTCGGCCTTCGCCTGGGCCTATGTCCTGGGCCAGATCCCGGGCGGGGCGCTGCTGGACCGGTTCGGCTCAAAGAAGATCTATACGATCGCGCTCCTGGCCTGGTCGGCGTTCACGGCGCTGCAAGGCTTCGCGGGCTTCTTCACCGGCCTGACGGTGGTGATGGTGCTGTTCGCGATGCGCTTCGCGGTCGGCCTGGCGGAGTCGCCGTCCTTCCCCGCCAATGCTCGCATCGTCGCGGCCTGGTTCCCCGGCCCTGAACGCGGCACGGCCTCGGCCATCTTCAACTCGGCGCAGTATTTCTCCCTGGTCGCTTTCGCGCCGCTGATGGGATGGCTGGCCCACACCTTCGGCTGGCGCTCGGTGTTCTGGGTGATGGGCGCGGTCGGCATCGTGGCGGCCGCGTTCTTCGTCAAGCTGATCCACAGCCCACTGCTGCACCCGGCCGTCAACAAGGCCGAGGTCGATTATATCGAGGCCGGCGGCGGCCTGGTGCGGATGGAGGAGGCGGCCGCCTCGAACGGCGCGGCCTTCACCTGGCCCAACGTCAAACAGGTGCTGACCAACCGCATGCTGCTGGGCGTCTATCTCGGCCAGTACTGCATCAATGTGCTGACCTATTTCTTCGTCACCTGGTTCCCGATCTACTTGGTCAAGGAGCGCGGTCTGTCGATCTTGCAGGCGGGCTTCACCGCCGCTCTGCCGGCCTTGTGCGGCTTCGCGGGCGGCATCCTGGGCGGCATGATCTCGGACGGCCTGCTGAAGAAGACCGGCAATCTCGACATCGCCCGCAAGACGCCGCTGCTGCTGGGCATGGTGCTGGCCACCTGCATCATCCTCTGCAACTACGTCGAACAGGAGTGGCTGGTCATCGTGATCATGGCGGCGGCCTTCTTCGGCAAGGGCGTGGCGTCGCTGGGCTGGGCGGTCGTGGCCGACACCTCGCCCAAGGAGATGGCCGGTGTCACCGGCGGCATCTTCAACACCTTCGGCAACGCCGCCGGCATCGTGACCCCGATCGTCATCGGCTACATCGTCAAGGCGACCGGCTCGTTCGATGGAGCTCTGATTTTCGTCGGTGTCCACTGCGTCATCTGCATCCTGGCCTATTTCCTGATCGTCGGGAAAATCCAGCGCCTTGAGCTGAAGGCGGTCTGAGCATGACGACCCGACGCTCCGTCCTGGCCGGCGCCTCGGCCCTGGTCTTCGCCGCCTTGGCCCGACCGGCCGCCCCCCAAGGCAAGAGTGGCGCGCCGATGCTCAAGGTCTCGACGCCGATGGCGCCGCCCGAGTGGGCTCTGTTGCAGCGTGAACTGCTCAAGGCCAACGAGCAGGCCTGCGCGGCCTTCTTCGCCCACTATTTCGATGACCGCGGCTACCTGCTGGCGGTCGAGCGCTGGGGCGCCAACGACGGTCCCGACGACGCCATCGAGAACGTCAACGACTGGCCGACCCTCCACGCCCTGGGCGCGGGCGACCAGGTCCTGGCCATGGCCAAGAAGGCCTTCGAAGGCAATGTCCGCCAGTACACGGCGGCCAAGACCAAGGACGTGCCGTTCGCCCGCGACGGCATGTACTTCAAGGAGTTCCCGGTCATGACCGACTGGCAGCACCTCTCCGAGGGGCTGTCGGTGTTCAATCTTCTGGGCCTCTCGGATCCGCACGACCCGCGCTATCGCGAGCGGGTGAAGCGGTTCTCCGGCTTCTACACCGGCGAGGATCCGTCGACGCCGAACTACGATCCCAAGCTCAAGATCATCCGCAGCATGATCACCGGCAGCCGGGGTCCGATGCTTCGGCAGGCCACGCCGCTGGACTGGGCCGGCGACCCGTTCGACGTCACCAAGTTCTACATGGAGCACGGCGAGCGGACCTACGAAGAGACGCTGGACCACTACGCGGAATACGGCGACGTGGTCGGCGACGCGCCACTGAACCTGCAGGCCACCAGCCTGGTGCTGAACGCCTACATGCTGGACCACGAGCCGAAGTACCGCGACTGGATCGTGAGCTATGTCGACGCCTGGATCGACCGGGCCAAGGCCAATGGCGACGTCCTGCCCAGCAAGGTCGGCATCGACGGCAAGATCGGCGGGCCCAAGGGCCAGTGGTGGAGCGGGACCTATGGCTGGGGCTTCAGCCCGGTGGTGCCGCAGACCGGCAAGCGCGAGGACCGCAACCGCGTGCCGCGCGCCATCGTCGGCTTCCTCAACGCCTATCTGCTGACGGGCGACGACAAGTACCTCGACGTCTGGCGCCGCCAGAACGACGTGATCAACGCCCAGAAGAAGACCGTCGATGGCAAGGTCATGGCCCCACGCATGTACGGCCCCAAGGGCTGGTACGGCTATGCGCCCGGCGAGTACCGGCTGAACGGCCTCGAGATCTGGTACATGTCGCAGAAGGCGTCGGACCGTGTTCGCGCCGCTGATCACCCCTGGGTCTCGTACCTGGAGGGCAAGGATGCCGGCTATCCGGCGAAGGCCCTGCGCGCCGACCTGGAGCGTGTTCGCGCTCGCGCCCAGGCCCAGCGCGACGATCACACCTCGCCTGATACCCGCCTGGCCGACGCCACCCTGGACATCAATCCGGCCAGCGTCACGGCCCTGATCCACTTGATGGAGGGCGGCATCAACATCGCCCGTCCGTCATGGGCGCCCAGTTCGCCGTCCCAGGGTGGCGCGCTGCACTATGCGCGCCTGCGCTACTTCGACCCCGAGCGACGCCGGGCCGGCGTACCCGAGGATGTCGCGGCCCTGGTCGAGAAGCTCGGCGAGGACGAGACGGTCGTGATCCTGGTCAACACCAACCAGGTCGGCGCGCGCACCGTGACCGTGCAGGGCGGCGCCTATGCCGAGCACCACATCCTGAGCGCCGCGATCGGCGAGGGGCCCGCCACAGCGGTCGACTCCTCGGCATTCACGCTTCGATTGGCGCCCGGCGCCGGCGCACGAGTGACGCTGAAGATGAAGCGCTATACCAACGCGCCGACCCTGAGCTTCCCCTGGGAGCGGGCGTAGGCTTTTCGACGAGGAGAATGGGATGATCGGCTCGGCTTCCCGATGGGCGATGCTGATGGCGCTGGCGGCCGCGCCCGTCCTGGCTCAGACGCCCGATCCCCAAGCGGCCCCCAAGCCGATCGCGGCCGTGGCCGCCGGCGGTCCGGCCAACACCGGCGGCGAGACGACCCTGCTGCTCGTCGATCGTGACGCCGACGACGAGGCGCAAGGCTCGCTGCGCTGGGCCGTGACGACCAGCAACGCCGAACCCGGCCGCTATCGCATCGAGATCGCCGCGCCGCGCATCGTGCTGAAGTCGGCCCTGCCGGCGATCAAAGGACCGGTCTCGATCGAAGGGCGGGCCTTCGCGCGTTCCGGCGGCCACAACGTCATCGATGGTTCAGGCTATCTGCCGCGCGACCTGAAGTCCTGCCCCGGTATGGTTTCGGGCCAGTACGGCACCAATGTCCGCACCGCCAGCAATCCCGGCTTCGCCCTGGTCGACACCAAGGGGGTGACGCTGAAAGGCCTGGAGATCCGCAACTTCTGCATCGGCGTGCTGATCCTGCGGACGTCCAACGTGGTGGTGGCGGACAACCGGATCGTCCGCAACATCGGCGGAGCCGGCGTGATGCTCAGCGGCGATGACGGCAAGGGCGGCTCGACCTCGAACACGACCCTGGACAACAAGGTGCTGCGCAACACCTTCCTGGAGAACGGCGACGGCCTGGAGCTGACGCGTGGCGCGGCCTTCAACCTGATCGCCGACAATGTCTTCGACGGTGGGACCGACAACCTGGAACCTTCGCAGGGTATCGAGATCCTGTGGGGCAACGACAACACCGTCGTGCGCAACCGCTTCGTCCGCTATTCGGATGGCCTGCAGTCGAACTGGGGCGCGCGCAACTACATCGGCGCCAACACCTTCCGCGAGAATGCCTTCGGGATCAGCCTGACGGGCGCCGGGAATATGGTCGAGGGCAACGACATTCAGGGTAACGGCATCGGCATCGCGGTCCGGCCTGAGGCGAAGGTCGCCACCAACCGGATCAGCCAGAATGTGATCGCCGGCAACGGCCTGCCGATCATGCGCTGCTCGGCCGGCGGCTCCTGCGACCCGAAGATGGCGCGAGGCGGTATCGTCATCGGCCCGCCCGGCCTTGAGCACGGCAGCTTTGTCGGCTCACGGGGCATGGGCGTGGTGTTCGACAAGGCCGGTGCGGCGGTGATCTGCCTGAACCAGGACGACCCGGCCAACTGTCATGCGCAGCCGCAGTTCGGGCTGGCGCCACCGAGCCTCTCGGCCGTTCAGCTGGCTGGCGCAAAGCTCTCGGTGAAGGGCGTGCTGCAAGGCCCTCCGGCGAGCCTGGTCACCGTCGAGGTGTTCGGCGGCAAGGCCGGAACCGCGGAGGGCGAACGCTATCTGGGCTCCATCCAGACGGTCACGGATGGGCTGGGCAATGCGGCCTTCGCCGGAGAGGTGGACGGCGCGGCGCCCGGCTCGGCGATCACCGCGACGAGCACCACGGCGGTCGGGGCGAGCTCGGCGTTCTCCAAGCCGGTGGCCCTCCGCTAG
This sequence comes from Caulobacter sp. GW821-FHT11E10, assembly GCF_058808375.1. Lineage (NCBI taxonomy): Bacteria > Pseudomonadati > Pseudomonadota > Alphaproteobacteria > Caulobacterales > Caulobacteraceae > Caulobacter > Caulobacter sp. GW821-FHT11E10. Next base: position 24,637 of record NZ_JBXARP010000005.1, read on the forward strand.
GTCCCTTCTTTCAGGAACGGCGCGACCGAGAACAGCTCGCGTTCTTCCTTGCGGGGGTCGTCGACCATGGCCGAGGTCTCGTTGAACAACAGGGTCGGCCGGCGGGGCAGGGTGTATTGCTCCCACGCCGGGATCGCCGCGCCGTTCGGATCGCCCGTCCGCGCGAAGTTCACGAAGGCCGCGCTCATCTGATCGCGGACCTTCCGCGCCGCCGGACCGGTCCCCGTCATCGAGCCCTTGGCGTCCAGCGTCCCGAACACCAGGGCGATGTCGTAGCTGTGGTAGGCGCCCATCTTCGGGTCGGTCTGCGCGCCGAAGTCCAGCTGGTACATCCAGGCCGGCGCGCCGATCTTGGCCCGTTGCTCGGCCTGGATCAGGTGCCCGGGCCACGACCGGCCGGCCGTGGTCGCGGCGAAGAACACGTCGGACGGGCTGTAGTTCGGATAGAGCTGCCGGTAGCGGGCGATGACATATTCCGGCGCCACGTCCAGGACGAGCTCCCCTTCCATCCGACGCGGCAGCTCCTCCCAGGTCAGGGCGAAGTTCTTGGGATCGCCACCGAGGAAGGCCTTGGTCTCGTCGTGGGTGTTGCCGATGATCATCGGGATGTGGGCGCTCTCGCGGGGTGCATCCGGATAGAACGGGTGGCGCGCCAATACGCCGTGGTCGACGACCGACCAGAAGACGATATTGCCCTTGCGCTCCAGCGGGTCGCGCATCTTGAGCGCATCCACCAGCTGGGCGGCGGGCAGGGTCTTGAGCGCCTCGGTCTGGTCCGGCTTGAGGCCAAGTTTCTCCATGAAGGCGCGAGCGCGCACCGTGGCGTGGAACGGGCCCATGGCGGTGACGTGCTGGCCGCTCATGGTCGCGACCTTGTGGTAGAGGCCCGCCGCGCGGGGCATGGCCATCAGGGTCACCAGCTTCCCGCCGCCGCCCGACTGGCCGAACGTCATGACGTTGCCGGGATCTCCGCCGAACGCGGCGATGTTGTCGCGCACCCACTGCAGGGCCAGGATCAGGTCGAGATTGCCGACATTGCCACTGTCCGCCAGTTCGGGGCCGCCGAGGCGCGCCAGATAGGCGTAGCCGAAGCAGTTCAGGCGGTGGTTCACCGTCACCACCACGACGTCGTAGGTCTTGGCCAGCCAGGTTCCGTCGTAGAGCGGGCTCGAGCCTGAACCGTTCGCGTGGGCGCCGCCATGGACGTAGAACATCACCGGCCGCTTGCGCCCATCGGCCAGGTTCGGCGTCCAGACGTTGAGGAACAGGCAGTCCTCGCTGGTGTTCTCGTCGGCCTTGGTTTGGGGACTGGACGCGCCATAGGCGAGGGCGTCGACGACACCTTTCCAGGGCTGGACGGCCTGAGCCGGCTGGAAGCGGCGTGAGGCGGTGTCGGCGCCGTACCGGACACCCTTGAAGACTTTGATCCCATCGACCTCGGCGCCGCGCACGCGGCCGGCGGTGGTGATCGCGACCGGTGCGGCGCGACCGGCGGCGTTGACCCTGGGCCCGACGGCCAGAGGGACGGCGAGCGCGGCGGCTCCAGCCAGCACGGCGCGGCGATCGAGGGTCATGGTGTCTCTCCCAGTCTTGTCGTCGTTGGGCGTTGGCCCGCCGAGGGAGAGACGGTGCGCCTCAGTGCGCGCCCGGCTCCGTCGGCGAGGCCTCGGCCCGGCATAGATCGATGAAGGCCTGCAGGATCGGGCTCTCGTTGTCCTTGCGCCAGGCCATGTAGAGCTCGACCGGCCGGTCGGGCGTGGTCGCCACGGGACGGAATTGCACGTCGTCGAAGTGCAGGCTCATGGCCGCCTCGGGCACGATCGCCGCGCCCAGGCCCGCATGGACCAGGGCCAGCATCGAGTGGATTTGCGTGACGTGCTGGATGTAGTTCGGGGCCACGCCGTTGGCGTCGAACAGCGTCGTCAGCATGTTGTAGAAATAGCCCGCGCCCTCGGGCGAATACATGATCAGCGGCGCGGCGTCGAAGTCGGCCAGGGTCAGGGACGCCTTGGCCAGGCGCGCGTCGCCGGTTGGCAGGGCGGCGACCAGAGGCTCAGACAGCACCCGGGCGGTGGCGAACTCGACCCGCTCCATCGGCGGACGAACCAGACCGATGTCGATGCGACCGGTCAGCAGGGCTTCGACCTGCTCGCGGGTGACCATCTCGCGCAAGGTGAGATCGGCGTTGGGCAGCCGGGCCTTGGACAGGATCACCAGCTGCGGCAGGAAGTTGTAGCCCGAGGCGGCCGTGAATCCGATGGCGATCTGGCCGGCCTCGCCGCTGGCGATGCGGCGGGTGGCCAGGGCGGCGCTCTCGGCCAGGCGCAGGATGCGGCGGGCCTCCAGCAGGAAGGCGCGGCCAGCGGGCGTGAGGCGTACCGAGCGGCTGGTGCGGTCCAGCAGGGTGACGCCGAGAATCCGCTCCAGCAGCTGCACCTGCCGGCTGAGCGGCGGCTGCGTCATGTTCAGACGCTGGGCCGCTCGCCCGAAATGCAGCTCTTCGGCCGTGGCGACGAAGCAGCGCAGCTGGCTCAGTTCGAACATCGGAAACCGCCCGTCGACAACACCTTGAAGGCGCGAAGCTAGACGCTCGTTCGGGCCGATGGCCAACGCCTTCTTGCCGGGCAGGGGTGTGTGGGCGTTCATTGCGCGGCCGGGACGGGTCGATGCGCCGGACGCATCGACCCTTTTCGCTAGGCGTTGGCGGCGCGGCGGGGCTCGTCCAGGTTGGCCCGGGCGATCAGGCCCTGCAGTTCGCCGAACTCCGCGGGGGTCAGTTCGGTCAGGGGCAGGCGCACCGGCCCGGCGTCACGGCCGATGGCCTTCATGCCCGCCTTGACGATCGAGACGGCGTAGCCTTTGCCGCGATTGCGGAGGGTGATGTAGGGCAGGACGAAGTCGCGCAGGCCGGCCATGACGGCTTCACGGTCGCGGGCGCGGACCGATTTGTAGAACGACAGGGCCCATTCCGGCATGAAGTTGAAGATGGCCGACGAATAGGTCGTCACGCCCATTTCCAGATAGGGCAGGGCGAAGGTCTCGGCTGTCGGCAGGCCGCCGATATAGGTCAGGCGGTCCCCCATGCGGGCATAGACCCGCATCATCAGCTCGATATCGCCGACGCCATCCTTGAAGCCCACGAGGTTCGGATTGCGATCGCAGAGCTTCTCGAGCGTGTCCTCGTTGATGATCGCGTTGTCGCGATTGTAGACGATGACGCCCAGCTTGGTGGCCTTGCAGACCGCCTCGATATGGGCGGCGAGGCCCTCCTGCGTGGCGTTGGTCAGGTAAGGCGGCAGCAGCAGCACGCCATCGGCGCCGGCCGCCTCGGCGTCGGCCGCCAGGTCGGTGGCGATGGCCGTGCCGTAGCCGCAGCCGGCAATGACCGGGATCTTGCCGGCCGTCTCGGCGACGGCGGCGCGGACCACCTGGCCGACTTCGGCGGGACGCAGAGAGAAGAACTCGCCGGTGCCGCCGGCGGCGAACAGGCCAGCCAGCTCGCGCTCCAGCATCCAGCCGCAATGCTCGCGGTAGGGCGCTTCCAGGAACTGCTGCTGGTCATCGAAATGGGTGACGGGGAACGACAGCAGGCCGCCGCCGAGCTGGCGGGCCATTTCCGTCGGCGACATGCGGCTCATTGAGTCCTCTCCGAACGGCGGCGCTCGTCTCGGATCAGTCCGGGAGGCCGCTTGTTGATCGTCACGGTAGAGAGGGCAGGCGTCGCGGTCTAAGCCAAAGGCGCTATCGACCGATACAGGATTTGGCTTGATGGCCATTTGGGAGACCAATGGTCTGACCAATCTGCTTGCTTGTGGATAGAATCAGGCGTCAGCGTGGGCATCAGTTGAGTTAGGGGCGTTGCATGTTGGCGTTGAACAAGACCAAGGCTTGGCTGGTTCGTAACTTCGCGGGCAGCCTGTTGTTCGGGTGGGTGGTGATCGCCGTGGTCGGCTGTTCCAACCTGGGTCAGTAGCCGGACAAAAGAACGCCTGGCGCGTTCGCACGCACCAGGCTTGATGATGATCGGGGAAGCGGCGTCCGCCTCAGTAGCGGAAGCGCAGGCCCACGAAGTATTGCGGCCCGCTCTCGCTCACCTCGGTGATCGAGTCCTCGCCGGCCTTGTACATGATGTCCCGGGCGCTGGTGACGTTGAGCGCCTGGAGCTTCAGCTGCAGGTTCTTGGTCAGGTCGTAGTTGGCCGACAGGTTCAAGATGCCCGAGCCGCGAACGCTGCGGTTGGTGCTGCTATTGGGCTTCGAATAGTCCGAACGATAGCGGTACGACGCACGCAGCTGCAGTTTGCGGCCTTCCCAGAAGAGCGAGCCATTGACGTTGTGCTTGGACAGGCCGCGCAGGTTGGCCGGATCCGTATAGGGCGCGACCGTCGACGGGTCGGGGAATTCGAAGTCGGCCTTGGCGTAGTTATAGCCGACCGTCGCGCCCAGGCCGTCCAGCGGCGCGGGCAGCATGGTGAACATGTAGCTGCCAGTGGCCTCGAAACCGTAGAGATGGCGGGTCTCGGTATCGTTGGCCGGGGCGACGGCATTGAACGTCACCAGCTGACCGTTGGCGATGATCGAGGTGGTGAACGGCTGCACCGCGTCGAAGGCCGCGCCCTTGATCCACTTGTAGTAGGTCGCGAACGAGAAGGCGCTTTCCGGCGTCAGGTAGAACTCGAGCGAGGCGTCGAGATTCCAGCTCTCCAGCGGCTTCAGCTTCGGATTGCCGGTGTTGGAGTTGGCGAGGGCGCCTTGGACCGTGGTGGCCGTGGCGTCGACCACTGGCGTGATGCCAACGTTGAACTCCTCGATGCCGACGCGGGCGATGGCGCGCGAGCCGGCCAGGCGCAGGCGGGTCTTGTCGTTGAGGTCGAAGTTCACGTTCAGGCTGGGCAGCCAGTAGTGGTACTTGCCCTCGCCCTCGATGGTCGAGATCGTGCCCGGCACCGTGGTGACGGTCGCCACCGAGCCGCCGACCGACGGCGTCACGAGCACTTCCGAACGGTAGCCGGTCGACTCTACCTTGGTCGTCACATAGCGCAGGCCCATGTTGCCGCTGACCGGCAGGCCGTTCAGCTCCGAGCGGAACTGGCCCATGACATAGAGCGCGCCGATCTTCTCGGTGACGTCGGTGTCCTCGGGTCCGCGGCTGTCGGTAAGCAGCGGGTTGCTGTCGCGGCCGGTATAGGCGCGGAACAGGCAGCTGTTGTCGAACTGGGCCCACGACCGGATGTTGGTCTGCGAGTCCTTCATGAACCGCGTGGTGGCGTAGGGCGTGCGGCAGTTGGCGTTGGCCTGGGCCACGATCTGGGCGGCGGTCAGACCGTCGCGGGCGATCGGGATGGCGACGTCGCTGTTATTGTTGGCGTCCGTCTCGCGCTTGTGCTCCGAGTAGCGGAAGCCGCCGCTCAGCGTGTGGAAGAAGCCCTCGCCCAAGTCGTACTTGCCGTCGAGGCGCACCGCGCCGATGGAGTCCTTGCGGTCGGTGACCAGGCGATAGCGGGCGTAGTTGGTGTTGCTGGCCGGAACGGCGATCGCGAAGTTGGCCGGATCGTTGATGTCGAAGCCGACGAAGGTGACGTTCGGGACTACGTCGTCCGTGCCGTCCAAGGTGTAGACCACGCGGCGGTTGGACCGCATGTTGGTGGCCTTCTGCAACTCCGTGCGGTGCGACCGCGAGTACGAGACGTCGCCGTTCAGGGTCAGCTTGTCGCCGCTCCAGGTCGTGTTGAGGCCGCCGCCGACATACTCTTCCTCGCGCAGGCGATCCTCGAGCTGGATCTCAAGGTTCGAGTTGCCCGTGTACTTGATCAGGGCGCCGTCGCTGTAGTCGTTGTTCTGGCCGCCGATGACCAGCGGCGTGACGCCGCGCGCGGCCTCGGTGATCACGAACTGGTTGCGGTTCTCCAGGCTGGAGCGCTTGGAGTACTGGCCGTCCAGGACGAAATCCAGGCGCTGGGTCGGGCGCCATTGCAGCGCCCCGATGACGCCGTCGCGAATCTCGCTGGTGTTGATCTGGCGGAACGAGCGCGAGGTGGTGCCGAAGTAGATCGGCGTCTCGGTGGTCCCGGCCTGGTTGGCGGCCGATAGGGTGGGACGCACGGCGCAGTTGAAGCTCGTGCCCGCCGCCGTCTGCACAGCCGCCGTGCCGGTGATCACGTTCGGATCCTTGGCCGAGGTGGAGCAGGGGATGAAGGCCGAGTTGGTGCTGTAATAGTCCTCGGGCTGGGACTGGTCCTGGTGCTGCCAGCCGACCGACAGGCCGATGCGGCCGATCTTGGTGTCCCAGCGGTTGGTGGCCGAGACGTTGTAGCGATAGCCGAAACCGTCACGCCCCCGGATGGCGTCGTCCTTCGGCGAGTACATTTCTCGGAACTCGGCCTGGATGCGCGGCTTGGCTTCCAGCGGGCGGATCGAGCGCAGGTTGATGACGCCGGCGATGCCGCCCTCGGCCATGTCGGCCTGCTGGGTCTTGTAGACCAGCACGCCGTTGACCAGCTCGGACGGGAATTGCTGGAAGGCCACCGAACGGTCGGGGCCTGCGGTCGAGACCTCGCGGCCGTTGAAGGTGGAGAAGCTCAGCGTCGGGCCGAGACCCCGCACGGACAGCTCGTTGGCGTTGCCCTTGAAGCGGTCGGCGGTGACGCCGGTGATGCGCTCCAGCGTATCGCCCACCGAGTTGTCGGGCAGGGCGCCGATCTCGTCGTTGACGATGGCGTCGACGACCGTCTCGGTGTTGCGCTTGGTGGCGATCGAGTTGCGCTGGGTCGCGCGCATGCCGGTGACGACCACTTCGTCGACCTGCGCGGCCGGAGCCTCGGCGGGCGGCGGAGCGGCGGTGGTCTGGGCGTGGGCGTGGGCGTGCGGCGCGAGGACGATGGCCAGGGCGGCTGAAGCGAAGAGCGCGGTGCGCTGTGAGCGGACGGTGCGAGCGAGCATGGATACCTCCCCAAAGGTCGCGCCCCTGGAACGGGCGTCTTGGCGAGGGGCAGCAGTGTCAGATCATGACACCGGTGACAATAGTGGTATGACCAGATTTCCGAACTGTCCAACCAGGTTTCGGTCGCAGTAGCGGCTGTGCAACAGGTGGTATGACCGGTTATGCCGCGATTGGCGCGCAAATGTAGGATAAATAGGTTAAATTGGAGGTAAAACTTTACCGGTTTAGTAAGTTGATCCGCCGATTGGGCAGGGGGATTGATTGAATTGGTATGGCCAGTGGCGGCCTGTCGCGCCGAAACTTGGCGCTGGCCTCAACCCGCCGCCGGGGCGAACGAGACATCGACCATGATCTCGGCCGAGATATTTTCCAGCGCCGCCTGAACCGCGTCCGGCTTCAATCCCGTGGGCAGCCGCAGGCTGGCGTCCATATGGAACAGTGGAGCGCCCGAGTGCGGTTCGACGCTGATGCAGGTGTCGAACGCCTCGATATTCGCCTCGATACCTCTCAGGACTCCGGTCACCTGGTGCACGATCCCGGGGCGATCCTGTCCGACCAAGCTGAAGCGAACGATCTCGCCCGTGGCGCCGGGCGCCTCGATCGTCGGAGCGATGCGGACCTCGAGGCCCTGGGCGTCGACCGCGCTCACCGCGGAGCGCAGGGCGTCGACGTTGTCGGTGTCGAGCTCCACCAGCACCGATCCGACATAGAGGCCGCCCAGCCGGCTGAGGTGGCTCTCAAGCCAGTTGCCGCCGGCCGAGAGAACGGCTTGCGCCAGAGCCTGGGTGAGACCTGGCCGGTCGCTGCCAATAACGCTCAAGATCAAGGTGGCCATGGAGGTCTCACTGGGCTGACGGGCGCTAGCGCCCTTTGGCCGATCGGAGCGACGCGCGTCAGCCGTGTCAATCCGCGTTCGCACGGAAGCCGGTTCGCTGGATCGAGGAGGCTGGGAGAAGGTTGGAGGCCCGGCCCGGAATCGAACCGGGGTGCACGGATTTGCAGTCCGCTGCGTCACCACTCCGCCACCGGGCCACCGGGTCGACGACGTTTAAGCGTCGGCGAAGAGGAAGGGTTCGATACAGGACGAGGCCGGCCCCTGCAACGGATTCGTCGCGGGGGCCGGCCGTTTTGTCTGGCTTGCGTGGCCTACATCGGACCGACGCCGCCCGGGCTGGTCTGGAAGTCGAAGGCCGGCTCGCGGGGACGGCGCGGGTTGGGGACGCCCTGGCCGCCGAAGCCGTAGGTGAAGCCGATGAACACCGCCCGCAGGTCGAGGTCCATGGTCCGGCGGTCGCGCAGGGCCGGGGTGTCGATCACCGTCTTGTCGCCGAAGGTCTTCAAGGCGTCCTGCACCGTCACCACGCCCGACAGGCGGTCGTTGAATTTGTGGCGATAGCCCAGGAGCAGCATGCCGGTCGGCTCCTTGTAGCCCTGCGGGGTCAGGCGCTTGCCGGTGGCGAAGCCGCTGACCTGGAGGAAGTCCTTGGGCGTGGCCTGGATGTTCAGGGCCGCGTAGCCCGAGACGGTCCAGGTCGAGCGCTTGTCGGGAAAGCCGAGGTCGGTCGCGCCCAGCTCGTTCCAGGCCGCGTTGCCGCTGATGGTGTAGGAGACCTTGGGCGTCAGCTTGGCGTTGGCGACCAGCTCCAGGCCGCCGGCGCGGCTCTTGGCGAGATTGGCCTTGGTCGTCAGCAGCACGCCGTTGCCGATGTCGCGCACCACGTCGGTGACGCCGTCATGGGCTTCGCGCCAATAGAGCGTGCCCAGGTAATAGTTGAAGCCTTTTCGCATCTGGTAGGCGACTTCGAACGAGTCCGTCACCTGCGGCTTGAGGCGCGGATCGCCTTGCCGATAGCTGTAGGGGTCCTGATAGATCCGGTAGGGATTGAGGTCCTGGGCCGTCGGACGCTGGATGCGACGGCTGTAGCTGGCGTTGACCTGGCGGGTGTCGTCCAGCCGGTACTGCACATGCAGCGACGGATAGAAGCGCAGGTAGTCGTAGCTGTCCTTCAGCTTGGTGGTCACCTGGTTGGTGTCGACCGTGACCTCCTCGATGCGCAGACCCGGCATCACGGTCCAGTCGCCCATCGCGCGGCTGTAGGTGGCGTAGAAGCCGTGAACCGCCTGATCGTACTTGAACTGGTTGGTCAGGGCCGGATCGACGACCAGCGCATTACCGGTCGGACCCCGGGCGCCAAGGTTGTCGTAGTCGTTGTCGTCGACCTGAAGTTCGTAGCCCGCCACCAGCTTGGCCCCGCCGGGCAGGGGGCGCTTGTATTCGGCCTTCAGTCGGGTCTGGACCAGTTCGTCGCCGATGCGGACGTTTTCGACATAGTTCGAGACCGTGGGCAGCTGGTTGAACGCGTCGGACAGGGTCGTCTGGCGGTCGCGGGTGCGCTCGACGCTGGCGCGGAGGGTCAGCTCGTGCTCGTCGCCGGAGAACTTGTGACGCAGGTCGCCCGACAGACCAGCCACCGACTTCTTCATTTCGCCGTCAGCGCGGCGCTGGAAGCGGGCGATCGGCGTCCCGCTCGAATCCCGGCCCTCGTAGGACGAGCCGGCCTTGGAGCCGTAGGACATGTCGTTGTAGCGGGCCTCGGCGCTGACGCGCGTCTGCTTGTCGAGGTCGTAATCGACGCTGGCGCGGGCGTTGTGCGACAGGCCCCGGCTGGCGAAGGCGATCGTCTGGCGGCTATCGGCATAGCGGCCGGTGGCCGTATCCAGCCGCGACCGATCGTCGGTGATCTCGCCCTTGACCTTGTCGCGACGCCAGCCGGCGTCAGCGGAGACGGTCAGGGCCTTGGTGTTATGACTGACGCTGACGCTGCCGTTCTTGCGGCCTTGGTTGCCGACATTGGCGCGCACCGAGGCGACCAGGCCGACGCCGCGCTGCTGCTTGGTGATCAGGTTGATGACCCCGGCCGTGCCCTCTGGACTGAAGGCGGCCGAGGGATTGGTCATGACCTCGACGCGCTCGAACTGGGACGCGGGAATCTGTTGCAGCACCTGTCCGCGGTTCTCGCCCTTGAACATGCCGGACGGCTTGCCGTCGATCATGATCGTGACGTTGGGGTCGCCGCGCAGGCTGACATTGCCCTGGACGTCGACCTGCACCGAAGGGACGCCGCGCAGGACGTCGGCGACCGAGCCGGTGGTGGCCTGCAGGTCCTTGCCCAGGCTGTAGCTGCGGCGGTCGATCGAGGTCTTGAGGTCCTGCGACGAAGGCGCGGTGATCGTCACGCCCTGGACCTGGTTGGATTGCTCCTTTTTGGCCGGAGCGGGCGCGGGCGTCGTCTGGGCGAAGGCGTTGGCGCTGATCGCGGCCAGGCCCGTGGCGGCCAGCATGGCGGCGCGGCGGGTCGGGAAGGTCATGGGGAGGTCTCCTCTGTTGGCGAGGAAACTGCCGGATCGACCCGAAGCCTTGCAGTGCCGGGAGTCAGGCCGCTCGGGTGACGTTTGTCACCTCAAGCCTTCAGGGCTTTAGGAGATCGACGGGGTCGAGATATTGACCCACCACGGCCTCGGCGCCGGTGAAGACCAAGGTGCGGGTCACGCCAAACCGGCGGACGTTCACCTGGTTCACCTCGTCGCTATAGGCGTCCGAGAACATCGCCGCCTTGATCCCGATGGTGGCGGCGACGTCCGCGGGCGCGACCTTGCCGGTATATTCGAAGCGCACTTCGTCCGCGCCCAGCGTCATGTCCTTGAGGGTCAGCTCGACGATCTTGCCGTCAACCGCCACACAGAACTGCTTGAGCATGTAGGCCTTCAGCGCCTCGACCGCCTCGGGATCGTCAAGGCTGGCCTGGGCGTCCGGCGCGATCACGGCCAGGGCGGGTTCGGCGTCGTGCGTCGGAACCCGGTGGCTGACCGTGACCGCGCCGGTCTTGGCATTAATCTCCACGACGCTCAGCGCGCCATGGCCGCGATGCGCGGCCGCCGGGAGCGGGGCGAGCACGAGGCCCGCCGCCATGATCACCCCCAAGAAAACCGGGGCAGCCGCACGCAGGATCACTTCGGACCTTCGTCCTTCTTGGGCTCACCCGCCGGCTGAGTGGCCAGGCTGTCGGGGTCGATCTTCAGATTGGCGTCCTTCATCCGGTTCGAACCGGCCTCCGGCGGCTTGGTGATCTTCAGGGTGGTCGGGGCGATCACGCCGTCGAAGACGTTGTTCGAGCGGTCGGCGTCGGCGGTTTCCCAAAGTGGGTCGAGCTCGGCGCCCTTGACCTGCTTGGCCGAGACATATTGCCAGGTGACCTGCTTGGAGCTCTTGCGCCAGATCTCGGCCGGGATGCGGATCGTCTCGGTCGTGCCGTCGGTGTAGTCCAGCTTCAGGATCACCGGCATCACCAGCCCGCCGATGTTGCGGAAAGTGAAGCGATAGAAGTTGTCCTTCACGTCCTGGGCGGCGGCTTCTTCCGGCGTCAGGTCGTCACGCGCGGTCTTAGCCCGCTTCTTGGCGCCTTCGGTCACGGTGAACTCGTCGGTCTGGTCGTAGAAGTCGCGGGTCTTGGGATCGGTCTCCACCACCGTCTTGCCGGTGTTGCGGGCGACGGTCAGGGAGCCGGGCTCCTTGGCCTTCTCGGCCTTGCGGGCGGCGGACTCGAGGTCCGGATCGCCGCTGTCCAGGCGACCTTGGGTGACCTTGTCCAGCGCGATGTCGACGTGGTCGGTCGAGTAGAACCAGCCGCGCCAGAACCAGTCGAGGTCGATGCCCGACGACTCTTCCATGGTGCGGAAGAAGTCGTATGGGGTCGGGTGCTTGAAGCGCCAGCGGTTCGAATATTCCTTGAACGCGCGGTCGAACAGCTCGCGGCCCATGATGGTCTCGCGCAGGATCACCAGGGCGGTCGCCGGCTTGCCGTAGCCGTTGGCGCCGAACTGCAGCACCGAGTCCGACTGGGTCATCAACGGCACCTGGTCTTGGCTGACCATGTACTCGGCGATGTCCTTGGGCTCGCCGCGACGCGACGGGAACTTGGCGTCCCACTGCTTCTCGGCCTGGAACTGGAGGAAGGTGTTGATGCCCTCGTCCATCCAGGTCCACTGGCGCTCGTCGGAATTGACGATCATCGGGAAGTAGTTGTGGCCCACCTCGTGGATCACCACGCCGATCAGGCCGTACTTGGCGCGGTCGGTATAGGTCAGCTGGCCCGTCTTCTTGTCCTTCACCGGCCGAGGGCCGTTGAAGCTGATCATCGGGTATTCCATACCGCCCTGCGGACCGTTCACCGACTGAGCGATCGGGTAGGGGTAGGGGAAGGTGAAGTCCGAATAGACCTTGATCGTCTGGGCGATGGCCTTGGTCGAATAGGCGTCCCACAGCGGCCGGGCTTCCTTGGGGAAGAACGACATGGCCATGACCAGCGGGTATTTGGCGCCCGGATCCTGCTTCACGCCCATGGCGTCCCAGGCGAACTTGCGCGAGGTGGCCCAGCCGAAGTCGCGGACGTTGGCGGCCTTGAACACCCAGGTCTTCTCGCCGGTCGGCTTGCCAGCCTCGGCGGCGGCGGCTTCCTGCGGGGTCACCACATAGACCGGTTCGCTGGCGGTGCGGGCCTTGGCCAGGCGCTCACGCTGGGCGGCGCTCAGGATCTGGGCGGCGTTCTGGAGTTCACCGGTGGCCGAGACCACGTGATCGTTCGGCACGGTCAGGGCGACGTTGTAGTCGCCGAATTCCAGGGTGAACTCGCCGCCCGACAGGAACGCCTTGTTGTGCCAGCCCTCGTAGTCCGAATAGACGGCCAGGCGCGGGAACCACTGGGCGACCTCGAAGATGCAGTTGCCGTCATCGCCCTTGGCGGTGAAGCACTCGTAGCCGCTGCGTCCGCCGATCAGCTTGGTCTCCACCATCGGGAACGACCATTCGATCGAGAACTTGGTCTCGCCGCCGTTGGCGCGGACCGCCGCTGGCAGGTCGATGCGCAGCATGGTGTCGACGACGGTGAACTTCAGCGACCGGCCTTGGGCGTCCTTGACCGACTTGATGGTCATGCCGCCTTCCCAGTCCTGGAAGCGCTTGGCGCGGCGGACCTGGCCCAGCGTGACGCCGTCGCCCGAGACGGTTTCGGTCATGTGGCTGATGGACGAACGCTTGAAGTCGTTCTGGTCCAGCATCAGCCAGAGATACGGCAGGTCGTCCGGCGAGTTGTTGCGGTAGACCACCGACTCCTTGCCGATGATCGACTTGGTCGGCTCGTCCAGCTTGGCCGAAATGTCGTAGTCGACCTTCTGCTGCCAGTAGCGATAGCCCGGCGCGCCCGAGGCGTTGCGATAGTCGGTGGGCGTGGGCCAGTCCTCGCCTTCCAGCTGGCGGAACTTGTCCTCGAACGGCGCCTTGGTCTGCTTGATGGCGTCGGCGTGAGCAACGGAAGCGGCGAGCGCGGCCGCGATGACGCCGGCCACGGCGTAACGGATGGAACGCTTGGACAAGTTCGAGAGCCCCTCAGAAGGCGGACGGAAACCGCGAGGGGACCTTGGCGAGGCTCCAAGGGAAAATCATCCCATTTTCGCGACCAGGGTCAGAAATTGATCTTCATGCCCGCTCTGACGGCGCGGGGCTCGACGGGATGGAAATGGACGTCCTCGACACCGCCGGCGGGCTCTCCGGGCAGGCGCGAGGCGTAGAAGTAGGCGATGTCGTCTTTCTTACCGTTGGTCAGGTTCAGAACCTCGATCATCAGACTGGCGAGACCGAAGTCCTGGACGAAGAGAGCATTGACCAGGCTTGTGGCGCGCGAGCGCACGGAATTGTCCTCGACCAGGGGCGCTGGCCCCAGGCGGCGCCAGGTCAGGGACAGGGTCGAGGCGTCGGCCAGTTTCCAACTGGCCCCGGCGCTCGTCACCGCGCTTACCGCGTTGGGGATGCGGTCGCCCCCGGGCGGGTCGCCGGTGAAGCGGGCGTGGGTGGCCGCGTAGGAGGCGGTCAGGTTCAGTCGCGCGGTCGGTCGCCAGTCGGCCAGCAGCTCGACGCCGGCGCGCCTGGTCGCGCCACTGGCCTCCGTGAAGCCGGCGTCGCCGACATAGACGAGCTCGGAGTCGACATGCAGCGCCCAGGCCGCCGCCGTCAGGGTCAGGCCGTCATGCTTCCAGCGCAGACCTAGCTCGGCCCCGTCCGACGGCGACAGCAGAGGCGAGCGCTCGGCCGGATCGCCGGTCACCGGATCGACCGTGATCACCGCGCCGCGCGCATCGTTGGAGTGAAAGCCGCGCCCGGCGTCGGCATAGATCTCGAAGGTCTTGGAGATCCGCCAGGCCAGCGCCAGCTTCGGGCTGACCAGTAGGTCGCTGACCTTCCCCGCATTGCGCGGATCACCGGCCTCGACGTCGGCGCCCATGGCGTCGGCGCGCAGGCCGAAGGTGGCGTCCAGTTTGCCGAAACGCTTGGAAGCCTCGCCCCACAGCGCCGTTGACCACTCGGTCAGGGCGTCCTGGCGAACGGTCTGGCGGCGGATGCGGGCGGCGGTGCGGTAGAGGCCGACCTTGCCGATGTCGTCTACCCGCGCCGAGACGCCTGTCCGGGCGCTCCAGCCTTCGCCCAGCGTCCAGCGCTTGGCCAGTGAGCCGCCGTAAATCCAGCGCTGATCGACCTGCTGGAACTGATCGCCATTGATTGGATCGTCGAGGAAGTAGGTGAAGTTCGACCACAGATCGAGCTTGTAGCGCTGGACGTAGACCACGGTGTCCAGGCCACGCAGCAGGTCGCGTCGACGGGCCGACAACATGTAGCGCGAGGTTCTGCCGTCGTCGGTCGCGTCGATCGTGTCGAGCCCTCCGAGCGCGCCGTTTTCGACCGCGCGGCGTGGGATCTGGTCGGTGGCATTCCAGTCGGCGTCGTAGGCGAGGGCGGTGATCGACCAGCCGCGGACAATGGCGCGGCCCAGCATGTTTATCTTTCTCAAGTCCTCTGGCGTCGACCAGGCGCCGCGCGCGGTCGAGAGATCGGCGGCGACCAGGACATTTTCGCTCAAGGCCTTGGAGCCGACCGCGCGGTAGTAGTCGTCCTGGCCAGCCCAGGCCTGGAGGCCGTCGCCGTGCAGGTGGTCGGCGGTCTCGAACGCGACCGCCCCGGCCGTCGCGAAGTCGCCGTTCTCGGCCGAATAGGGACCCTTCTTGAACCCGATGTCGTGGACGAACTCCGGCGTCAGGACATTCAGGTCCAGATAGCCCTGGCCGTGGCCGTGCGAAGGCAGGTTCAGCGGCACGCCGTCTAGCGAGGCGGCCAGGTCCGTGCCGTGATCCAGGTTGAAGCCGCGCAGGAAGTATTGGTTGGCCTTGCCCGCCCCGGAGTGCTGGGTCGCGGCCAGGCCCGGCACCGCCTCGATCAGTTCGCCCGGACGCAGCAGCGGCCGCACGGCGAAGTCGGCATAGGCGATGCGGCCCTCGCTGGCCGAGGTCGCGCGGCCCAGATCATTGGCGCGGCGGCCCCAGACCGAGATCGCCTCGACCTCCTGGGCATAGGCGAGGGCGGGCGCCGAAGCAGCGAGAAGCAGGGCCAGCAGGGGCGCGGAGCGCGTCATGACGCGGCTGTTATGCCGGAGCGACAGCTACGGCAAGGACCTCGGTCGATGGCGTCTCGTCCGCAGGTTGCTTGGCCACACCAAGTTTTAACGGCGCTCGGGCATCAATGGCGGCCTGTAATCCCCGGGGGAGTGGGACGTCTTGAAACCTGCAGCGCTACACGCGGCCGCCGAGATCGGTGTCGAGACCCCGCCCGCGCGTCATGGCCTGGGCCGCGCGGCGTTGATCGCCGGCTTCGCGATCTATGCCGCCGGCGCCGTCGCCGCCTGGTGGCTGGCGCTTAAGCTGATCCCGGCCGAGCTGACCCTGACCTTCCTGGGCAAGTCGGTGCACTCGGACTCCGTCCACGATCACCTCAACAACATCTTCCTGGTCTTCCTGCTGCTGCCGACCGCGCTGTGGATCGAATGCGTGACGGTAGGCTGGGAGGAAAGCTCGCTGCGCCAGCTGCTGTTCGCCCGCACGGCGTCGCTGAACACCGACCTGACGGTCTTCGTTTTGGGCCAGGGCCATGTGCTCGACATCGCCGGTCGCGTGCTGATGCTCGGGGCCTCGATGATCTCCGGCGGCTGGATCCACGATGCGATCAGGACCGCCACGGGCGTGAACCTGGGCCCGCCGCCACTGCCGTTCGTGCTGCAACTGCCGCTGTATTTCGCGGTCTACAGCTTCTTCGACTATTGGACCCACCGGACCGACCACACCAAGTTCTTCTGGCCGCTGCACCGCTATCACCATTCGGCCGAGGATTTCGGCGTGGTGACCTCGGTGCGCCAGCATCCGGTGACCTTCACGGCCATCTTCCTGGTCAACCTGCCGCTGGCCGTGCTGGGCGCGCCGCCCGAGGTGATGATCTATGTCAACGTGCTGGTCGTCGGCCTCGGTCTGGTGATCCACGGCAAGATCGACGCCAATTGGGGCTGGGTCGGCCGTTGGCTGATCCAGTCACCGAACCATCATCGGGCCCACCACAAGCTGGACATGACCCACCCGACCGGCCACTTCGGCATCGCGCCGATCTGGGATCGCCTGTTCGGCACCTGGTACGAGGATGCGCCCGATCCCAAGCTGGCGATCGGCGTCGACACGCCCTACAGCCATGGCTTCTTCGTGCCGCGCGACATGGCGCGGGACTACATCCACTTCTGGATGGGCTGGTTCGGCGGCCGCAGCGACGGTCCGGATTCCGACCTGAAGCTTTTCGGCCGGAAGCGCTAGTCGGCCTTCAAGAGTCCGTCGAAGTACTCGATCGTCCGCATCAGCCCGACCTTGAGCGGCGCCGTCGGCGCCCAGTCCAGGTGTTGCTTGGCCAGGGTGATGTCGGGCTGGCGCTGGCGCGGGTCGTCCGAGGGCAGGGGGCGGTGAACGATCGCCGACTTGCTGCCGGTCAGTTCCAGCACCAGGTCCGCGAGCTGCTTCATCGTGAACTCGACCGGATTGCCCAGGTTGATCGGACCGGTCACTTCGTCGCCGGTGTTCATCAGCCGCATCAGGCCATCGACCAGATCGTCGACATAGCAGAACGAGCGGGTCTGGTTGCCGTCGCCATAGAGGGTGATGTCCTCGCCCTTCAGGGCCTGGACGATGAAGTTGGACACGACGCGCCCGTCGTTCGGGTGCATCCGTGGGCCGTAGGTGTTGAAGATCCGCGCCACCTTGATCTGCAGCCGATGCTGGCGCCAGTAGTCGAAGAACAGGGTCTCGGCGCAGCGCTTGCCCTCGTCGTAGCACGAGCGGATGCCAATCGGATTGACGTTGCCCCAATAGGTCTCGACCTGCGGGTGGATTGTCGGATCGCCGTACACCTCGGAGGTCGAGGCCTGCAGGATCTTGGCCTTCACCCGCTTGGCCAGGCCCAGCATGTTGATCGCGCCATGGACGCTGGTCTTGGTCGTCTGCACCGGGTCGAACTGGTAGTGCACGGGGCTGGCCGGGCAGGCGAGGTTGTAGATCTGATCGACCTCGACATAGAGCGGCATGGTCACGTCGTGCCGCAGCAGTTCGAAGCGCGGATTGGTCAGGTTCTGCGCCACGTTCTGGCGCGAGCCGGTGTAGTAGTTGTCGACGCAGAGCACCTCCGCGCCGGTCGCCAGCAGCCGGTCGCAAAGATGCGACCCGACGAAGCCCGCGCCGCCCGTCACCAGAATTCTCTGCGTATGCATCGCCGATCAGACCTTTCGAGGACTCATGTCCTTTGAGTCTTTTATAGCCGGGCTTGGGCCAGGACCAAGACTGCTAGGCCGCGTCTTCTTGCAGCACCGCCAGGCCTTCCAGGCGCGGCGTGGCGTAGTCGAGGAAGGCGCGCACCAGTGGCGGCCTGAAGCGGCCGCCGGCGGTCAGAAGCTGAACGGGCAGGGGCGAGGGCTCGAAGCCGCGCAACAGGCGGACTAGGCGTCCGTCGGCGACCTCGTCGGCGACCTGATAGGAGAGGGCGCGCCCGATCCCCTGGCCGGCGACGACGGCGGCCAGGGCGGCCTCGACGCTGTTGACCCGCAGGCGCGGATCCAGCCGCACGGCGCGAGGTCGGCCGCCGGCCTCGAAGCGCCATTCCGGGGTGACGGTGATCACCGTGGTCAGGATGGTGTCGTGGTCGGCGAGGTCGGCCGGCGCGTTCGGCTCTCCACGTCTGGCCAGGTAATCGGGCGAGGCGACCGTGACGCGGCGCACGGCCCCCACGCGTCGCGCCAGTAGGCTGGAATCGGCCAGCGCGCCGATGCGCAGGGCCACATGCAGCTCGGACTCGATCAGGTCGAGGTTTCGGTCGTGGAGGGTGACGTCGGCGCGGACGCCGGGATGCTCGGCCAGGAAGCCATTGACCACCGGCACCAGGTGGCGGCCGCCGAACACCGTGGGGCCGGTGATCCGCAGCAGGCCGCGCACGGCGTTGGGCGCGGAGGTCTCCAGCGCCGCCTCGTAGTCGGCCAGCAGGCGGCGGGCATGGTCGGCAAGTTCCCGTCCGGCCTCGGTCGGGGCAAGCTTGCGGGTCGTGCGTTCGATCAGCCGAGCGCCGGCCCGCTCTTCCAGCGCGGCCAGGGCGCGGGTCATGGCGGCGGGAGAGCGCCTCAACCGCCTGCCAGCCGCGGCCAAACCGCCGGCGTCGATCACGGCCACCAGCAGAGACAGTTCGTCGAGACGATCCATCGGCGTTTCCAAATTCGCAAAAATCTATTGCCGATTTGGTCAATTCATTGCGCTCAACGCAACAGACATCATGCCGGCATCGAAACGAGAGACGGAGCATCTCCAATGGCCGACACCAACATCGTCCTGCACGGCATGGGCCTGTCCGGGCACACGCATCGGGTGGCTCTGATGCTGAACGCCCTGGGCCTGCGCTACGCCTTCGTGGACTCGCCGGGCGACGTGCGCGCCACGCCCGCGTTCCTGGCGCGCAATCCGCTGGGTCAGATCCCGGTTCTGCAGGACGGCGACCTGACCTTGGCCGACAGCAATGCGATCCTCGTCTACCTCGCCCGCCGCTACGCTCCCGACGCCCAATGGCTCCCGCAGGAGCCTGTCGCCGCCGCGTCGGTGCAACGGTGGCTATCGATCGCGGCGGGCGAGGTGATGCACGGCCCGGCCGTTGCGCGGATGATCACCCTGTTCGGCTTGCCCGACGATCCGGCCCGCGCCGCGCGCATCGCCGCGCGGGTGCTGACCTTCATGGACGCCCATCTGGCCGAGCGAACGTTCCTGGCGGCCGAGCAGGTCACCATCGCCGACCTGGCCTGCTACAGCTATGTCGCCCATGCGCCGGATGGTGGGGTGTCGCTGGAGCCCTATGCCCATGTCCGCGCCTGGTTGGCCCGGGTTGAGGCGCAACCGTGGTTCCAGCCGATGCCCGACTTCGTCCAGGCCGCGAAGGCGGCCTGACATGGACGCGCCATTCCACGCCGGGGAACTGATCGCCCAGGCGCGCGGGGGCGTGGGCGAGCCGGGCGCGGGCGGGATCCGCGACTTCATGCCGGACCAGCACCGGGCGTTCTTCGGGCTGCTTTCCTATCTGTTCATCGCCACGGTGGACGAGGACGGCTGGCCGGTCGCGACGGTGCTGACCGGCGAACCCGGCTTTGTTTCCAGTCCAGATCCGACGACGCTGGAGATCCGGGCCCTGCCGCGTGAAGGAGAGCCCGGTCATGCGCTCTTCCGCGCCGGGCGCCCGTTCGGGACCCTGGGGCTGGACTTCTCGACCCGTCGCCGTAACCGCGCCAACGGGATCATCGAGGCGGACGACGCCGAGGGCCTGCGGCTCAAGGTGCTGCAGAGCTTCGGCAACTGCCCGCAATATATCCAGACCCGGACGGTCGAAGCGGCGGCGTCCTCTGGTAGGCCCGCCGAGGCGGTCGCCGCCGACGCGCCGGAGGTGCTGGCCCAGATCGCGCGGGCCGACACCTTCTTCGTGGCGACGGCCTCGGGCGCGGCCGGGAGCGACAACGGCGGGGTCGACATCTCGCACCGGGGCGGCCTGCCGGGTTTCGTGAAGGTCGAGGATGGCGCACTGGTCGTGCCGGATTTCCGGGGCAACCGCTTTTTCAACACCCTTGGCAATCTCGTCGCCGACCCGCGCGCGGCGCTGTTGTTCGTCGACTTCGAGACCGGCGACCTGCTTCACTTGCGCGGTCGGGTCGTGATCGACTGGGATCCGCCGGCTGGCGAGACCTGGCCGGAGGGCGTCCAACGACGGTGGCGGTTCTTTCCCGAGGCGGCCTGGCGTCGGCCGGGGGCCCTGCCGCTGCGCTGGAGGTTCGGCGACTATTCCCCGGTGACCCTGATGACCAGGGCCTGGAACGCGGCGGCCTGAACGGAGCGCCGCTGGGGGAGGTGACACTTGTCATGTTCGTCCCGTGACGCCCGGCACTGATCGGCGGCGCCGCGGGCCGGCATGGTGGCTTCACACTGAGGGAGCCAAAGATGTCACCCAAACTTTCGGAGCCGCCGGTCGCGGAACTTCGCCAAGCGACTAAGCGTCGGGGCGCGACCCTGGCGTTGAACGGCCTGGACCTGGTCATTCGCCCCGGTCAATGCGTCGCCCTGCTGGGCCCGAACGGCGCCGGCAAGAGCACCAGCGTCGCCCTGTTGACCGGTCGCCTGCGCGCCGACACCGGCGAGGCCCGGCTGTTCGGCGGCGATCCGCGGGACGTGGCCATGCGTGGCCGGATGGGTGTCATGCTGCAGGACGCCGGCCTGCCCGCGACCCTGACCGTGAGTGAGCAGGTCGACCTGTTCCGAGGCTACTACCGCAAGCCCCGCGCTCTGGAAGAGGTGATCCGGTTGGCGGGCCTGGAAGGCCTGGAGCGCCGCCGCTGCGGCGCGCTGTCGGGCGGCCAGCAGCGCCGCGTGCAATTCGCCCTGGCCATCGCCGGGCGCCCGGACTTTCTCGTCCTGGACGAGCCGACCACCGGTATGGACATCGAGGCGCGCCGGGGGTTGTGGACCGCCGTCCGCGCCGAGATCGCCCGTGGGGCGGCGGTGCTGCTGACCACCCACCATCTCGACGAGGCCGAAGCCCTGGCGGACCGCATCGTGGTCATCGACCATGGCCAGGTGATCGCTGACGGCTCGCCCGAGGCCATCAAGTCCCAGGTCTCGGGCGTGGCGATCCGCTGCCGTTCGCGCCTGTCCGACGCCGAGTTGTCGGCCCTGGCCCGCGTCACCGGCGTGAGCCGCGACGGCGGTCGGGTCACCCTGCTGACCACTTCAGCGCCGGCCACACTGCGCGAGCTGCTGGCTCGCGACGACACCGTCGACGACCTGACCGTCTCCGGCGCTTCGCTGGAGGACGCCGTCACCCGTCTCGTCCAGGCCGGCGCGCCGGCTGGCAAAGCCAATCAAAGCCAAGTCGAGGTCGCCTAGATGTCCGCCCTGCACACCGTGGCCGTCTACGGCCGTGAAGCCCGCGCCCAGATCGTCGCGACCTGGCGCACCCCGCAGTTCCTGGTCCCCAGCGTGGCCCTGCCGCTGCTGTTCTACGGGATCATGGGTCTGGGCCTGGCCAAGGGGCGCGAGGAGATCGCCCACATGATGCTGGCCAACTATGTGATCTTCGCCGCCATCGCGCCCGCCATGTTCGGTTTCGGCGCCGCCGTCGCCGCCGAGCGCGAGGCCAAGCTGATCGAGCTGAAGCAGATCGCTCCGCTGCCGGCCGGCGGCTATCTGGCCGGACGCCTGGCCGCCGCCCTGGCGCTGGTCGCCGCGGCTGTCGGCCTGCTGGGCTTGCTGGGCTATTTCGGCGGGGTGACCATGGTTCCCTGGCGCTGGGCCGCGACCTTGGGTCTGGGCCTGTTCTCGGCGATCCCGTTCGCCCTCATCGGCCTGAACTTGGGCCTGCGCATGGGGTCGCAGGGTGCGACGGCGCTGGCCAACCTGTTGTTCCTGAGCTTCAGCCTGTTCGGCGGTCTGTGGATCCCACTCAAGGTCATGCCTGGCTGGATCGCCAAGGTGGCCGAGTTCACGCCGTCGTACCACTTCAGCCAGCTGTCGCTGATGCTGTCTGGCATGCAGCCGATGGCCAACGTCCAGCATCATGTCTCAATCCTGGCGGCCATCAGCATTGCCGCCGCGATCGGCTCCTGGGCGGCCTGGCGCCGGCAGGCGGCTTGACCGTGGCGAGCCTCGCGCGCGACATCGCCGGCATGGACAAGGACCCGATGACTCGGACGACCTCCGGCGAGCACGTCGACCGCGCGGGGCTGGCCTTTGGCGGACGGCGGTTCGACGTGCGCTGGAGCTTTGTCTTCCTCGCCTACCTGCCGTTCTACTTCGTCTCGTGGTTCTTCCGGGCGCCGGGGCAGATCGAGATGACTGCGTCCCTGGTCGGCCTGGCGGCTTTCCTGGGCCTTTTCTTCAAGATTTTCCGCAGCAAGGGGCTGCCGCGGTTCTGGGAAGTGCTGGCGATCTTCGGCATCGGCATGGCGCTGTCGCCGTTCAAGGCTGGATGGAGCGTCTATACCATCTACGCCATGTCCTTCGCGGCGCGGATGCCGTCGCGCAAGCTGGCGATCCGCACGCTGATCGGCCTGGAGCTTGTACTGTTCCTGGTCGGCGCGCTGTTCCTGCGCTCGACCTGGCCGATCTGGGCCTCGGGCGTTCTGTTCGGCGGCATCACCGGTTTCGCCGGCCTGATGCAGGCCGACATGGAGCGCAAGAACCGGGAGCTGGCCGTGGCGCACGAAGAGGTCCGCGCTCTGGCCACCATGGCCGAGCGCGAGCGGATCTCCCGCGACCTGCACGACCTGCTGGGCCACACCCTGACTCTGGTGGCGGTGAAGGCCGAGCTGGCCGCGCGTCTGGTCAGCCGTGACGCGGAGGCCGCCGAGCGCGAGATGCAATCAGTGGCCACCGCCGCGCGTGAAGCGCTGGCCGAAGTCCGCACCGCCGTGGTTGGCATGAAGGGCGCCTCGCTGGCCGTCGAGCTGGATAAGGCCCGCCAAGCCCTGGCGGCCGCGAACGTGAAGGTCGAGGTCTCGGCCCTGACGACCGACGGTCATCCTGGCCAGGAGGCCGTGCTGGCCATGGCGCTGCGCGAGGGCGTCACCAACGTCATCCGTCACGCCGGCGCCTCGCGTTGCGAGATCCGGCTCCAGCCCAGCGCCGAGGCCCTGGTGCTCAGCATTGTCGACGACGGCGCTGGTGGTCGTGTGGTCGAGGGTTCGGGGCTGAAGGGCATGCGCGCGCGCCTCGCCGCGATCGGCGGCGGGCTGGAAATCAGATCCGACAAACGCGGCACGCGCCTCGTCGCCACCGCGCCGCTGGAAACCGCCCTTGGGGAGGCCGCCTCGTGATCCGCGTCGTCATCGCCGAAGACCAGAAGATGGTGCTTGGCGCGCTCAGCGCGCTGCTGGAGATGGAAGGCGACATCCAGGTGGTGGGCCGCGCGCCCGACGGCGCCGTGGCGCTGGAGCTGGTGCGCGCCGAGAAGCCCGACGTGCTGATCTCCGACATCGAGATGCCAAACCTGACCGGCATCGACGTCGCCGCCCGGTTGAAGGCCGACGGCGCGAGCACTCGAGTTCTGATCGTCACCACCTTCGGCCGGCCGGGCTATCTGCGCCGGGCCATGGACGCGGGGGTGAAAGGCTATCTGCTGAAGGACGGGCCCAGCAGCGTGCTGGCCGCCGCCGTCCGCACTGTCGCCGCCGGCGGTCGGGCCATCGCGCCGGAGCTCTCCGAGGCGATCTGGGACTCCGAGCCCGATCCGCTGAGCGACCGCGAACGCGCGATCCTGCGCTTGGCCGAGGAGGGGCGCTCGAACAAGGATATCGCCGAGGTCTTGGATCTCTCGCCCGGCACGGTCCGCAACTACTTGTCGGAAGCCGCTCAGAAGCTGGGCGCGGCCAACCGGGTCGAGGCCGGTCGGATCGCTCGCTCGAACGGCTGGCTCTAAGGGCTGCCGATCAGCTCCGCCGGATCGCCGTCGAGATCGGTGCGCTGGCGGACGATTTCCAGGTGATCGTCGGCGTCGCGCATTTCGTAGAGCTTGCCGCGCGCCCTCTTGAAGGGCCGATGAACGATCATCATCAGCTGGTCGTCGAACCGACGAAACAGCATGCCGTGGCCGCTGTCGTAACGGACCAGGGGTTCCAACTGCTCCCACGGACCGGCCAGGGTTCCGCTCTTCGAACGCGCCTGGCTTTGGACGTAGCCCTTGGCGTCGTAGCTCGACCACAGCATTAGCAGGGTTCCGGTCTTGGTCCGGAACAGCTCTGGGCCGTCAGTGACGTAGATCTTCGCGCCGCTCGGCTCTTCACGACCGGCCGCCCAGGAGGCTTCACTGGCTTTGAACAGGGTGATTGGCGGACCGGCCGCCGCCAAGTCAGCGGTGAGCGGCAGGGCTTCCATGGTCCCGTCCGTGGCCTGCAGCCATTCATGGGCGTAGACGAACCACGGCTTGCCGGCCGGGTCTCGGTACAGCGTACCGTCCAGAGTCATCAGGTCCTTCGACGCTACCGGCTCGCCCTGGCGGACCAGGGTGAACGGACCCTCGGGACGGTCGGCGACAGCGACGACCGTGCCGCGCCGATACGGCGCGCGCGCGCCGGTCGGCGGAAGCTTGGCGGCCTCGTCGTGGAAGGTGGTCAGCAGCCACCAGCGGCCACGCCAGGCATGGACCTCAGGCGCCCAGGCGCCGCCTTTGAACCAGACGTCCTTGGGGGCCACGAACACCGCCTTCGGCCGGCTCCAGGCCTTCAGGTCGCGGCTGACGTACATCATGGTCCCGAGGCCCGGCGCGCCACTCACCGCCGGGATATTCGAGGTGTAGAGCCGATAGAGCCTCGCCTTCTTGTCCGCGACAATCCAGGGATCGTGCAGAGGCATGTCCGGTAGGCGCATGGATGCGACCTGGGACGCGGCCTGAGCGGCCGGTTTCGGCGCGGGCTGGGCCAAGGCGGGCGAAGCCGACAAGGCCAGCAGCAGTGTGAGCGGCAGAGCCTTCATCAGCGCCCCCAGAGCCGCTCCCACTTCCAGCCGGTCAGATCCTCGACGATGAGGCGGGACTCCTCGCTCTCCGCGTCGGCCTCGCCGGCGCGCAGACGCTCGACCTCCTTGACCAGGACCTCATGGGTGCGGGCGTTGAGACGGAACGACCACGAGATGATCATGCCGGCCACCATGACCAGGATCGGCAGGCCGACCATGACCAGCACGAGGATTTGGATCGCCTCGGGCGTCTGTTCCGGCATCGGCTTGCCCTTGGGGGCCGAGACGAAACCGCCCATGCCGATCAGGCTGGTGGTCAGCAGGATGGCGCCGGACTGGGCGATCTTGCGCACGAAGGTCATGACTCCGGCGAAGATGCCCTCGCGGCGCTGGCCGGTGACCGCTTCGTCGACGTCCGGCAGGTAGTTATAGACGCCCCAAGGCACGAAGTTCAGCGTGCCGCGACCCAGGCCCGCCAGGATGATCGGCACGAACAGCCAGAACATCACCACGGGGCTGGCGAGGTTGAAGATGTTGCCGCCCAGGCCCGTGACACCCTCGGCGAAGCCCGCCGGCTTGATCAGATAGAAGGCTAGGAATAGCAGCAGCGCCGCGCCGACGAAGCTGATGGCCATGCGGTAGGCGGCGGTCGGCCCGGTGCGGATGATCACCCGGATGGCGATCATCACCGAGATCAGCTGGGCGACGTACATGGTCGTCATCAGCTGCGAGATCAGCAGGGTCGAGCCCAGCATCACCGTCGCCACGAACAGCGGGAAGGCGGTGTTGAAGATGTCCTGGCTGATATAGCCGCCGAGATACAGCGACAGGTGCTGGCGGAAGGCCCGCAGCTTCAAGGTCGAGAACAGGTCGCGGAACATGTTGACCGGGATCAGCGCCGCCTTGGCCCAGTCCATGGGCTCGGGCTGGATCAGCTTCTCGGCCTCGGTGTAGGGGCGCTCCCAGGACAGCAGGACGACGATCGTCACCACCAGGCTGAACAGCACGCCGAAGATCGCGGCCATGATCAGGAAGGTGTTGGACGAGTCCTTGCCGCCGAAATTGTTGATGATCAGGGTCGGCAGGTACGAAGCCAGGATCGCCGAGCTCTGGGCGACCAGCATGCGCGCGCCGGCGAATTTGGCCTTCTCCTTGTAATCCTTCGTCATTTCCGCCGCGAGGGTTTCCCACGGGATCAGGAACATCGTGTAGACGAACTCGAAGAAGATGAAGGTCGTCAGGTAGTAGGCGAAGGTCTGGCCGGTCACGAAGATCAGGGCGAAGGCCGGCAGCAGCGGGATCGTGATGATCAGGAAGATCTTCCGCCGCCCGATCTTCCGGCCGACCCAGGTGTGGCGCAGGTTGTCGGAGATGTAGCCGATCAGCGGGCAGGTGATCGCTTCCAGCAGGCGCGGCAGGCCCAGGATCAGGCCTGTCTCGACCGGCGACAGCCCGCAGAAGGTGATGAAGAAATAGGCCAGCCAGCCGGTGATGACGGCCTGAGCGCCGGCCCCCAGCATGTCGCCGGAACCCCAGCCCCAATAACTGACCCACGAGGGTTTGCGGGTGTCCGGCGTGGCCATGGTCGTCTCTCTTCCCTTTGAGGAGGGGTCTTGGCGCCCCTTGCGGTCCGGCCTTGGCGGCCGGACCGGTTGATGCGGTGGTGGCGTTAGATGAAGGCGCGCTGGAACTCGCCCAGGGCCAGCATGGCCAGGGACTGGCCGTACGGCATCGAGGTCAGCGGGATGTCCTTGTAGCCCTGGATCGTGTCGAACACCGGGGTGCCGAACGAGACCTGCTGAAGCTCGCCGGCTTCATCGATATTGGCCAGCACGCCCTTGATGGCGCGGATGGCGACGGCTTCGTATTCCTTGCCGATATAGCGCTTGCGCACGGCCTTCAGCACGCCGTAGGCGAAGCCCGCGGTGGCCGAGGCTTCAAGGTACGAGGTCTTGTCGTTGATGATCGTGTGCCAGAGGCCGGTCTCGGCGTCCTGATACTCGGTCAGCGCCTTGATCTGGGCCTCCAGGGCGTCGATCAGGAAGGCGCGCAGGCCGTCGCCCGGCTTCAGGTCCAGGAGCTCGATGAACTCGGGGATGGCGATCGTCACCCAGCAGTTCCCGCGCGCCCACAGGGCGTCGGCGAAGTTGTGGCGGCCCTCGAAGGTCCAGCCGTGGAACCACAGGCCGGTCTTGCGGTCGGCCAGGTATTTGATGTGGACCATGAACTGGCGCTTGGCCTCCTCGACGAAGTCGGGGCGGTCCATCAAGAGGCCGATCTTGGCCAGCGGCAGCACGCTCATCATCAGCGTGTCGTCCCACAGCTGCTGCGGGTTCTCGCTGTTGAAGACGATGTGCTGGAAGCCGCCTTCCTCGGTGCGCGGGCCCTCGTACATGACGTAGTCGGCCCAGGTCTCGAGATAGGGCAGGTAGGTGTGGTCGCCGGTGGCCTCGTACAGATAGGCCAGGGTCAAGAACGGCGAGACGGTGTTGATGTTCTTGGTCGGGGTGCCGGCCTCGAAGCGGTCGGCGAACCACTGTGTCATGATGTCGAAGGCGCGCTCGTCGCCGTACATCTCGTACTGCTTCCACAGGCCGTAGAGGCCGACGCCGTGGGTCCATTCCCAGTCGTTCCAGCCCTTGGTGTCGATCACCCGGCCGTCGTCCAGGCGCAGCAGGAACTCGCCGGTCTCGTCTTTGATGTCGACGAGGTTGCTGATCAGCAGGGCGATCTTGGCCTTGATGTCCTTGGCCTCGAGGCCGTGGGCGAGATTGGGCACGGTAGTCTCCAGTATCGATCGAGAAGCGGCGGGGGAGCGCCGGGTCTTAGGGTTTGAAGTCGGGCGCGGGCACGCGGGCGACGGGGATGCCGCCGCGCACGCTGCGCAGGTTCACGAGTTTGACAGTTTCCAGGGCGTCGCCGGGAGCGCCGTCGCTGGTCACGGCCAGGGCGATGGTGTTCTTGCCGTTGGGATCGACGATGCCGTTCGGCAGGACGAAGGTCCGCTGCGGGCCGACATGGGCGATGAATTGGCCCATGTTCCAGCCATTGACGAAGATCAGTACGCGGTAGCGCTTGTTCGGCGAGCGCGGCTTGTCGGGATCGCCGATCGACAGGCCCAGGGTCACGTCGTGATCCTTGGGCAGGGCGAGGTCGAAGCTGGTCCGGTACCAGGTCGTGCCGGCATAGGGCTTGGTCGCGGAGACGTCGGCCTTGGCCCACGACGCGTACGGGAAGCCCGGCAGGTGCCAGCCCTCGCGCTCGCCGTACTGGCCGCCGTTGTTGGCGTTGCCGCGCACCGGGTCCTGGATGTCCTCGCCGCCCTTGTTGCCCTGGATCTTCCAGGCGATCGGCACGGCGAAGCTGTAGCTGCCGGGACCCGACAGCGAGGCCGAGACCAGGCCGCGCGCTTCCTTGTGGAAGTCGTCGGCGTCGAGGTCCCAGTTGTGGCCGTTGTTGCGGACCATGACCGACAGCACGTGCTCGCCGGTCCCACGCAGGTCCTCGGGCAGCTTGAAGGTCGCCACGCCGGTCGTGATCGGGCGGGGCAGGCCGCCGTCCAACTCATGCTCGCCCAGGAACCGGCCGTCCAGCCAGACCTGCAGCAGCCCCGCGCCGCCGGCGCCGTAGTGCAGGGTCAGGGTGTCGATATCGGCCTTGCCCTGGTAGCGGCCGCGATACCAGACGTCGCCCTGGTGGAAGCCGTAGGCGCTCATGTCCAAGGCGGGCTGACCGGTGGGACCGCGCACGGTCGAGCCGCTGCGGCGGCCCTCGGTCTTCAGCCAGGCGCTGTCGTCGAACTTCGGATCGGTCTCCGGCGAGCCGGGCGCGGTCTTCCAGTCGAGCTTGGCGAGGTTGGGCAGGGTGACGGCGCCGGGGCCGGCCAGGGCCTTGTCGGCCAGCAGGCTGCCCGAGGCGGTGGCCTTGGCGGCCACCGTGGCGCCGTTCCAGCGGACGGAGGTCACGGCCTTGGGCGCGAAGACTTCCAGCGGACTGTCGGTTTCGGTGTCGCCGATCAGGGACAGCACGCCGCCCTTGATCGCGTCGCTGCGCACCAGACCTGGCCCCCGGACCAGCGCGTTGTCGCGCCGCCAGAAGGTCTGGCCCGTCTCGGCGTCGGCCAGCAGCAGGGTCAGGGGCGGGCGATCGCCGCCGGTGATCCGCACGCGTGCCAGGGCCTTGTGGGCGTAGGTCAGCTTCAGGTCGCCCTTGGCGGCGTCGAAGGTCGAAGCGATTTCCCCCTCGATCACCTCGACCTTGGGCGCGCTGGCGTAACGCAGCACCGTCTCGCCCGCCTCGCCGGCGCGGCCGTAGAGGAGGGCGAGATCGCCGTCATTCCACTTCAGGTGCGTCTGGATCTCGGAGGTCGAATAGACCAGCCGCTGGCCGCCCAGGTCGTAGCTGGCCATCAGCATCTTGCTGTCCTGGCCCTTGATCCGCGAGGGGACCACATACTCGCCGTCGCGGGTCTTCAGCTTGAAGGTGAAGGCCTCGTCGCCGGTGGCGCTGCTGGGATTGTGGACCACCACATAGAGGTGGCTGCCGGTCTCGGCGTTGAGGTTGTGATAGACGCGGACCTTGTCGTTCGAGGGAACGACGGCCTCGGCCTTGTCCATGCGCGTGAGATCGGGGACGGCGGCGATGAACTCGCCCATCTGCTTGATCGAGCGGATCTTGTCGCGCAGGCCCCGGGTCTCGTCGATGGCTGAGCCGTAGTCGTACGAGGTGAACACCACCGGCGCCGGCAGCCAGCCCCAGCTGGTGCCGCCATAGGTCATGTAGAAGCTCTGCAGCGTGATGCCGTTGGCGATGTTGGTTCCGTAGAACACCCGCTGATAGCCGACTCCGCGGTGGATGGCCGTGCAGTCGTAGTCGCCGTTGCTGCCCCAGTAGTCGAACCAGCCGCCGCCGAACTCCGCCGCGAAACCCGGGGTGTTGGGGCTGGCCGAGGCGCCGCCCTTGGCTCCACCAGGACCATGGATGCCCCAGTCTGGCGCGACGCCAGGACTGGACGGTTTGGAATCGACGCGGCAGCTGCCGCCTGGATAGCCGTCGAAGGCGTAGAGGTCGTTGGGACCTTCCACGGTTCCCGGCACGTTGGAGCCCTTGGGCACCCAGTAGCCGTTGCGGCCCTTATCGTTGTGGAAGATCGGGACGGTGATCCCGTCGGCCTTGGCCTTGTCGTACAGCCACTGCATGTAGCGCTGCTGCGGCGCGCCGACGACGTCGAGCTCGTTCTCGATCTGGTGGGCGATCACCGTGCCCTGGCCGTTGGTCAGCTGGTGGCGGGCGATGATGGCGTTCATCCGCGTCAGCCACTCATCGGCGGCGGTGATGTATTCCGGCGCGTCGGTGCGGGCGCGGGCCTGCTGATTGACCAGCCAGCCCGGGAAGCCGCCTCGGGTCAGCTCGGCGTTCACATAGGGCCCGGCGCGGGTGATGACGTAGAGGCCTTCTTCCTTGGCCATGGTCAGCACGCGATCCATGTCGCGCACGCCGCTGAAGTCGTAGACCCCCTGCTT
Source organism: Caulobacter sp. GW821-FHT11E10 (assembly GCF_058808375.1). Lineage (NCBI taxonomy): Bacteria > Pseudomonadati > Pseudomonadota > Alphaproteobacteria > Caulobacterales > Caulobacteraceae > Caulobacter > Caulobacter sp. GW821-FHT11E10. The sequence continues at coordinate 55,032 of NZ_JBXARP010000005.1, forward strand.
GGGCGAGTGGTAGCCCCAGTCGAAATAGATCGCGACCGTGTTGTAGCCGCTGGCCTTCATCTTCTGGAGGATGTCGCGCCACAGGTCCGGGCTGGGCACGCGGAAGGGGTGGAACTCGCCGCCCCAGGAGAAGACGCGCTGGCCGTCGACCTTCAGGGAGTACTTGTCCCAGGTGATCTTGTGGATGTCGGCGGGCTTGGCCGCGACGGCCTGGTCTCCGCCTTCCTTCAGCACGGTGAAGTGGCGCACCGTGCCGGAAAGCTCAGGCAGTTCCGCCTTCTGGGTCCAGGTCCTGAAGCCGTCCTTGCTGTCGGAGTACCAGTAGCGCTTGGCCATGTACTCGTCGAAATAGATCCGCCACGCGCCCTCGGGCGTGCGGGTCATGGCCGGGCCCTCGAGATGGCGGCCCCAGCCGGCCCAGTCGCCGGTTCCCTTCGGCGCCCATGGCCCGTCCAGTGACGGGGCGGTGTAGAGTTCGATGAACTTGGTCGTCTCGTTCTTGGCGAAAGCTTGGTAGAGGCCGTCCTGGCGCACGACGAAGGTGTCGATGAAGTTCGGACCCAGGCCCGAAAGCGGCTTCGGCGCGCTCCAGTTCGCCAGCGCGCCATCGGCGGCGGTGATGCGATAGGGCTGGAACTGGCCCGCGATGCCGGTGGTCGAGACCGACAGGATCAGATTTATGGAGCCGTCCTGGTCGACGAACCACTCGGGCGCCCAGCTGTTGGTCGCGCCCGGAATCTCGATCTTGACGTCGCGCAGGAAGGTCCAATCGACCATGTCCTTGGAGCGGGCCAGGCCGATCGTGTCGCCGGTCCAGCCGGTGGTGTAGGCCACATAGAACCAGCCGTCCGTATGCTTCATTACGCTGGGGTCGCGGATGAGGCCCTTGGGCGGGGTATAGGCCAGCGGCTTCTTCAGGGTGAAGCGCGTTCCGTCGACCGAGTCGTACACGCTCATGTTCGACTGGCTGGCGTTGGTGAACGCCGTCATCGTGTAGCGGACGGGCTCGGCCCAAACCTGTTGAATTGGGGCGGTGGTCGCCAGCAGCGCTGCCGTCAGGCCCAGGAGGAGAGAAGAGCGCACTTCAACCCTCGAAGTAGAAGACGGGCTTCAGCGGCCACTCGACGGGCTTGTTGTCCGGATGCACTTCCATCAGGTCGGCCATGAAGTCCCACCAGCGTTTCATCACGGGCTGCAGCGGCAGGGCGTCCTTCTTGTTGTCGGGGCGCAGGCGCAGCACGGCGAAGAGGCTCATGGTCTCCTCGTCCAGGAAGATCGAATAGTCGTGGATGCCCGCGTCGCGCAGGGCCTCGGCCAGGTCGGGCCAAAGTTCGTCGTGGCGGCGCTCGTACTCAGCGGCGACGCCAGGCTTCAGCTGCATGCGGAAGGCGAGGGGGCGGCTTTCGGTCGTCGTGCTCATCGTCTTCCTCCCAGTCTTGTTCTTGTTCAGCGCGGCAGTCGGTAGATCCGCCGGGCGGTCCCGGCGAACAGCGCCTCGCGCTCGTCGTGGCTGAAGCCGGCCGTGATCGCGTCATAGGCGGCGTAGAAGGCGCCGAAGCTGCCGTGCACCCTCTCGACCGGGAAGTTGCTAGCGAACATGCAGCGCTCGACCCCGAAGGTCTCGATGACCTGGAGGACGAAGGGTTTCAGGCTCGCCGTGGTCCATGACCGGTCGACCATGGCCAGGCCCGAGATCTTGCACGAGACGTTCGGACGCTGCGCCAGCACGGCGAGCCCCTCGCGCCAAGCGGCAAGACCAGCCTCGTCGCGATCGGTCGGCATGCCGGCGTGATTGACGATCACCGGGATGTCCGGATGCGCGTCGGCCAGTTCGGCGGCGGTCGCCATCTGCGAGGCGTAGAGCTGCAGATCGAACGACAGGCCGTACTTGGCCAGCAAGGCGTAGCCCGCCCGCCATTGCGGATCCCGCAGCTTGTCGCTCGACCCGTAGGTCTTGGTGGGATCGGCGTGCCAGTTGACGATCTGGCGGATCCCACGAACAGCCTTGCGGCTGGCATGAGCCGCCAACATCGCCTCGACGTCCGGATCGTCCAGGTTGGCGCCGGCGACGATGCCGCCGATCACGCCGCGCTGGTCGGCGATCGCCTGCAGCCAGTCGGTTTCCGACAACTGATCCTTCGGCGGCAAGCCGCACTCGACGTGGACCGTCTGGACGACGTTCCAGCCCTTCGCGTCGGCCAGATAGTCGTCCAGCCCATAGGACTTGTAGGCGATCGAGGCCATGTCGCCGGCCGGATTGTTCGGCAGCGGGGTATCCTGAAGCCAGGCGTAATAGTGCCGATCGAGGTCCCACAGATGCATGTGGGGATCGACGATAGGACCCGTGTACGCCATGGCTCAGGGCTCCCTAGAAGGTGGTCCGGCCGCCGGAGGTGTCGAAGGTCGCCGCGGTGGTGAAGCTGCACTCCTCCGAGGCCATGAAGCAGACCATGGCCGCGCTTTCGTGGACTTCGCCCAGGCGACCCATCGGGATCTTGCCGCGCATGTAGTCGACTTGGCTCTGGGGCAGCTGCTCCAGGATCGGGCTTTCGAAGGTGGCCGGGGTGATGCTGTTGGCGATCACGCCCTTGGTGGCCAGCTCCTTGCCCAGCGACTTGGTAAGGCCGATCACCGCCGCCTTCGACGCCGAATAGGCGCTGGCGTTGGGATTGCCTTCCTTGCCCGCCACCGAAGCGACGTTGACGATCCGGCCGTAGCCGTTCGCCAGCATGAACGGCACGACCGACTTGCAGCAGAAGAAGACGCCGTGGACGTTGATGTCGATCACGCGCTTCCAGCTGTCGGTCGGGTACTCGTGCACTGGAGCCGTGGCGCCGGTGATGCCGGCCGAGGAGACCAGGATGTCGATGCCGCCCAGAGCCTCGTTGGCGGCCTTGGCTGCGGCGAGCACGGCGGCTTCATCGGAGACGTCGAGGGCGACGGTGTGGGCCGCGCCCACGTCAGCGGCGGCTTCCTTCAGGCCATCGGCGTCCAGGTCCCACAGCGAGACCTGACCGCCTTCGGCGACGATGCGCGCGGCGACCGAGCGGCCGAGGCCCGAGGCCCCGCCGGTGATCACGGCGCGGCGACCCGCGAAACGATTGGCGTAGGGAGTGCTCACGCGACGCCTTCCTTGGTCCAGGCCACGACGATCTGGCGTTGCTCGCCCAGCTTCTCGATGCCCAGGCGGATCTCGTCGCCGGCCTTCAGATAGACGGGCTCGGGCTTCTGACCCATGCCCACGCCCGGAGGCGTGCCGGTGGTGATCAGGTCGCCCGGCTCCAGCGTCATGAACTCGCTGATGTACGAGACCAGCTTGCTGATCGGGAAGATCATGGTCTTGGACGAGCCGTCCTGCTTGCGGGCGCCGTTGACGTCCAGCCACATGGCGAGGTTCTGCGGGTCGCCCACTTCGTCCGACGTGACCATCCACGGGCCGACCGGGCCGAAGGTGTCGCAACCCTTGCCCTTGTCCCAGGTGCCGCCGCGCTCGATCTGGAAGGCGCGCTCGGAGACGTCGTTGATCAGCACGTAGCCGGCGACGTGGTCGAGAGCCTCGGCTTCGGAGACGTAGCGGGCGCGCGAACCGATCACCACGCCCAGCTCGACTTCCCAGTCGGTCTTCAGCGAGTCCTTGGGGATCATCACCGGATCGTTCGGGCCGGTCAGGCAGCTGACGGCCTTGGTGAACAGCACGGGCTCTTCAGGAATCGGCAGGTTCGACTCGGCGGCGTGGTCGGCGAAGTTCAGGCCGACGGCGATGAACTTGGAAACGCCGTTCACCGGCACGCCATAGCGGGGCGAGCCTTCGACGACCGGCAGGCTGTTCGGGTCGATGGCGGCCAGGGCCTTCAGGCTGGCGGGCGAGAGTTGGGCGCCCGTGATGTCGGCCACGTGGCCCGACAGGTCGCGGATCTTGCCTTCGGCGTCGAGGAGGCCGGGCTTCTCGGAGCCCTTGGGGCCGTAACGGAGCAGTTTCATAGGTCGTGTGCCTTCAGGGAGGTCTAGCGGGCGTAAGGCCGGTGCAGACCGACCTCGCGATTGAGTTCGACGCCGAAGCCGGGCGCGTCGGAGAGCTTGAGCTTGCCGTTCACGGGGACGGGTTCGCCGATCAGCTGCGGGTGGAACATCGGCACCACCTCGTCGGCCTTCGGGGCCATCATCAGGAACTCGGCGAACGGGCTGTTATGGCGCGTGATGACGAAGTGATAGCTGTAGACCGACGAGCCGTGGGGGATGCAGAGCACGCCGCGGCTGTCGGCCAGGTTCGAGATCTTGATGATCTCGGTCATGCCGCCGCACCAGCCCACGTCGGGCTGGATGATGTCGCAGCACTCCATCTCCAGCAGCATGCGGAAGCCCCAGCGGGTGGCTTCGTGCTCGCCGGTGGTGACCAGCATGCCCTTGGGAGCGTTCTTCTTGAGGTCGCGATAGCCCCAATAGTCGTCGGGGCTCAGCGCTTCCTCGATCCACTTCAGGCCATACTCATGGGCCTTGTGGGCCAGCTTGGTGGCGTAGTTCAGGTCCAGCGCCATCCAGCAGTCGAACATGAGCCAGAAGTCCTCGCCGCAGCGCTCGCGCATGGTGGCGAGCTCCTCGAGGTTCTTGCGTAGGCCTTCCTCGCCCTCGGCCGGGCCGTGGTGCAAGGGCATCTTGCCGCCGATGAAGCCCATCTGCTTGGCCAGGTCGGGCCGCGCGCCCGTGGCATAGAAGGTCAGCTCGTCGCGAACCTTGCCGCCCAGCAGGTGATAGACCGGTTCCTGGCGCAGCTTGCCAAGCAGGTCCCACAGGGCCAGGTCGACGCCGGAGAGGGCGTTCACCACCAGGCCCTTGCGGCCGTAGTACTGAGTCGAGAAGTACATCTGGTCCCAGATCTTCTCGACCTCGGCCGGATCGCGGCCTTCCAGGAAGCGGGCCAGGTGTTTTTCGACGATGTAGGCGGCGGGCTCCCCGCCGGTGGTCACCGCGAAGCCGATCGTGCCGTCGGCCGCCTCGATTTCGACAACGAGCGTGCCCAACACGTTGATGCCGAAGCTCTGGCGGCTCTGGCGATATTCCGGATAGCGCGACATCGGGGTGGCGATGTGGTCATCGATCCAGTGGCCGTCGCCCTGATCGTGATAGTCAGCGCCGCCCCCTCTGACCACGAAGGCGCGTACATGTTTGATGACCGGAAACGCCATGGACGACGAGGCTCCAAACCTTTGGGCGCGCCCCTCGACGACGCTCCCGGGATCAAGGGAGGCCCACCTGCCGGACGATCTCCGACAAGTCCTGGCGAAGCCGTACAGCTCCGCCTACCTCCCCAACACAACCTATGACACGCTGTCGGTTCGCGAGGGCGGCGCGCTCTGGAGAGTCGCCGTTGTTCCGCTTGCCTTGCGTTCCACAATATGAGAGGTAGTGCTACAAAATGAAACCAGCGTCAAGGGGAGCGGAACCGGTGGCGGCGGACGACAACACGACGGCCAAGACCCCCAGCGGTAGCCAGACTCTGTTTCGGGGGCTGGATCTTCTGGATGTGGTCGCCGAGTCCGGAACGATCGCTTTGCCGGCTCTGGCCAAGCAATTGGGCCTGACGCGCAGCACGACTCACCGTCTGGCCACGGCCCTGGTCGAGCGCCGTTTGCTCTCGCAGGCGCCGCGCGAAGGCTACAGCCTCGGCTCGAAGCTTTTGGAGCTGGGCTATCTGGCGAGCCAGCAGATGGATCTGCCCCGTGTCGCCCGTCCCCACCTGGAAAGGCTGTGGGAAGACACCGAGGACACGGTGCACCTGGGCGTGCTCGACGCCGACCGGGCCCTCTATCTCGACAAGCTGACCGGCCGTCGCCGGATCAACATCAGCTCGCGCGTCGGCGATCGCCAGCCGGTCCGTTCCACGGGCCTGGGCAAGGCCCTGGTGCTGGACGAGACCGAGGACCGCTGGCGCTCGCTGTACCAGTCCGAAGGCCCGGCCGCGCCTGGCGCTCCCAACGAAACCCAGTGGGTCGACTGGATGCGCGACTATTCCAAGCGCGGGATCGCCTTCGACTTGGAAGAAAACGAGGACCGCATCCGCTGCGTCGCCGCGCCGATTCGGGGGGCCTCGGGCCAGATCGTCGGCGCGATCAGCGTTTCGGGTGCGGCTCAATACATGGACGACGACCGCATGAAGACGCTGGTCGATGACGTGCGCGACACGGCCAACGCCATCGGGCGGGACCTGGGCTGGAACGGCAAGCGGACAGCCCGCTAAGAAATCAAGACAAGACGAGGTAGGGATGCTGCTCAAGGACAAGGTGGTGCTGGTGACCGGCGCCTCGCAGGGGATCGGCAAGGCCGCCGCGATCGGCTGCGCCCGGCACGGCGCGGACGTGGCGATCAACTACCACTCCGACGAGGCCGGCGCCGCCGACGCCGTCGCGCAGATCGAGGCCCTGGGCCGTCGCGCTATCGCCATCAAGGGCGACGTCGCCAATGTCGAGACCTCCAAGTCCTTCGTGCAGGCCGCCGTGGATGCGTTCGGCAAGGTCGACGTCTTCGTCAACAACGCCGGCATCTGCCCCTTCCACGCCTTCCTCGACATGCCGCCCGAGGTCATGGAGCGGACGATGAAGGTCAACCTGTTCGGCGCCTACTACATGGTGCAGGCGGCGGCCAACCAGATGGTCAAGCAGGGTAACGGCGGCGCCATCATCGCCGTCAGCTCGATCAGCGCCCTGGTCGGCGGCGGCATGCAGACCCACTACACCCCGACCAAGGCCGGCGTGCACAGCCTGATGCAGTCCACGGCCATCGCCCTGGGCAAGTACGGCATCCGCTGCAACTCGGTGCTGCCGGGCACGATCGAGACCTCGATCAACAAGGAAGACCTGGCCGACGTCGCCAAGCGCGAATACATGGCCGGCCGCATCCCGCTGGGCCGTCTGGGCGAACCGGACGATCTGGCCGGGCCGATCGTGTTCCTGGCCTCGGACCTGGCCAAATACGTCACCGGCGCGGCTTTGCTGGTCGACGGCGGCGCGTTCGTGAACCTGCAGTAGTCCGGTGATCGTCTCGTCCACCACGGACTTCCGGGAAGCGGCGCGACGCAAGCTGCCCCGCTTCCTGTTCGACTATATCGACGGCGGCGCCTATGCCGAACGGACCCTGGCCCGCAACGTCTCGGACCTGGCCGACATCGCCCTGCGTCAGCGGGTTCTGAAGGACGTTTCGGCCGCCGATCCCTCGACCACGCTGTTTGGCGTCAAGCAGGCCCTGCCGGTCGCCCTGGCCCCGGTTGGGCTGACGGGCATGTACGCCCGCCGGGGCGAGTGCCAAGCGGCCCGCGCGGCCGCCAAGAAGGGCGTGCCGTTCTGCCTGTCGACGGTCTCGGTCTGCGATGTCGATGAGGTCAGCAAGGCCTCGTCCGCGCCGATTTGGTTCCAGCTCTACGTGCTGCGCGACCGGGCCTTCATGCGCGACCTGCTGGCCCGGGCCAGCGCGGCCGGCGCAACGGCCCTGGTGTTCACGGTCGACATGCCCGTGCCCGGCGCCCGCTATCGCGACGCCCATTCGGGCATGAGCGGCCCCAACGCCGCGGCGCGCCGGCTGGTGCAGGCGGCGCTCAAGCCGGCCTGGGCCTGGGATGTCGGCCTGATGGGGCGTCCGCATACCCTGGGCAATGTCGCGCCCGTGCTGGGCGCGAACTCCGGCCTCGAGGACTTCATGGGCTGGCTGGGGGCGAACTTCGACCCCTCCATCCAGTGGAAGGACCTGGAGTGGATCCGCGACCTGTGGAAGGGCCCGCTGATCATCAAGGGCGTGCTCGATCCCGAGGACGCCAAGGCCGCCGCCGACATCGGCGCGGACGGGGTCATCGTCTCCAATCACGGCGGCCGCCAGCTGGACGGCGTGCTGTCCAGCGCCCGCGCCCTGCCGGCGATCGCCGACGCGGTCGGTGACAGGCTGACCGTGCTGGCCGACAGCGGCGTGCGCTCGGGCCTCGACGTGGTTCGGATGCTGGCCCTGGGCGCCAAGGGCGTGCTGCTGGGCCGGGCCTTCGTCTACGCCCTGGCCGCGCGCGGCGAAACCGGCGTCACCCAGCTGCTCGACCTGATCGAGAAGGAGATGCGCGTGGCCATGGCCCTGACGGGCGTACGCGACGTCGCCTCGATCGACCGATCCATCCTCGCGGAGTTCAAGTCGTGATCGCGTCCCTGATGATGGCGGCGGTCCTGGCCGCCACGCCCGTCGCATCCGCCCCACGCATCGTCATCGCCAGCGACTCCACCGCCGCCAACTACGGCCCGGACCGCTACCCCCAGATGGGCTGGGGCATGGTGCTGAAGTGCTCGCTGGACCCGACCGTCGAGGTCGTGAACCTGGCGCGTGGCGGGCGCTCGACCAAGACCTTCATCGAGGAAGGGCTGTGGGACCAGCTGATCGCCCAGACCAAGGCCGGCGACACGGTGCTGATCCAGTTCGGCCACAACGACGCCGACACCAAGAAGATCGTCCGCTTCACCGACCCGAACGGCGCCTATGATGTCAATCTTCGCCGTTTCGTGGCCGACGTTCGCAAGGCCGGCGGCGAGCCCGTCCTGGTGACGCCCATCGCGCGCTGGATGTGGGAGAACGGCCAGCCCAAGGACGCCCACGGCCCCTATGCCGCGACCATCCACCGCGTGGCCGCCGATCTGAAGGTCCCGCTGGTCGACCTGGACGGCGACATGATGGCGGCGCTGAAGGCGAGGGGAGAGCTGGCCTCGCGCGGGCTCTATCTTCAATACAAGCCCTACGACAACGTCGCCCGCTATCCCGAGGGGGTCAGCGACGACACCCACATCAACGAGCAGGGCGCGCGCCTGGCCGCGGCCCTGGTGGCGACGCGTCTGGCGGGCCTGAAGCTGCCGATCTCGAAAAGTGTCCATCCGGCCTCGGTCGCCGGGCAGCCGAAACTGGGCGCGCCGAGCTGCCCTTGATCCGCATTCCTTGAGGGAGGAACGCATGAAGCTTTCGCGTGCGAGCTTGCTCGCCTTTTCCGCCGTGGCTGTTCTCTCGAGCTCGCCGGCGTTTTCAGCCCCTAAGCCCAAGCCGGCGGCGGTCGCCGCGCCGCTGTCGACCTGGTCCGGCGCCTGGGGCACGGCGCCCAGCGCCTCCCAGGCCGTCGCCCGGCCGAACGAGGTGCGGGCCTTCAGCGATGTCACGGCGCGACAAGTCATGCGCCTCAATCTGGGTGGCGAGGCGCTGCGACTGCGCCTGACCAACGAGCTGGGCGAGCGACCGCTCAAGGTCGGCGCGATGAGCGTCGCCCTGGCCGGACCGGACGGCAAGCCGCTGGGGGCGCCGGTTCCCGTCACCTTCGGCGGCCGGACCGAGGCCCTGATCCCGCCGGGCGGTCCGCTGCTCAGCGATCCGGTCGCCTTGCCGGTCAAGGCCATGGATCGGATCTCCGTCTCGACCTTCTATGTCGAGCCGACCGCGCCGGCGGGCCATCGCGTGCGCCTGTTCCTCTCGCCGCAGGGCAACCATACGGCCAAGACCGATACGCTCGGCGAGCAGGTCACGCGCGGTCCGGGCCTGGTCTCGGGCGTCGACGTGCGTGGCGCGACGCAGCGTCCGGTGCTGGTGACCATCGGTGACTCGATCACGGAAGGCGCGGGTTCGACGGCAAATGCCGACATGGGCTGGCCCGAGCAGCTGGCGGCGCGCATCGCCGCGCGCGGCGGCGACTGGAGCGTCGTCAATGTCGGGATCAGCGGCGGTCGGCTGCTGCGCGAGGTTTCGGGCCCCAGCGCCCTCTCGCGCTTCGATCGAGACGTGCTGTCGGTTCCGGGCGTGACGACGGTGGTGGTGCTGGAAGGCATCAACGACATCGGCCGCGCGGCCCAGCAGGGCTATGCCAGTGAAGCGGTGACCGCCGACGAGGTGATCGCTGGCTATCGCCAGCTGATCGCCCGCGCCCACGCGCGCGGTGTGAAGATCTGGGGCGGCGCCATTCTGCCGTTCGAAGGCGCGATGTACTATCATGCGGCCGGCGAGGCGACGCGTCAGGCGGTCAACGCGTGGATCCGCGCCAGCGGCGAGTTCGACGGCGTGATCGACTTCGAGGCCGTCACCAAGGATCCCGCCAAGCCGGGCCAGATCCTCGACGGCCTGCACAACGGTGACCACCTGCATCCGACCGACGCCGGCTACGCGCGCATGGCCGAGGCGGCCGACAAGGCGCTGTTCGGTCCGAACTAGAGTGTGGCAGCCGGCAAAGAAAAATGGAGCGCCTAAGAGGCGCTCCATGACCCGCAGAGGGGAAGAAGCGGGTACTGAAAGTGTCGAGCGCCGTTGGGGAAACAAAAACGCACGCTCAGGATAAATCCCAAATATTGAGATATCATCCGATATAATGAGATTGCTTGACATGGGGCGGGTTGTCAAGCCACACGTGCTTCCGGGCTAAAAGTGGCCTGACCAATCCGAGGCGTTCCATGTCGAGCTTTCCCCGGGCCGCACCCTTCGTTCTCACCGCCTTGGCGGCCGTCGCGCCCGCGCAGGTCCAGGCGCAGCGGACCGAGTACGCGTTCAACGACGGCTGGCGTATGGCGGTCAGCGACCTCGCCGGCGCCGAGAAGCCCGAGTTCGACGACGCGACGTGGAAGGCCGTCACCTTGCCGCGCGCCTTCAACGAGGATGAGGCGTTCAAGGTCGACATCCACGACCTGAAGGGCGGGATCACCTGGTATCGCAAGCGTTTCGTCCTGCCGCCGGGCGCGCAGGCGGGCGGCAAGGCCTTCATCGAGTTCGAGGGCGTGCGCCAGGCCGGCGATGTCTACATCAACGGCGAACGCGCCGGCGGGCATGAGAACGGCGTCACGGCCTTCGGCGTCGACGCGTCCAAGCTCCTGAAGCCTGCCCCGTTCGAGAACGTGGTGGCCGTCCGCGTCGACAGCGACTGGAAGTACAAGGAGAAGGCCACTGGCAGCGGCTTCCAGTGGAACAACAACAACTTCAATGTGAACTACGGCGGCATCCACCGGGCCGTGCGCCTGCACCTGACGGGCGGCCTGCACCAGACCCTGCCGCTGTATTCAAGCCTGGGCACCACCGGCGTCTACGTCTGGGCCGACGGGTTCGACATCAAGGGTCGCTCGGCCACGATCCATGCCGAGTCCGAGGTCCGCAACGACAGCGATCGCCCGCGCACCTTCAGCTACCGCGTCACTCTTCGCGACGCCGACGGCAAGCCGGCGGGCCAGTTGGTCGGTCCGACCGTCACCCTGGCGCCGGGCGAAACCCGCGTGGTCTCGGCCAAGGGGCAGGTGAAGGGGCTGAACTTCTGGAGCTGGGGCTACGGTTATCTGTACGCCGTAACCACGGCGCTGATCGAGGACGGCAAGGCGACCGACGAGGTCGTCACCCGCACTGGCTTCCGCAAGACCGCTTTCGGTCAGGGGATGATCCGGCTGAACGACCGTGTCATCCAGGTCCACGGCTACGCTCAGCGCACCAGCAACGAATGGCCGGCCCTGGGGACCGACATCCCGCCGTGGATCAGCGACTTCTCCAATGGCCTGCTGGTCGAGAGCGGTGGCAATCTGGTCCGCTGGATGCACATCACCCCCGCGCGCCAGGACGTCACCTCGGCCGACCGCGTGGGCCTGATGCAGGCCATGCCCGCCGGCGACGCCGAGAGCGACGTCACCGGCCGCCGCTGGGACCAGCGCAAGGAGGCGATGACCGACGCCATCGTCCGCTTCCGCAACAACCCCTCGATCGTCTTCTACGAGGGCGGCAACGAAAACATCAGCGACGAGCACATGGCCGAGCTGAAGGCCATCCGCGACCGCTTCGACCCCCATGGCGGCCGCGCCATCGGCTCGCGCGAGATGCTGAACAGCAAGGTCGCGGAGTACGGCGGCGAGATGCTCTACATCAACAAGAGCGCCACCAAGCCTGTCTGGGCTATGGAGTACTCCCGCGACGAGGGCGCTCGAAAGTTCCAGGATGCCTTCACCCCGCCGTTCCACGCCGACGGGCCCGACTACAATCGCAACCAGGACAGCCACGCGGCCGAGAACGTTCGCCGCTGGTACGACTACTGGCGCCAGCGTCCGGGCGGCGGCGAGCGGGTCAGCTCGGGCGGCGTGAACATCATCTTCTCCGACAGCAACACCCACTTCCGTGGCGACAACAATTACCGCCGCAGCGGCGAGGTGGACGCCATGCGCCTGCCGAAGGAAGGTTTCTACGCCCACCAGGTGATGTGGGACGGCTGGGTCGACGTCGAGCGGCCTCGCACCCACGTCATCGGCCACTGGAACTATCAGCCGGGCGTCGTGAAGGACGTGCTGGTCGTCTCCAGCGCCGACAAGGTCGAGCTGAAGCTGAACGGCCGCTCCCTGGGCTTCGGCCGCAAGAGCGACGGCTTCCTGTTCACCTTCGACAAAGTCGCCTTCGCACCTGGCAAGCTGGAGGCGGTCGGCTACGACGCCAAGGGCAAGGTCATGTCGAGCGGCGAGGTCGCCACCACCGGCGAGCCGGCGGCGCTTCGCCTGACGCCCCGCACCGGCCCCGGCGGCTGGCGAGCGGACGGCGCGGACCTGGCGCTGGTCGATGTCGAGGTGGTCGATAAGAGCGGCCGCCGCGTGCCTACGGCGCTGAACACGATCAGCTTCTCGACGACAGGTCCGGTCGAATGGCGGGGCGGGATCGCTCAGGGCGACTCCCTCGGCCGCAAGCCCGCGCCGCCGGCCTCGGGCGAGCAGAAGCCGGCGGGGGCGGACCAGGTGACCAGCTTCCCGGGCGCTGCGCGGTCGGACGACAACTTCATCCTGTCCAAGACCCTGCCGGTCGAGGCGGGCGTCAACCGCGTCTCGCTGCGCTCGACCCTGGAGGCGGGGAGGGTGACCGTCACGGCCCAGGCCGAGGGGCTGCCGGCCGCCAGCGTCACCCTCGACGTCGCCGCGCCCGCCAAAGCGGACGGCCGCTGGCCCGTGGGCGACGACGCCCTACCGGTCAGCTTGGCGCGCGGCCCGACGCCGGCGACGCCATCGTTCAAGCCCTGGCGCTTCACCATCAAGCCGGTGGAGACTCTCGCAGGCTCGAACGTAGCGGACAGGAAGCTGGCCCAGGACGACGACGAGACCACCCACTGGGCTAGCGACGGCCAGTTGGCCAACGCCTGGATCGAGTACCGCCTGGACAGGCCACAGGTGGTCGACGACGTGGAGCTGAAGCTGATCGGCTGGCGCCTGCGTTCGTATCCGCTGCGTATCACCATGGACGGCGTGGTGGTCTACGAGGGCGAGCCCGGCAAGAGCCTCGGCTACGTCGCCGTGCCGCTAAAGCCGGTGAAAGGGACGCGCCTGCGCATCGCCCTGACCGCGCCGACAGTGGACCGCGACGGCTTCGGCAAGATCGTCGAGGTGAACGGCGCGCGCGCGGGCCTCGACACCGGCGCGGAAAAAGTGGCGACCGGCGGGCGGTTGGGGATCATCGAGGCGGAGCTGCATCGGCGGTTGCCGTAGAGGGCGCCGCTTGGACTTCTAATTCTCGTCATCCCGGCCGCAGCGTAGCGGAGAGCCGGGACCCAGGGGCGACCGCACTGCATCGGCCCCTGGGTCCCGGATAGCCTCTGCGAGGCTTCCGGGATGACGGGAGATTGGTGTTTGGCGGGAGCAGGCGCTACTGCGCCTTCGCCACTTCCACCGCGTACACTTGGTTCGCGCCGTGCATGTTCGAGCGGAACACCAGCCACTTGGCGTCGGGCGTGAAGTTGACGTTCGGCTCCAGGCGATAGTCGTGGGCGCGCATGTCGACCAGGCGCTCGGAATCGAGCACGCCGGGGGCGATCAGGTGCTCGGCGCCGGGGGCGTGGATACCGGCGACGTCCGGCACGGTGCGCGGCTTCAGCAGGACGATCCATTTGCCGTCGGGCGCGTGGGCGACCATCTCGCTGTCGCCGCCGTCACCCGCGAACAGCTTGCCGTCCGGCGAGCTGTTGAAGTGCACGGACCAATCGTTGCGCTGGACGTGCATCCAGTTGCGCTTGCCCGTGGCGATCTCGTAGCCGGCGACCCAGAAGTCCTCGCCGCGCGGGGTCTGCAGGTCGTACCAGACGGTCTTGCCGTCGGCGCTGAACCACTCGTGGCCCGCGATCTCCATGTTCATGGTGCGGGTGTGGATCTTGACCGGCTTGTCGCCCGCCTTGTCGGTGCGGATCAGCCACAGGCGGTCGACCTTATGCCAGGGCCCCTCGTGGCAGAACATCAGCAGGCCCGGGTCGGTCGGCGAGAACTGCAGGTGGTTCAGCCAGTCGGTGGCCTGATGGACGATCTTGCGCTCGCCGGTGACCGTGTTGATCGTGAAGATCTCCATCGGAATGCGGCTGTCCAGGCGCGCGTTCAGCTGCACCTCGCGGCCCTCGGCATAGGAGAGCTCGCGACCGTCGGCGCTCTTCACGTCGTCGGGGTTCCTGGGCAGGGCGTCGGCGCCGTTGGGCGGGATCGGCACGTCGGTGCGGACGGCGACCCCGGCCAGCAGGGTCTCGTCGGCGTTGATGGTCTGCAAGGATCCACGATCCATGACCGCCACCTGGCGCGTAGCCTTGGTGTAGGGGTCGGTGGCCATCACGGCCTTGGCCCCCATCGGATTGTCGGTCAGCGCCTTCTCGTAATAGACCGCCCCGGTCTTGCGACCGACATAGAGCAGCCGCACCCGGCCCTCGACGATCTTGGTCAGGGCCCGGGTCTTCAGGTCCATGGCCGTGACGCCATTCGGCGATGAAAAGATCAGCCGGTCGCCCTTGGGCGTGTAGCCGTTGTAGTTGAAATAGAGGCTCGAACTGCCGGGCTCGCGCGACAGCCGTACGATCCGGTGGCCGGTGGTCTTGTCCACCCACTCCAGCGGCGGCTCGGGCGCGCCGGGCTTGGCGGCGGTCTGCATGTCCTGAGCCGATGCTGCGCCGACCAGGAAGAGGGCGGTTAGGCCGCCAACCACGAGGGACTTCATCACGAACGACTTCATCGCGACGCCTTTCGAGTTTCGATGGCCGCCGGCTTGGGCTGCTTCATGCCCTCGCCAAGGTGGAAGCTGGTGTGGGGAGGCTGGTTGTAGGCGGTGTTCTGCCAGGCGATCGACACGCGGTACTGCGGGTCGTGCATCAAGGTCACCAGGCGCCGCTCCGTGGCGTAGGGCGTGGCGTAGATCCGCAAGGACTTGTTGTCCTCGGCCCGCAGGATCACCTCCTCGCGCCAGTCGCCCAGGATGTCGGCCGACAAGGTCGGCGTGGCCTTGGTGCCGTTGTTCGAGGTCATGCCGTCCGCGGTCAGCAGCGGCGTCGTCTGGCCGGTCTTCCAGTCCCACTTGCTGATCTGGTTGCGGTCGAGAAGCTCGCGCAGGTCATCGCCGTCCCACCAGACCGCGAAGTTGCTCTGGCGCGGATGCTTCACGCCCTCGATGGCCTTGCCCCGGGCGGTATAGAGCGCGTCCTGGTTCGTGCCCCAGGCCTCGTCGCCGGGGAAGCGCGGATCGATGTCGGCCGCTAGACCGCGGCCAGTGTCCTTGTCGGTCGGCGTGCTCCACAGGACCTTGCCGGTCTTGGCGTCGAGCATGGCCGCGCCAATCCCGCCGTTCATCCTGGGGCTCTCATGGACGCCGAACTTCTCCAGGCCCGGATGGGTCGGGTCGAGGTCGCCCACGTGCATGGCGTCGCCATGGAAGAGGCGGGCGCTCCACAGGCCCTTGCCGTTGTCGTCAACGGTCATCGAACCGTAGACGATCTCGTCGCGACCGTCGTCGTCGACATCGGCGACGCTGAGCTGGTGATTGCCCTGGCCGCCGAAGGCCTCGTTGCCGGGCGTGGCGCTGTCGAATAGCCAACGCTGGCTCAGCTTGCCGTCCCGGAAATCCCAGGCCGCCAGGGTCGAGCGGCCGTAGTAGCCGCGAGCCATGATGATGCTGGGCCGCTGGCCGTCCAGATAGGCGGTGCCGGCCAGGAAGCGGTCGGAGCGGTTGGCGTAGCCGTCGCCCCAGATCTCGGTCATCTGCTCGACCGACGGAGCGTCGGTGCGCGGATCACGCGCGGGCGAGTAGGGGGCGCTGGCCAGAGCCTTGCCCGTCGGGCCCTCGAAGACGGTCAGATATTCGGGACCCTTCAGGAGGCGGCCCTGGACCCGGGCGACCTTGGTGCCATCCGGCTGGACGAAGGCGCCGGTGCGATCGGCCTGGGGCCGCTCGCCGCCGCTCTCGCGCCAGTCGACATTGGGATCGCCGAGCACCTTGCCGGTCCCGTCGATCGTTCCGTCGCTGGTGCGCACGGCCAGCTCGGCCTTGCCGTCGCCGTCATAGTCAAAGACCTGGAACTGAGTGTAGTGCGCGCCGGCCCGGATGTTGCGACCCAGGTCGATGCGCCACAGACGCTTGCCCTCCAGGGTGTAGGCGTCGATGAAGGCGTTCCCGGTGTAGCCGCCGAAGGCGTTGTCCTTCGAGTTGGTTGGGTCCCACTTCAGGATGATCTCGTAACGGCCGTCACCATCCAGGTCGCCGACGCTGGCGTCGTTGGCCGTGTAGGAATAGGCCTCGCCGGCGGGCGTCACACCACTGGGCGGCGGGTCGAGGGGGATCGAGAGGTAGCCGTCGGTCCAGACGCCGGTCGCGGCGCTGGCCGCGCCTTCCTTGCCCTTGGCGACTAGACGCACCGTGTAGGCGCCCGCGCCGGAGGTCCTGTCGACGAAGTCCGTGCCGCTCTTCAGCGGCTTGGCGTTCAGCTTCTTGCCGTCCTTATAGAGGTTGAAGGCCGCGCCGGCCGGGTCATCGCCCAGCAGGCGCCAGCTGACCAGGACGCCACCGTCCTTGGCCGGAACGGCGACGACGCCGCGATCCAGCGATTCCATCCAGCGGGGCGCGGCCTGCGCGGCGCCCGCCATTCCGATCAGCAGTGCGGTCGCGCAGACCGTCGCGCCGAGTCGCTTGTCTCTATGCGTGAACATGGGCGTGGCGCCCTCCCTGAAAGCCTTGCACGATCCCGGTCCGCGTCGGGCGGCTTCTATCTGCGCGCCCGCGAGAGGCGCCGTCAGGATCGCTAAGGGTTACATCACGAAACCCGTATTGTGTCTTCCCACAAATTGCGTTGACATCTCAATATATGGCACTAGGCTATTTGTACTAAGAATGAGCCGGAGTGCGCGGATTCGAGGGCGTTCAAGCCTGCTGAATTGGCGTGTGCAAGGCGGTCGATCTGACGCCCGGGGGACGGCGTGTCAGGCCAATAAAGGGAGGGACACCATGGAGTTCTCGAGGGCTCGCCAACGCGCGACCGCCACGGCCTCAATTCTTGCCCTGAGCGCGGGTATCGCGTTCGCGGGGGAGGCCGTCGGTCAGACGACCGCCACCGCAAGGGGCGGCGCGGACGCGCCGATCAGCACGGCCAGCGAACCGACCACGGTCGAAGCGATCATCGTCGGCGCGCGGGCTTCGCAGCAGTCGTCGATCCAGCGCAAGAAGCGCAGCAAGACGGCGCAGGACTCGATCGTCGCCGACGACGTGGGCTCCTTCCCGGACAGCAACGTCAACGAAGCCATGTCGCGCATCGCCGGCGTGGCCATCGAGCGTAACGGCTTCGGCGAAGGCGACGGCGTTTCGATCCGCGGCAACGGCGCCGATCTGACGCGCGTCGAGCTGGACGGCCTCGGTGTCGCCGCTTCGGGCTTCAGCCTCGCGGCGGGTGGTGGTGACGGCCGCTCGGCCGACATGCGCGAACTGCCGGCCGAAATGATCAAGAGCCTGGACGTCATCAAGGGCCAGACGGCCGACATGACGCCCGGCGGCCTCGGCGCCACGGTGCAGATCCAGACCCGCACCGGCCTCGACTTCAAGAAGCCCTACCTGTCGGTGCGCGGCGCGGCCGCCGGCAACTCGCTGTCGAAGAAGGCCTCGCCTGAAATCGGTGTGGTCGCGACTCGCAAGTTCTTCGACGACCGTCTGGGTGTGATGGTCAATTTGAACTCGACCAAGCGCCTGAACGACAGCCACGCGCTGAACAACGCCGGCGCGAACAACCAGCAGGGCTATACCCGCTTCGCCGACTTCGACAATTCGCCGAACAAGACCTGGTCCTTCAATCCGGCGGCGACCAACGGCCCCGACGCCAGCACGCCGCTCGGCACCTGGGCCCTGGCCAGCGGCACGGGCAACTTCCTCGCGCCGACGCCGTTGGAAGTGGTCACCAAGTCGGCCGGCGCCAAGACCAAGGCCGAATGTCTCACGGCGTTCCCGCTGCTGACCGACGCCCAGCTGAACACGATCTCGGCGGGTACGAACAACGCCAACCGTCAGGCGGCGCAGACGGCGATCATCAACTCGCAGATCAGCTGCTTGAACCAGTGGAACGAGTACACGCCCAATCTGGTCCGCGACCAGAACTGGTCCCAGTACGAAGACCGGCTGTCCTATGACCTGCGCCTGGACTACCGCGTCACCGACAACCTGACCGTCTTCGCCAAATATCAGGTCGCCAACCGCAAGCAGCATGAGGACAACCGCCAGCGCACGCGCGGCGGCATCACCTCGCTGGGCGTGGCGACGGCGGGTTCGGTCACCTCGCCGCTGGTCACCAACACCTTCTATCCGGCCGGCACGACGAACCCGCTCGCGGCCGTACCGAACTCTGGCTACACGATCTACAGCGGCGCCTTCCCGACCGGCGTCGCCGTGATCGACACCACGCCCGGGACGGTGGTCACCAACAACGCGTTCCCGATCTACGGCATCGCGGCCAACATCATTCCGGGCTCGGTCAAGTACGACGAAGCCCACCACCTGACCTCGTTCGACATCACCAACGCCGGGGTGGGCATCGACCACATCGAGAACACCCAGGACTGGAAGACCAACTACCTCACCTACGGCGCCGACTATGATCGGGGGCCGTTCAAGGTCGAGTTCCGCGGTGGTCGCACCGAGGGCAGCTATACGCGCTACGACCGTCGCCTTTCGCGCAGCTACAACTACGGCAACGCCACCATGCGCGTGCTGGAGAACGGCATCTGGACGATCGACACGCCGGCCTCGTACGACGAGACCAACATGTCGAACTTCGTGCAGATGCTGGCCCCGACCGCGGCCGGCCTGCCCAGCTACAGCGGCCTGTACCGCCTGCAGTGGAATCCGCGGATCGTTGAGAACAGCGAGGACCAGTACAAGCTCGACGTCAGCTACCTGGTCAACGAGAAGATTCCGTTCTTCACGCGCTTCAAGATCGGCGGCTTCTACCGCGAGGCCGGCACGGATTCGTGGGGCGCCGGCGGCTATTCGCCCAAGGCTGGGGTCTTCGTCCCGACCCTGGCTTTGCGCAGCGACGTCCGCGCCTGCGAAAACGTGGCGAGCACCACGGCGGCCAACTCGTGCGCCTACGGTTATGTTCCGAACCCGACGACCGCCAACGCCTTCCTGTACGGCATCGAAACGGTGCCGCAGGCTAAGCTGATCTCGATCTTCCAGAATAGCCTGGAGTCTCTCGATGGCCCCTTCATGAAGGGTTTCGAGGGCACTAAGGGTCTGAAGGTATGGGACAGCATCGACGTGCCGAAGGCCTTCAGCGAGCTGGCCAGCTCCCAGAACTACAACTTCAGCTGCGTGAAGTCCTGTAAGGGCAGCGATGGGGTTGTCTACGACCAGCCGGTCAACAAGGCGCTGGAGAAGTACTTCTCCTGGTACTGGATGGCCGAGTTCGAACAGCAGCTGCCCTTCAACATGGAGCTGAATGGCAACCTCGGCATGCGGATGCTGAAGACCGAGGTTTCGGGTTCGGGCTATGTCGGCCTGGCCGCCACGCTGAAGACTCCGCTGTACAACCCGAACCTCCCGAACGACGCGGCCGGCATCACGACCACGACGATCACCAAGCCGGTGGCGATCAACCGCGAATACACGGGCTGGATGCCGGCCTACAACGCGGCCCTGTGGATGATCCCGGACAAGGTGGTGCTGCGTTACTCGTGGGCCAAGACGATCGCCCCGCCGCCGATGAACCGTCTGTGGCCGGGTGGCACCTGCACCTATGACGAACGTCGCGAGGGCGTGAACGACGCCGACGGCAGCGAACAGGACATGACCTGCACCACGTTCGGCAACCCCGAGCTGAAGCCCTATACGGCGACCAAGAACAACACGAGCCTGGAGTGGTATCCGAACCGCGATACCTCGTTCAGCCTGGCCTACTACCGCCAGAAGGTTCGGATTGGCGCGCCGGTCCAGGTTCCGGTCAAGAACAACGCCATCTTCGCCGGCTCGGATGAAGTCGTTCCGGGGACGAGCAAGAAGTTCTCCGACTACGAGTTCGGTATGAACACCTTCATCAACGGTCCGGGCTATGTGCAGTCGGGCTGGGAGTTCGTGGCGCGGACGGCCTTCACCTACTTGCCGTGGAAGCTCAAGCATACGGGCGCGGACTTCAACATCTCGACCACCAAGTCGGGTACGGCGGCGGCCTATATGGATCCGCTGACCGCCGAAGCGCTGGATCCGGCGGGGCAGTCGAAGTACTTCGCCAACCTGGTGTTCTGGTACGACGACAACGTGACCAAGATCCGGATCGCCTACCAGACGCGCGACCGGGTGCTGAGCTGCATCTCGCCGTGCACCGCCACCGCGAGCTCTCCGGTTCGGAACTCGCCCAACACCAACGTCGGCAACTTCGTCGGCTTCCCGTACAATCCGAGCGAGCCGCTCTATTCGGAGAAGTACGAGTACCTGGACGCCAAGATCTCGCGGAAGATCAACAACAACTTCGAGATCTATGCCGAGGGCCGCAACCTGCTGAACGCCGCCCGCCTGACCGTCGGTTCCGACCGGGCCGGTTTCGCGGATCGCGCCAACCCGTGGTCCGCCGCCTTCGGCGGCGCCCGCTACGCGGTCGGCTTCATCTACAAGAACTAGGTTTAGGTGGAAGCGTCGGGCCTCGGTCCGGCGCTTCCCGCCGTCCTCGTCTGGGCGGCGCGCTATCGAAACTATCTCGACGGCCAGGCTCGCGCTCGCGGACCTGGCCGTCGTCAATTTGGGGGATGGGTTGATGGCGGCGCCGCGTCGGCGGCCTAGCGCCCCGTCGGGACGAGCGCGTGGACGGCGAAGTTCCGGATCCGCAGGTGGCTCTGGGTCGTCCTCAGGCCAAACCAGCCGCGCACATAGGGTTCTGCATCGCGGTGCTCGAACAGGCGGCGATCGTCGCTCCAGTATTCGATGAGGCCGCCGCACGCGATCAGCTTCACGCGCGTCCAGCGGTTGGGCGCCAGCATCTCGTCGGCGGCCGTGTGGTCGTGCTGGGGCAGGAGCGGTCGATCGCCCGGCTTGCCGACATAGCGACGAAAGCGCGTGGTCGTGTTCGCATTGCCGCCCTGGCCGACATAGTACGTTTTCAGCGTATCGTAGTCGGCGAAGGCCCCCGAACGCGGATGGGCCAGCGGCGAGCCGCCATCGACCTCTCGCGCCATCCAGAAGGCGTTGAGGTCGCTGACCCGGTCGTAGGGACCGTCGGCCGACACGGCCTGGGCCTCGTAGGAGATCCCGACCGGACCAATCAGCTCCGGCTTGAACCAGGCCGTGAAGCCCGCCGGAGCGACGATGTCCAGCACGCCACTTTTTCCCGTCACCGTCGCGGGCTTCTCCGCCTCGACCACCCAACGGCGCAGGCCATGGCGGAAGTCTTCGACGTGGAGCCGGCGGCCTTGGCGATAGGGGGCGTCTGTCGCGAAGGGCGCGGCGGCCAGGCTCGCCAGCAGGGTTCGGCGGTCGAGCATCACGCGACGATCTCTTCCCGGACATTCTCGAACAGGCGCTCTGGTCGCGCGTCGGACGCCGCCGTCTCGATCGTCAGATTATCGATCTTCAGGCCATCCACGTGTCGGGCCCACAGCCCATGGACCGGGGAGGGGCCGAACATGCTGGGCTCGGGATAGGCCTCGGGCAGGTCGCCAGGCCGCCGCTGCGCCCACTCGGCCGGCCCGCCGCCGCGATACGACAGGCGGATGTTCGACAGGGTCACGTTCTGGATCGGCGCGTCCGGCAGGCCGGCGAGTGTGGCGGCGTAGTCGGGCAGGATGTCGAAGGCTTCGATGTCGCGCAGCACGATGTTGCGCATCGCGCCGACGCCCGAGCCTTCCGGTCCTCGCCGCCGGTCGCCGATCCGCAGGAAGATCGGCGCCGTGGTCACCTCGTGCAGGTGCAGGCGCTCGGCCGTCACGTTCTCCATCGTTCCGCCATCGACCACCTCCAGGGCCAGGCCACGCGAGCGGACGAAGCGACAGTCGCGGATCGTGACATCCCGAAAGCCGCCGTTGGATTCCGTGCCCAGCTTGATGCGCCCGGTCACCCGGTCCTGGTCGGGTGAGACCAGCTGGGTCCGGCCGAAGGTCCCGTCCAGCATGGTCCCGAGATCGAAGCCGCTGACCTCGCAATGCTCGATCACCACCCGCTCGGTCGGGATCAGCTCGCCGAGGGCCAGGGAGCTCTTGAGGACGATGGCGTCATCGTTGGGCGTGTTGACACGGCAGCCGCTCACCAGGACGTCGCGGCAGGCGTCGATGTCGAGGCCGTCGCGGTTGGTGTCGACGACCAGGTCGCGCAGGGTCAGGCCTTCGCATCCCGTCGCCAGGACCGCGAAGTGGCCGCCCCGGAAGATCGTCAGGCCCTCGATCCGCGCCCGCCGCACGCGCTTCAGCGCGATGGCTTTGTTGCCGAGACCCGCCATGGCCTCGACCGCTGGCGACAGCTCGGCCATGACCTCCGCCGAGAGCCCCGCCATGCTGAGTGGGAACTCGCCCGCCTGACGCTTCCAGCGCGAGCCGGGGCCTTCGCGGGTCAGGCCCGCGCCGTCGATGCGGCCAGGGCCGAGGATAGCGACATCCTCCAGGTCCTCGCCCCAGATCAGGCTGTTGCGCCAGTGGCTGTGGCCAAAGTCCTGCCAGAGATCGTGCGGATTGGGCTCGGCCGGGTCGTAGGCTCCGCCGTGGATCGCCGGATCGGCGGCCTCCAGCACGCAGCCCTCTTCGAGCCGGAGCGTGACGCCACTGGTCAGGCGGATGGAGAACGAGAGGTAGTGGCCTCGGGGCAGGAGCACCTCGCCGCCGCCCGCCCTATGAGCATCCACGATCGCGGCGTTGATCGCGTCGGTATCGAGCGTGCGCCCGTCGCCGACCGCGCCGAAATCGCGGACGTCCACGATCATGCGTAGAGGCCGTGACGCTTGAAGAAGGCGTCCAGGGCGGCCATCGATGGGTTCAGTTGGCCGTCGCGGGTCTTCAGGCCGAAGCCGTGACCGCCGACCTCCTGAAGGTGCATCTCGACCGGGATCTTCTTCGCCCGCAGGGCCTGCCACATCAGCATGCTGTTTTCGACGGGCACGGTCTTGTCGTCGGCCGCGGCGGCGATGAAGGTCGGCGGCGTGTCGGCCGGCGTGTTCAGCTCGACGGAGATCGCCTGGCGCTGGGCGTCGGTTGGGTTCGCGCCCAGCAGTTGCTTCAGCGAGCCGCCATGGGCGTAGGGCGCCGTCGCGGTGATCACGGGATAGAACAGGCCCGCGGCGAACGGCCGGGTCGGCAGCTTGTCGGCCTCGTCGACGGGCGCGTAGGTGTCGCGGGCGAACTGGGTGGCCAGGCGCGCGGCGACGTGGCCGCCAGCCGAGAAGCCGATGGCCGCCACCTTGGCCGGGTCGACGCCGAGCGATGGAGCGCGGGCGCGGATCAAGCGCATCGCCCGCTGAGCGTCCTGCAGGGCTACGTCCGGGCCGGCCGCCCAGCCGTCGGCGGGCAGGCGGTAGTCCATGACGAAGGCGGTAATGCCCAGGCTGGCCAGCCAGGCGTCGATCGATCCGCCCTTCTTGCCGACAGCGACCCGCACATAGCCACCGCCGGGGATCATCAGCACCGCCGCGCCGTTTGGTTTGGCCGGCCGGCGCATGGTCAGCCAGGGCTTGGTCACATTCAGGAAGGCGGTGTCGTTCGGATCGCCGCCCGGCGTGCGCAGGATCACCTGCTCGGTGACCGTGACCTTCTCGCCGCCGGGAGCGGCCCCTGGCCAGAGGTCGACGGTTTCGATCGGCGGCGCGTCTTCGGCGGCGCGGGCGAGGGCGGGCAGGGCGACCAAGCCGGCGGCAAGGCCCAGCAGCGCGCGGCGGTCGGTCTCAATTGCCACGGGGCGGCTCCAGGCTACGCGCCGCGCTCGGCGCCAGGGTGAAGGTGTCGGGCGCGGGCGGTCGCGCCGGATCGAAAGGCGGCAGGTCGGCGGCCAGATGGGCGGCCAGATCCGGAACGCTCGCGCGGATCCCCTCGACGACGCAGCGGGCCAGTTGATAGGCCCCGTAGTTGTTGTGGTGCGTGGCGTCCTTGCCGCCGTCGTTGAAACCCTTCCAAGCCTGGTCGGGGCCCAGCGCCTCGTAGAAGGCCGCGCTCATGGCGTGAAGGTCGATCAACGGCGCCCCGAGCGCCTGGGCTGTCTCGCGCACCGCCCGCGGATAGTCGCCGTGGGTGTTCACGATCTTGCCGGCCGCGTCGAACTTGCGTCGGTGCATGGAGGTAACCAGCACCGGCGTCGCGCCCCGTCGCCGGGCTTCGCCGGCATAAGCGCGCAGATAGTCGCGATAGGTGGTGGCGGCCTCGACATAGGTCTGGGGCCAATTGGCCTTCTGGTCGTTATGGCCGAACTGGATCAGCAGCCAGTCGCCGGGCTTGATCCGGCTCAGGATCTTGTCCAGGCGGTGCTCGAACAGGAACGACTTCAAGGTTTCGCCGGACTCCGCGTGGTTGGCGACCGACACCTCGGGCTTGAAGAAGCGGGGCAGCATCTGGCCCCAGCCAGCCGCCGGCTCGGCGTTCTGGTCGGTGACCGTGGAGTCGCCAGCCAGGAAGACCGTCGGAACCGTGACCGGCTCGATCCGCAATCGGCGCACGGCGGCCGTGGGGCCGCAGAATTCCAGGGTCAGCTTGTCGTCCCAGTCGAAGCTGTTCGTTTCGCGCGGATTGAGCAGCACACGTGTCCCGCCGGGGGCGTTGGTCGGCGGCGGGGCGAGGTCGGGACGGCGGACATTGACGACGATGGTCCGCGTTTCGGTCTTGCGGGCGGCGACGCGGACGCCTTCCAGCATCAGGCGCCGGGCCTCGGCCTTGATGGTGGTCTCGGACGCTTTGTCCCCACCCAGGTCGAAGGTGACGCGATAGTCGCCCTCGGGGACGCGCACCGAGAACAGCCGCCCCGAACTAGGCTCGAAACCATGGCCTACGGCAGGGTCATAGGGACCGGGGGGAGATGTGGTGAAATCAAAGGCCCACACGGGTGCGATCTCCCTGGCGAGCGCGAGGCCGGGCGCGACGAGACTTGGCGCGAGGGCGAGGCCCGTCAGCAGCGTACGCCGATCCAGGATCATGCCGCCTCCCTTCGCGCACAGAGTCCACCCTCTTGGTAGTCCTGCGACGGAAGGGTTTCAATGCCAAAATACAGGATGATATCCTGCAATATGGGACTTTCTATCCAGGGCGCACCGACCGCTGGAACTCTGCCGGGGTGCGGTCATACGCCTGTCTGAACGCCGCGCTGAAATGGCTGTGGCTGGAGAAGCCCAGGTCCAGCGCCAGATTCGTCAGGTGGTCGTAGCTGTCCAATAGGTCCAGCGCCCGGGCCAGGCGCAGACGCAACTGGTAGCGATAGAGCGGCACGCCCTCGACTTGCTGGAAGACCTGGGTGAGGTAGACAGGCGAAACCCCGACCTCGGCGGCGATCTCGGCCAGGGTCCAGCGGCGGCCCAGGTCAGAGGCCAGGACCAGCTTGGCGCGGTCGACGAGCTTTTGGCGGCTCCAACTGGCGGCGGAGGCGTGCGACGTCCGCTCGCCCAGCGCTCGGCGCACCAGGGTCAGGCTGAGCGTCTCGGCCTCGAGCGTCTCGATCGTCCCGCGCGCCAGACTGTGCTTCAGGAGGGCGACCAGAGCCTGGGCGCGGGGATCGATGCGCCGCCGCTGCCGCTCGAAAGCGACCTCGGGGCCGCTCCGCCTCTGATCCTTCGGCGTCATCTCGGCCAGCATCTCATGGCTCAGCGACAGCGAAAGGCAGGCGTCGCCGCCCTCGACCGGGTGGCTGACGCGGAAGCCTTCGTCACTGTTGAAGAACAATACCTGGTTCGGCTCGGCCACCGCGTCGCGGTCGCCGCCCAGGTGGTGCATGAAGACGCCGCGATAGGGGAAAACCAGATGCGCGCCGTGGGCGCACTCCTCGCCGCTCTTGTGACGGCACCCACCGTCGCAGACCACGTCGTATAGCGACACGGTCGGCGTATCGAGCAGTTGCTGGACGGCGTATCCGCTCACGCGCTTGGATCCTCTACGCGATCCGCCAGAGACGTCGCGCTTCCTCGGCGACGATATGGGGATACTCCTCGGGGAAGAACAGCTTGGCTTCGGGAATTCTGCGTACGCCCTCCACGCGCGGCAGCACCCGGGCCAGGTAGTCGGGATTGTCCTTGGCGAAGATGTCGTCGTTCATCCCCCAGATCACCCGAACGGGAATGTCCAGCTTGCGCAGAGAGGCTTCGATCCCCGCCAGCGGATTGGGCTTCAGGCCCAGGGCGTAGCGGTTGGCGAGGTCCTTGCGCTCGACCGATTGCAGGATCGGGCCGAGATACTGTTCGATCGCCGCGTCGGTCGGGTGGGCCGGATTGGAAAAGCACATGCCGCCCAGGCCGTCCGGCGCACGGGCCTTGGCCTTGTCCTTCAGCCACGGTTCCAGCCAGGCGTCGGGCCAGATGCCCATTTCCGCCAGTTCGAACACGGGCGTCAGGGCCGGCGGCGGGCTGTCGGGCTCGACGTCGCAATTGGTCAGAAGCAGGCTTCGGACCCGCTGCGGATGCCGGATGGCCAACAACTGGGCCACCGCGCCGCCGCTGTCGTTGGCCACCAGGTCGAAGGTGTCGACCTTCAGCGCGTCGAGGAAGGCGATCAGCATCTTCACCTGATCGTCCGGCGCCACCGACTTGCCGGCCAGGACCTCGGTGAAGCCCAGGCCCATGGAGTCGGGCGCGAGACACCGCCGATGCTGGGAAAGGCGGTCGATCGCGCCGCGCCACTGGAAGCCGCTCAGCGGAAAACCGTGCAGGAACAGCGCCGTAGGGCCAGATCCTCGATCGACATAGGCGGTCCGGCCATAGGGCGTGGCCTGGAAGCGGCGCTCGAGGGTCCAGCGCCTGGCGGCCTCGGCGTCATTCTGGGCGTCGGTCGCCTGGGCCCGAGCGACGCCGGTCAGCAGGGCCGTGGCGGCGAGGCCGGTGGAGGCGGCCAGCCATCGGCGTCGGCTCATGTGGGAGGTCATTGCGCTTACGCCTCCGAGTTGGCGATGGCTGTCTGGGCCTCGCCCAGGCGCACGGCGCATTCCTCGCAGCAGACCTCGACGGTCCGGCCGCCGATGGTGACGGTGATGATGTCGGTTTCCAGCTCGCAGTCGCAAGCGGCGCAGGTCTTGGGGGTCATGGAGACTCCGTGAGCTTTGGTGATGTGTTGAAGGCTCGGCGCGCCACGAGGCGACGGACACGGAAGCGGCCAGGGCGATCGCGATCCCGCCCAACCCGGCTCCGGCCGATCCGGTCCGTCGCGGTCAGGATCGCGCGCCCGGCGTCAAACGATGGGAGAGGTCGATTTGAAGGGAAGGGCGCATGAGCGATCCGGCGGGTTTCTGACCCGACGGATAAGCCTCAGGCGGTCGCCGCTTCGCTGTCGGATTCTTTAGCGATCGCGATGGGGGCGGGTGTCGTGCGCCAGAGGGCCAGACCGATCCCACCCAGCACCAGCTCCCGCAGTCGGCGCAGCAGCGACAGCGCCAGCGCCTGGTCAGGGGTCAGGCCCAGCGCGCCGCCCAGCAGCAGGTAGCCTCCCTCCTGGACCCCCAGGGCGCCGGGAATGGCGAAGCCGACGACCTTGGCGGTCTGGGCTAAGCCCTCGACGATCAGCGCCTGCAGCAGGGTGGGCTGCAGGCCCAGCGCCCACATGGCCACATAGGTCTCGAAGGCGCCGGCGATCCAGGCGGCCATGTGCCAGGCCCAGGAGGCGAACAGGTTGGCGCGCTGGCGGCCGATGACCCGGAAGGCCTCGCCCAACTCGCCGACCCGATGGGCCACGGCGCTCCAGCGCTGCGAGAATTGGCCCAGGCGCCGTCCGACGCCCGCCTTGTGGGCGATGAAGAGGCCGACGGCGATCGCGGCGACGACGCCGACCAGAGCCAGACCGGTCAGGGCGAGGCGCGGGTCCTTCAACGTGACCATCGCCACCACCAGGCTCGTCAGGACCAGCAGCACCAGGCCCACGGTTCCGGCCAGTACGTCGACGACGCAGGCGGCGGTGGCCTCGGCCATCGTCACGCCGTTGCGCGCCGACAGCTTGGCGCGGACGACGTCGCCGCCGATCTGCGCCACCGGCAGCAGGGCGTTGACGGCTTCCTTGATCAGCCGGACGCGGAACAGGAAGGCCGGGGACGGGCGACGGCCGGGCGCCAGCAGGACCTGCCACCCGACGGTGGCCAGGAAGGTGACGGGCAGGTGGGCCAGGATCACCGGGATCGCCTGCCAACCGACGGTCTGGACGATCTCGCGGACGGCGCCGGCGCCATGGGTGGCGAGCAGGATCGCCAGCAGGGCGACCCCGACCGTCAACAATCCGCCTCGCCAGGGTGAAGGCTTGTCCGCCGCCTCGGTCGTCATGCCGCTGAGCGCGCTCGCGTGACGGGCGCGGCGCCGAGCTCGCGATAGACGTCCAACACCGATCCGCAGATCTCGGGCCAGTCGTAGCGGGCGCTGGTGGCGCGGGCGGCGCGGCCCAGACGTAACCGGCGCATCGGTTCAGAGATCAGGCCCTGGATCGCGGCGGCGTAGGCCTCGGCGTCCGGGCGTTCGACCAGCACGCCGTCCTGGCCGTCCGCGATCAGGGCGCTGGTGCTGGGCGCGCGCGGGCACAGCACGGTGAGGCCCGCCGCCATCCCTTCCAGGGTGGCGTTGCCGAAGGCCTCGGTCAGGCTGGGATTGAAGAGGATGTCGGCGCTGGACACCGCGCGGCCCAAAGCCTCGCCGTCGAGGTGGCCGGTGAACACCGCTTCGGGCAAGCGCCCCTCCAGGTACGCGCGCGCCGGGCCATCGCCGATGATCAGCGGACGGATCGGCTGGTCGCGCAAGTGGACGAGGGAGTCGGCTAGGACATCCAGGCCCTTCTCCATGACCAGGCGACCCAGGAAGGCGACGACTATCTCGTGGTCGGCGATTCCCAGCGACCGACGCCAGGCGTTGTCCCGGCGGGCGGGGGCGAAGCGGTCGCGGTCGACACCCCGTCCCCAGACCCGAACGCGCGCGCCCAGGCCCTGTTCGCGCAGCAGCTCCGCCATGGGAGCGTTTGGGGCCAGCACACGGTCACAGCGGCGGTAGAAACGGTCCAGATAGCGCTCGATGCGCGGACGCAGCCAGTCCAGGCCGTAATAGGTCAGGTAGGTCTCGAACCGAGTATGCAGGCTGGCCACGACGGGCAGACCCTTCCGACGGCCCCAGCGGCCGGCCTGCGCGCCCAACAGGTCGGGGGCGGACAGGTGGATGGCGGTCGGCTGGAACCGCGCGAGGTCGGCGCGCAGCGCGCGAGTCAGGCCCATGGCCAGACGGTACTCGCCGCGACCAGGAATAGCGACAGACGGCGCCGAGACCAATTCGCCCGCGGGCTCGAAGGCCGGTGTGTCGGTCGTCGGCGAATAGACGCGCACCTGGGCGCCCGCCTCGATCAGATAGGCCGCCAGGCGGTTCAGCGCCTGGTTCGAGCCATCGCGCGTGTAGTTGTAGTTGCCGGAAAACAGCGCCAGGCGCAGGCCTTCGGCGGGCTTTTCCTCAGGGGACCGACGACTGGATCTTGGCGCGAGCTGCACGACGCCTCCGTTGATTGCGTATCGAGGCCCCGCCCAGTCTTCCCTATGACAATGGGCATATGGTGGAAGGGTTCAGATCCCGGAAGGGGCGCCTGGGCCCGACGCGACAATCTTCAGGACGAGCCGAGCTTCAGGACGAGCCGAGCCCAAGCTGAACCATGGGTCGCAACAGCCAAGCGCGTTCAAGCGCGCCGCCACCGTCACCTATTGGGCGCGGTCGCCGAAAAACCGTCGCCGGGGGCTTGCGCCGCGACGTCATGACCGGCTTTTGACAACCCGCGAAGACTTGCCGAGAGGCGGGTTCGTGCTCAGTTATGCGATCGCGGCCGCCAGGCGCGTGGTCCTACGATTCCTTGGGGGCGAAGAAGGCCCCCATTCCAGCGAGATTTCGAAACGTCATGCAGCCGGTCAAGACCCTCATCCTCAGCGCTGGTCAGGGCAAGCGGCTGTCGCCGCTGACCGATGACCGCCCCAAGTGCCTGGTCGACCTGGCCGGGCGCACGGTGCTGGAGTGGCAGCTTCGCCACCTGCATCAGGCGGGTGTCACCGAGGCGGTGGTGGTCACCGGATTCCGCAGCGATTTGGTCGAGGCCGAGGTCGCGCGCGTCAAGCTGCCGGGCATGACGATCCGCACACTCTACAATCCGTTCTACAGCGTGACCGACAATCTCGCGACCTGCTGGCTGGCGCGTGAAGAGATGCGCGGGCCGTTCATGATCCTCAACGGCGACACCCTGTTCGAGCCGGCGATCGCCGAGCGCTTGATCAGCGCGCCGGCCGCGCCGATCACGGTGACGGTCGACCGCAAGCTCAGCGGCTATGACGCCGATGACATGAAGGTGCTGACCGACGGCGACGCCCTGCGCGCCATCGGCAAGACGATCGCCGAGTACGACGCCGAGTCGATCGGCTTCCTGCGTTTCGACGCCGAGGGCGGGGCGCTGTTCGTCAAGACGCTGGAGGCGATCATGCGCACGCCGGAAGGCCTGAAGCGCTGGTATCTCAGCGTCATCAACGAGATCGCCCATCAGCACGACGTGGTGCGCGTGCGCTCGATCGAAGGCCTGGACTGGGCCGAGATGGACTTCCCGGAAGACCTGGTCCGCAACCGCGCCCTGACGACGGCCTGGGCGGCCCAGGAAGCCGTGACGGCCTAGGGGCAGGCCTCGCCGACCAGTTGCCTGACCAAATCCAGATCCGACGGCTTGTCGACGTCCACCGCGGCTAAACCGTCGTGGGCGCGGACAGCGGCCGCCTTGACGCCGGCCAGCTTGCCCAGTCGCGCCACGGCCTGGTCCAGGGTCAGCAGACCCAGGGCGTAGCGGATCAGGAACGACGGCCCCAGCATGGCGGCGATCTTCCAGGGCTGTTTGCGCAGCGCTTCGACCTTGCGCCACAGCTGGACGACGCCCATCGCGGTCTCGTCGCGCAGCAGGAACAGGTTGCAACCCGAATAGCGACCGTCCTGGAACTTCAGATAGGTCCGCTTGGTCTGGGGCGCGGCCTCGCGCACACGGGCTTCCGGGGCCAGCAGCACGGCCACGTCAGCCCAGTCCGGCGTGTCGGCCAGGAACTGGGTGATCCACTCCGGCTTGAGCAGGGCATGGTCGACAGTGGTCACCACCAGCGGAAAGCCCAGTGTGCCGGCGCCTTCGGCGACGCTCTGGCTGGGGCCGGCGGCGGTCGGCAGGACCACGGCCTTGGAGTTGGCCAGGGCCGAGCGGATCGCCTCGTCATTGGCGGAGACGCCGATCGTCGCCGCGCCGGAGGCTTCGACGGCCCCCAGCACGCGCGCCAACAGGGTCTGGCCCTGCAGGACGATCAGGCCCTTGTGGCCGACGCCCGCGTAGGCGGCGGCCGGGTCGACCTCGCCGGGCCGCGAGCCGGCCAGGATCAGCGCCTTGAAAGGCTGGATCACAGGGCCTTCTCGTAGATCCGATAGGTCTTGTAGTGCGTGCCGCCAACGTTCTCGGCGATGTGGGTCATGGCCTTGTTGGCCTCCAGCACCCACGAGATCTCGTAGCGATTGTAGCCCAGGCTCATCGCCGTATCGCGGCTGGCCTTCATCAGCCAGAACGGCAGCATGCGGCCGCGCTGGGTGGACGAGAACTTCTTCTTCACGCCCATCAGCGGGATCCGCGCCGATTTCACGCCCTTGACCTTCAGGCGCCACAGCAGCTTGGCCCAGCCGAACGGCAGCAGCTTGCCCTTCAGGTCGGCGATGGCTTCGTTGACGTTGGGCAGGAAGACCACCACGCCGGCCGCTTCGCCGTCGATCTCGGCGAACCAGATCAGGCGCTTGTCGATCACCTGCTTGAGAGCCTTGCCCAGCTGGGCGGTTTCGGCCTCGGTGGTCGGCGTGAAGCCCCAATTGTCCTTCCAGGCATCGTTGAGGATATCCGTCAGCGTCTGGACCTCCTCATCATAGCGTTTCATGTCCAGCTGGCGCAGCACCACGCCGGTGGGCAGGCCGCGCTTGACGCGACGTTGGGCGATCTCAGGGATGTCTCCGGTCTCATCGGCCCGATAGGCGAACACGTCCTGGGCCTTGGCGTAGCCCTGCTGTTCGACGCGCTTGCCCGCATAGGCCGGGTCATGGCCCATCAGGATCATCGGCGGAGTGTCGAAGCCCCAGACCAGCAGGCCGACCTCTTCATTGATCGACAGGTTGAACGGACCCACCACGTGGGTGCGGCCCCGGGCGTGCAGCCAGTCCTCGGCCGCGCGGAACAGGATCTGGAAGACGGCCGCATCGTCCTCGGCAGCGATCATGCCGAAATGGCCGTCCAGGCGGCCCGGCGTCGGCTGGGGCGTGAGGGCGTCGATCTGGGCGCTGATCCGGCCCACGTCGCGACCGCCGCGCGTGGCCAGGAACAGCTGGACCTCGGCATGGGCGAAGAACGGATTGGTCTTCGGCGTCAGGGCCTCGGTGCGCTCCAGGAACAGCGGCGTGATCCAGTTGGGATCCTTGGCGTTCAGGCGGGCGGGCAGGGCGATGAAGCGCTTCAGCTCGTCGGGGGTCTTGACCGGGATGACCGCGAGGTCGGCGTTCGTCGAGTCGAAAGGCATCACCCCTCCAGGGCCAAGAAGGTTCGCACGGCGAGGGCGCCGAAGATCGCAGGGGCGGCCCAGACGGCCAGGAACGGCGACAGCGCGCCGGACTCGCCCAGCGCCGTCAGCATGCCGTTGGTGACCAGGAAGACGAGGCCGGCCGCCAGACCCACCGTCAGCAGCACCGCGCCCTGGCCGCTGCGGAAGTTGGCCAGGGCCACTGGCGCGCTCAGCAGCAGCATGACCAGCGCCACGAACGGACTGGCGAAGGCCGCCTGGAAATGAGTGGCGTAGAAGCTCTCGGGCCGGTCCGAGCCGCCGTTCTGGAGCGCCCGGCGGGCCGAGGCGGCGGTGGGCATGGCGTCCTCGCCGAACAGGCCCTGCACGTCCTGTGGCCTCAGGGCGGTGGGCCAGGTGGTGGAGGCCGCGCTCGAGCTCTGGGCCAGATCGCCGGTGAAGCGGGTGGTCTTGGGCTGGTCCAGGGTCCAGGCCTCGCCGTCATAGCGGGCCTTGGGCGCCTCGAGCTTCTCGATCAGTATGCCCTTGGCGTCGCGACGGAAGATGGTGAGGGTGTTGATCTCACGACCATCGGCGGTGGCCGTGGCGCCGGTGACGAGGTCAGGGCCGGCGCGGAAGGTGCGCGGGGCGGGAACCTTGCGCTCGGCGACCGGCGTGGTGTTGCGCCACCAGTCCGCCAGGGCCGGGTCGGCGCGGGGCGCCAGGACCTGGCCGCACAGGGCGTCCAGCAGCATCACCGCGATCGCGGCGGGCACGGCCATGCCCACGATGCGATAGCCCGAGATTCCGCTGGCGCGCATGGCGACGACCGCGCTCTCGCGAGCCAGTTGCGAGAAGGCGAACAGGCCCCCCGCCAGCACGGAGATCGGCGCGACCTGCTCGAACAGGCGCGGCACGCGCAGGGCGGCGTAATAGGCGATGCCGCCGGCGCCCAGGCCCCGCTCGAGAATGTCAGGCGTCACATCCAGCAGATCGAGCATCTGCAGGATGGACATCAGGATCAGGGCCGCGACCAGGATGCGGGTGGCGACGATCCGCAGGACGTAGAACTGCAGGTTCATGCGTGACGTCGCTTCTTCGGCTTGGGCAGGGCGCGGATGAAGCGCGCGATCAGATTGTTGATGCGGCGGACCAAACGCGAGACCGGCGTATCGCCGGGGCGGGTGCGGCTGCCGATAAACAGCCAGACGGCCAGGGCGGCGAACACGGAGAAGGGGACCCAGATCGCCGGGAATGGCGGGATCATGCCGACCTTGGCCATGCCTTGGCCCAGCAGCAGCGAGTGCTGGAAGGACAGCAGCAGCAGGCCGGCCATGAC
This sequence comes from Caulobacter sp. GW821-FHT11E10, assembly GCF_058808375.1. Classification (NCBI taxonomy): domain Bacteria; kingdom Pseudomonadati; phylum Pseudomonadota; class Alphaproteobacteria; order Caulobacterales; family Caulobacteraceae; genus Caulobacter; species Caulobacter sp. GW821-FHT11E10. The sequence goes on from NZ_JBXARP010000005.1 coordinate 89,296, forward strand.
CAGGCCCGGCGCTCGGTTGCCTCGCTTGGAGGCAAGGCCCAGCGGGAAGGCCAGCAGCGGCAGGAACGGCATGAAGATCGCCCGCGCCCAGCGGCCATAGAGCTCGCTGAGCAACGTCTCCTTGGAGACCACCGGCTTGGCGGACTTGGCCTGCCTGGCCAGTTCGCCAAGCGTCAGCTCGCGTTCGTCGCCGCCCCGCGCGCGCAGCAGGACCGCCGCGGCCGACAGCGGCGTTTGGGTGGTCAGGCTGTCGAAGGCCAGGTTGCGATACGCGCCGGTGGCGTCGTGGGCGATCCGACGGCCGTCGCGCAAATCCATGGTGATGGTCTTGCCGCCCTCGTCCAACTTCAGGTCAGCGGAGGCGGCGGTGATGATCTCTTCCTGGCCGCGGGCGTCCAGACGGCGGATGAAGACCCGCGTCAGGCGTTGGCCGGCAATGTCGGCGGTGTCGGCCGTGAGCAGCGAGCCCTTGTCGTCGATGAAAGCCCCGCCCGCCAGGCGCCCGTTCCAGCCGGCGTTGACCGCAGCGTGCATGACCGCGCGGAAAGTATAGCGGCTGTAGGGCTGCATGTAGCCGAACACGACCAGGCTGAAGACCATCAGGAACACGCCGACCGCCAGGAACGGCGCGGCGATCCGCTCCAGCGACTGGCCGCTGGCCAGCAGTGCGTCGATTTCCGAGCCGTCCGACAGTTTCGCGATGACGATGAACAGAGCGACGAAGAAGGCCACGGGCAGCGCCAGCCCGATGTAGTGCGGCACCAGATTGGCGGCCAGCTGGGCCACGTACCCGAAACGGGCGCTGCTCTGGGACAGCACGTCCAGCAGGCGTAAGGTGCGCTCCAGCAGGAGAGCCACGACGGTGACGCCCAGACAGGCCACCAGCGGCCAGAACAGGAGGCGCAGGAGGTAGCGGTCGATCAGGCGAAGGCCGCCGGCTTGCAGGTCCTTGGCGCTCACGCTTGGCCCCAGGCTTGGGCAAAGCGGACGGCGAGGCGCTCGACGGTCTCGGACGAGAGCTCCACGGCCGAGCCCAGAGCGGGCGCGGCGGGCCAACCGGTGTCAGGGAAGGGCACGCCTTCGTGCTCGCGCGAGCCCGAATAGCGCGGCAGCACATGGAAGTGGACGTCTTTGTCGACCATCATCAGCATCAGGTAGTTGATCTTCTCGTAGTCGACAGCGGCCTTGAGTAGGCGCTCAATCCCCGCGACGGCGACCTGCAGGTCGGCGAACGCCTCGGGACTCACTTCGGAGAACGCCTGAACAGCTTCCTTGCACACCAGGACCAAAGACCCAAATGTCGGTTGCTTGGGACGAACGAGAATGAGCCAGTGATCGGTCTCCGCGATCTTGGAACCGGGATAGCCGAACGCCAGGGCTGTGGGATTGGTCATGAGAAAGCCGGAACTTCAGGCTGATGTCGGCCCGGAACCAGTCAAGCTCGGATGAATCCATCCGATCCCGACTGGCTCCAGAGTCAAAGTTTGAAGCGCGCCGAGGCGCGCTCTGCGCGTAACAATAGGGATGCGGCCTTTTACATGGAAGCACGATCCGTTCTCGTCGGCGCGTTGTTGGCGGCGTTCGCGGCGGGCGGGATCGTCTGCGCGCAGACCGCGGCGCGCCAGCTGACGGAGCCCACGAGCGCCGCGCGTTCGCTGACGGACAAGGAGTGTGTCGGCCGCAAGACCGCGACGCGACTGAATGTGCAGGTCGGCGCGCTGCGCTCGAACGCGGGCAACGTGATCGTCACGGTCTATCCGGGAGACCCCAGCCGCTTCATGGCCCCGCGCGGCAAGCTGGCCCGCCAGCGCGTGACCACCTCGGCCCCGATGAGCCAGACCTGCTTCTGGCTGCCGTCGGCGACCGAGGCCTATGCCGTGTTCGTCTATCACGACGCCAACGGCGACCGGGAACTGGACCGCAGCGCGGCGGGCATGCCGACCGAGGGCTACGGCTTTTCGAACGATGCTCCGACCAAGTTCGGTACGCCGTCGTTCGACGCGGTACGCTTTGGGGTGAAGCCGGTCGGCGAGACGACGATTCGCATCAAGGTGCGCTACCCGTCGACTAAGTGATGTCCGCGAGGCTGTAGCGGCCCAGTTCGCTGAGGCTTTCGCGACCCGGCTCGATGCCGCGCGCGACGACTCGCGCGCGATGGCCGCCTCCGGGGCGGGATTCGATCTCGATCACATGCCAGCGAGCCGGCGAATGGCCCGTAGGCTTGGCTGAGGCGGAGGAGACGCCCAGCACCGGGATCGTCGAACCGTTCGGGCCGGGAACGGCGCCGACCAGGCATTCATGGGCGTGACCGTGGAGGACGAGGTCCGCGCCGCGCGCCGCAAGGACCGCGCGCAGGGCCTCCTGGTCCTCCAGCGCCTTACGCTTGACCACGGCGCCCCTCTGCGGCGGGTGGTGCAGCACCACCATGCGGAAGAGGCTCGCATAGGCCGGGTCGGCCAGGGCCACGTCCAGGCGCTGAAGCTGGTCCTCGCCCAGGCGGCCGGTCGCCAGGTGGGGGGCGGTTCGCACGGCCGAGCACAGATTGAAGATCGCCACCGGGCCGCGCACGCGAACTTGAGGGAAGGCGGTCTCGCCGTGATCGCCCAACCAGGGTGTCCAGGCGCTGAACCGCTCCGCGCCGCCCGGGCCGGCTAGGGCGTCGTGATTGCCTGGGCTGACCGTGAAGTCCTTGGGCTCGCCCAGGGTCTCGAGCCAGGCGCGCGCCGCCGCGATCTCCGTACGCGAAGCAAAGTTGGTGAGATCGCCGCTGATCACCACATGGTCGGGGGCGGCTGTCTTCAGGTCGGCGACCAGCGCCGCCAGCACCTCGGGCAGATGAACCTCGCGCTTCCGGCGCCAGGCGATGCGGCTCAACAGGCGTTTGGTGAAGACGTCTTTCCAACCGAACGCGCCCGGCGGCGGCGGCAGGTGGGGATCGGAGAGGTGCGCGATGCGGTATATGGACAAGACGGTGCGGGTCGTTCTGGTCGAAGCTGCCGAAGCTGCTTATCAATCGGCTCGGGATTCAAGGGGTTTATCTGTCTTTGAGCGTTGAAATGCAAAACGTGGCGGGCTCGGCGCCGCGCGCCCTGACCGTCGGCGAGGCCGGCGGTCGGATCTGGGGCATGAGTTCGCCCGAGCGCCTGTCGCGCATCTATCGGCGCCTGGAGCTGATCGAGACGCCTGTCGTCGACCTGTCGCATGCGGTGGTGGCGGTCGACGCCGGTTGGGTGTTCGACGAGTCGCTGATCAAGGCGCTGGCCGGCCGCGAGGGCGCGGTGCTGGTCGATGACACCGGCCGCGCCGTGGCCGTCCATGCGCCGGCCGAACTGGCCTATGCCGCTTGCGACGCGCTGGCCGCCGGTCAGGATCCCTCGGCCTTGGACCCGCGCCTGACGCGCCTCTCGGCGTTGGAGCTGGGGTCGGCCTATAACAGCGCCCTGCGCAAGCGCGAACCGCCAGTGCTGGAGCGTCTGACGCCGCAAACCGTGCGCGCCGTCGAGAAGCGCCTGTTCCAGGGCTCCTACAAGGGCGTCACCGACGTCGTCACCAAGTATGTCTGGCCGACGCCCGCGCGGATCGTGACCCGCTGGTGCGCGATCGCCAGGATGACGCCGAACCAGGTGACCTTCATCGGGTTCCTGCTGACCCTGGCCGCCACCTGGCTATTCTGGCATGGCCAGTTCGGCTGGGGCCTGCTCTGCGCCTGGATCATGACCTTCCTCGACACCGTCGACGGGAAGCTGGCCCGGGTGACTCTGACCTCGTCCAAGTGGGGCAATGTCTTTGACCACGGCATCGACCTGCTGCACCCGCCGTTCTGGTGGTGGGCCTGGTTCGTCGGCGTCTACGCGGTCGGCCAGTCCATTCCCTATGCGGGCCTCAGCCTGGCCATCGTCATCGGCGGCTACGTGGCCCAGCGGGTCGAGGAGGGGATCTTCCTGGCCCTCTTCAAGCTGGAGATGCACGCTTGGCGCCCGTTCGACAGCTTCTTCCGCCTGATCACGGCGCGCCGGAACCCGAACCTGATCCTGATGACCGCGTGTGTCCTCGTCGGCAGACCCGACGTCGGCTTCACCCTGGTGGCGATCTGGACCGCGGTGTGCTTCGTGGTGCACGCCATCCAGATCCTGCAAGGCTTGGCCGCGCCGAAGGGCTCTATCCAATCGTGGCTGTCGAAATGACGCGTATCGGGGTCGTTCGCAATCCGAAGAGCCATGGGAACCAGGCTCGTCCGCCCGGGCCGCCGCCCGAGGGCGTGCGCCTGGTCGAGCCGCACGGACGCGAGGCCCTGAAGACCGCGCTGGGGGACTTCGCCCGCGACGGGCTGGACCTTCTGATCATCGATGGCGGCGACGGCACGGTCCGCGATGTCATCAGCCTTCTGCCGCACACCTTCGGCGAGAACCTGCCGATGCTGGCGGTGCTGCCTTCGGGCAAGACCAACGTGCTGGCCATCGACCTGGGCACGCCAAAGGACTGGCGGCTGGAGGAGGCGCTGATCGCGGCCCGCCGCGCCGAGCCGACCGTCAAGTCGCGCCCGCCTCTACGGGTCAGTTGGGCGGACGGACGTCCCTGCCTGCAAGGCTTCTTCTTCGGGGTCGGCGCGCCGGTGAAGGCCACCAACCTGGCGCAGCGCGCCCACAAGATCGGCTTCTTCCACAACCTGGCCGTGGCCGTGACCATCCTGACGGCGACACTGGGCGCGCTCTTCGGGGGCGCGCGCGACGAATGGCGCGAGGGCGTGCCGACCAAGCTCAGCCTCGATGGCGACCTCCAGCCCGGCAGCGAACGCTTCGCGGTCCTGGCGACGGCGCTCAAACGCCTGCCCTTCGGCGTGAAGCCCTTCGGCGAACCTCGCGAGGGCCTGAAGCTTCTGGACGTCGACGCGCCGCCGCGACGTCTCCTGAAGGCCCTGCCGATGGTGCTGAGCGGCAAGGCCGAGCCACAGCTCGAGGGCATGGGCTATCGCCGCCGTGACCCCGGCGTGGTCACCCTGGGCGGCGGTGCGCCGTTCGTGCTGGACGGCGAGATGTTCGAGGGCGGTGACCTGACGATCGCTCTCGGACCGGCGCTGAGGTTCCTGGTCGGATGAGCAGCCTTCGCGACCTCGTCGCGGCCGAACTCTCCACGCCGACGCCCGCGCCGATCACGGCCTTCGCCGAATATCTGACGACGATCTTTCCCGACGTACGAGGCGTGTTGTTCTACGGCTCGATCTTGCGGACCGGCGATCTTTCCGGGGTGCTGGACTACTACGTCCTGACCGAGCGACCGCCGGCGGGGTGGCGCGGCTTCTTCACGCGTATCCTGTGGCCGGACGTCAGCTATCACGAGCTGGAGCACGACGGTCAGGTCCTGCGGGCCAAGGTGGCTTCGATGACCCTGGCCCAGTTCCAGCGCGCCACGAGCGGGGCGGGGGCGGACACGACCATCTGGGCGCGTTTCGTTCAGCCCTGCGCCTTGACCTGGGCGGCGGAGGGCGCCCGCGAGGCGGTGATCGACGCCGTCACCCAAGCCTGTCGGACAGCGGCCCGCTTCGCCCAGGCTCTAGGGCAGGTCGGCGCCGCGCCGCAAGCGTTGTGGACCGCCCTGTTCCGGGAAACCTACAAGGCCGAGTTGCGGGTCGAGAAAGCCGGCCGGGAGGTCTCGATCCTGACCTTTGACCCCCAGCGCTATGACCACGTCCTGGACGCCGTCTGGCGCGACGAGGGGACGGTCATGGCCGAGGGGGAGCGCTTGCGCCTCCGGAAGGCCTGGGGGCGGCGCAGGCTGGCCGGAAAGCCGCTGAACGTGGCGCGGCTGGTCAAGGCGGCCTTCACCTTCCAGGGCGCGGCGCGCTACGCCGCCTGGAAGATCCAGCGACACACGGGGGTGGCGGTCGAGGTCACGCCCTGGCGAGAGCGGCATCCGATCCTGTCGGCCCCTGGCGTACTGCTGAGGGTCTGGAGCGCTCGGCGAAGGGGCTGACGCCATGCCACCGACAAACAAAAACGCCCGGGCGTGAGCCCGGGCGTCTTCGTTCGCGTGGCGAGAAGCTCTTAGGCGCGGGCGCGCTTCAGGGGCTCGATGACGCCGAGAGCCGCGCCGATTTCGGCGAAGGTCTTCAGGACGGCGTCGATTTGCTCGTCGGTATGGGCGGCGCTGACGCTGGCGCGCAGCAGCGGACGGCTGTCCGGCGTGGCGGGCGGCAGGGCCAGGTTCAGATAGACGCCGGCCTGCAGCAGGCCATTCCACATCGCGATGGCGCGTTCCTGGTCCGGCATGGTGGTGGCGACCACCGGGCTGGCGGTCGGGCCGGTGTGGAAGCCCATGGTCGTCAGGCCGTCGTACAGGCGCTTGGCGTTGTGGTTCAGGCGATCGCGCAGCTCGGGCTGCTCAATCATGCGGCGCAGAGCCGTCACGGTCGAGGCGACCACGGCCGGCGGCAGCGAGGCGGTGAACATGTACGGACGGCAGACGACGCGCATGACGTCGAAGTCGTCCATGTTCGAGACGCAGAAGCCGCCGATGGCGCCCAGGCTCTTGGAGAAGGTGCCGACGATGAAGTCGACGTCGTCTTCCACGCCGGCCGCTTCGGCGAGGCCACGGCCGGTCGCGCCCAGCACGCCCATCGAGTGGGCTTCGTCGACGAGCAGGTAGCCGCCCATCTCGCGCTTGATCGCGGCGATTTCCTTGAGCGGCGCGACATCGCCGATCATCGAGTAGACGCCTTCGACCACGATCAGGCGTTCACCGGGCGCGTCGCCCAGGCGACGCAGGCGCTTGGCCAGGTCTTCGGGGTCGTTGTGGCGGAAGCGGATGACCTCGGCGTGGCCGAGACGCGAGCCGTCGTAGATCGAGGCGTGGCTGTCGGCGTCGAGGATCAGGTGGTCGCCGCGGCCGACCAGGGTCGACAGCACGCCCAGATTGGCCTGGTAGCCGGTCGTGAAGACCATGGCGTGCTTGCGGCCGTAGAACTTGGCCAACTCGGTCTCCAGCTCGACGTGAGCCTCGAAACTGCCGTTGGCGATGCGCGAGCCGGTCGTGCCGGTGCCGCGCTCCTGGACGGCCTTCACCGAGGCGGCGATCGCCTCCTGGTCGAAGGTGAGGCCCAGATAGTTGTTGGTGCCCAGCAGGATGGTCGGTCGACCATCCACGATGCCTTCGGTCGGCGAGGTCACAGCGTCGAAGCGGATCTTGAAGGGATCAGCGCCCGCTTGCTGGATGGCCTTGTACGCGTCGCGATAGGCCAGGTGCTTATCGAATAGCCCCATTAGTTAAGCCCTAGTCCGGAGATCATTGATCAGTTTGGAGAGATCGCCAGCGGTCTCGACAGAGGCCAGACGATCAAGGGGAATGGAGATGTCGAAGGTGTCTTCGAGCTCCATGATGATGTTCATGAGGGCAAGGGAGTCCACGGCGAGGTCACGACCGATATGCGACTCCGAACGCACCTCGACGGCCCGTCCCAGAACCTTGCTCGTCGCCACCCCGATCTCGCGCAAGCTGAGATCTGTAACCGTTTCCATTCTAAACCAAACCTCCGGGAGCCCCACCCGTGACACTACTGTAACGGCGAGTCTGTCAGATTTCCGCCATATTTGAACTAGGCGACGATATTTTTGGGCAGCCAGCCCTCTTCACGGTACCAATCGACGGTGTGAGCAAAGCCGTCGAGCAGGCCGAAGACGCTGGGTACTCCCTCCGCCATCGGAGCGCTAGATAGGGTCCAATCCGCGTGAAGCAACTCCCTGACCTTGCCTGAACAGAAGACCGAGGGGGTGTTCGAGGCGTAAGACCAAGCATCCGCAAGGGTTCCGGCGATCCGCAGGGCCCCGTCTGGAAGCCTTATCAGACGCGGCTTTGCGCCCATGACGGCCGCCGCGCCGCTCATGATTTCCGTCCAAGTGTATCCGTCGCGCCGCACATCGGAAAGCTCGACAAGGCCTAAAACCGGCCTTCTGCAGAAAGCAAGCAGCTTGGCCACGGCGTCCTGAACGTGAATCATCGCGATCCGCGTGGTCGGCGACAGCACGGGCAGCACCGGACTCCTGGCCGCGAACTGGAAGAGGCCGAGGGTCTCGGTGTCGCCTGGGCCGTAGATGGCCGGCGGCCGCACGATCAGCGCATCGGGAGAGATCTCACGGACGGCGTCCTCGCCCGCGCGCTTGCTGGCGGCGTAGTTCGACAGCCGCGGTTCGCGGGCGGCGAGGCTGGAGACCAGGATGAACCGGGCCCCGGCGGCCTTGGCGGCCAGGGCGGCGGCGCGGGCGCCGTCGCGATTGACCGCGTTGAAACTGTCCAGCGAGGCGGCCTTGATCAGGCCGGCGACGTGAATGACCACCTCGGCGCCCTGGCACAGGCGATTCAGCGCGCCGGGGGTCTTGAGATCGCCAGTGACGACCTCGACCTCGATGTCGCGCCAGGATGGGTGGATCGGGTCGCGTCGGACCAGCACGCGGGGCGTCCAGCCGTCCAGAGCGAGGGCGCGGACCAGATGGCGGCCCAGGAAGCCCGTGGCTCCGGTGACGGCGACGACCCCCGACATCAGTCGCCGTAGGCGCCGGCCAGATAGGCCGTGCGGGCCTTGGAGCGGCTCAACTTGCCCGACGAGGTCTGGGGCAGGGCGTGGGCGCCGACCAGCTTCACCTTGGCGTCGACGCCGTGGCGGGTGCGCAGCAGGGTGGAGACCGACTCCACCAGCGTCGCGCGGCTGTCGGCGTCGCCGCCGCGGGCCTGGACCAGCACGACGATCTGGTCTTCCGGCTCGGCCGGGATGGCGAAGGCGCAGACGTCGCCGCTGCGCAGGCCATCGATCTCGTGATCGGCCGTCCATTCAAGGTCTTGCGGCCAGATGTTGCGACCATTGAGGATGATCAAGTCCTTGGCGCGGCCGGTGATGACGATCTCGCCTTCGATGACGAAGCCGATGTCACCCGTATCGAGCCAGCCATCGGCCGACAGCACGCGGGCGCTCTCTTCCGGATTGGCGAAGTAGCCGCTCATCACCGAGGGGCCCTTGGCGAAGATGCGACCGACGCCGCGCTCGGGCAGCACCTTGCCGTCCTCGCCGCGCACTTCCAGGAAGTGGCCGGGCAGGGCGGGGCCACAGCGAGCGAAGTCGCGGGCGCGCTCCGAGCCTTCCGGGGCGTCGACGGCCACGGCGTCGCGTTCCAGGCGTTCGACATCCAGGGTCTCGGCGCGCAGGCCCAGGCCCAGCGGGGCCATGGACAGGGCCAGGGTCGCCTCGGCCATGCCGTAGCTGGCCACGAACGCCTTGTCGGAGAAGCCGGCGGGGCCGAAGGCCTCGACGAAGGCCTTCAGCGGCGGCATGCGGATCATGTCGCCGCCCAGGCCGGCGCTGCGCCAGTGGCTGAGCTCGTAGGCGTCCAGCGGCTGGCCCTGCACGCGGCGAGCGCACAGTTCGTAGCCGAAGGTCGGGCTGTAGGCGATTGTCGCCTTGTTGCGGCCGATCAAGTCGATCCACAGCAGCGGTCGACGAACGAACGCGCCGGTGGGCAGCAGGTCGACCGACATCTGGCAGCTGAGAGGGCTGAGCAGGAAACCGATCAGGCCCATGTCGTGATAGAGCGGCAGCCACGAGATGGCGCGGTCTTCGGCGGTCACATTCAGGCCGTCGCGGGTGATGGCCACGCAGTTGGCCATCAGGGCTTCGTGGCGCACCAGGACGCCGGTCGGGGTGCGGGTGCTGCCCGACGAGAACTGCAGGTAGCAGGGGTCTTCCGGCTTGATGGTCGGCAGCGTCGCGCCGCCGTCCTCGGGCAGGTCGGCCAGCACGCCGGCGAAGGCCAGGCCCGCGCGCTCGCCGATCTCGACCACCCAGTCCTTCAAGCCGACCGGGCCGATCAGGATCTTGGCCTTGGCCGAGCCGGCCAGGTTCTTGATCTGCTCGATATAGGCCTCGCGGCCGCCCAGCGGGGTTGGCAGGGCCATCGGCGCGGGCAGCAGGCCGGCGTACTGGCAGGCGAAGAAGGCGCGCACGAAGTCGCCATCGGTCTCGGCCAGCAGGGCCACGCTGTCGCCGACCTGGGCGCCGGTGGCCAGCAGGCGGCGAGCCAGCAAGACAGCCTCCTCGCGCAGCTTGGCGTAGGGCAGGGCCTCGACCAGTTCGCCGCGTAGCGAATAGAGGTTGATCCCCGTCTCGCCGGTGGCGGCGAAGTCGAGGGTCTGCGTCAGGGTCGGAAAGTCGGCGAACCGAACGGTGCGGTCAGACGCCGTGGGCGTGATCATAACTGGGGCCTTCATCGTCTTTATTCGTGCGGGCGGAGTCTTCTTCCGCCGCGAGTCGGGCGAGCCTGCGGCGCGCCATGAAATACATGCCGACGGCCATGGCCAAAGCGGCCGCAACCAGAGCGGCGCCCGCGCCGGTCAGGCCGAACGTGGTGATCAGCGGAACGAGGGCCGCGAGATAGGCGATAACGACCACGAGGCGTACAGCCAAGGCCGAACCGGCGGCGCGCATCGAAACCAGCATAGGTTCCAGCGGCAGGGTCATCACGCCGACGGCGGCGGCGGCCACCTGCCAATTCATCACGCCCGCGGCCGCGCCATAGCTGTGACCCATGACGGTCTCGAGAATCCAGCGACCCGCCAGCAGGCTGACGAGCAGCAGAACGCCGGCCGCCGCGCCGCCGATCAAGGCGATCTGCGCGGCCAGCTTGCTCATGGCCTGCTGGCCACCGGAGGCGCGCATCCTGGCCAGTTCGGGATAGAGCGCCGGCACCATCAGGCGCGCGGGCTTGGCCATGCCGTCGGCGACCTGCTTGCCGATCCGCCAGAAGGCGGCCTGGACCGGCCCCAAGATCGCGCCCACCGCCATGGTCAGCACGTGGGTGAAGCCGACATCCAGCGTGCCGGAGAAGTTGGTCGCCAAAGCGAAGCGCCAGACGCCAGGGAAGCCCTCGCTGGTCGCGCCGGCCAGGGTGAAGCCCTTGAGCAGACCGCGCCGGTTGAGGTCCCAGATGGCGATCGAGGCGATGTAGAGGAACGAGGCGAAGGTGCCGGCGGCCCAGGCCAGCATGAAATACGGTAGCGGAGCGTTGGTCGCGGCGCAGATCGCGCAGCCGATCATCCGCACGAACGAGCTGATCGCCTGTTCGGCGGCCAGGAAGCGGAAGCGGTCGAACAGGCGTAGCAAACCCACGCCCGTGGCCGAGGTCATCACCCCGATCGACAGGGCGTAGAGGGCGCCATAGCCGTGCGTGCCGTCCGGCCAGCGCAGCTCCTGCCAGAAGAACCAGGCGCCCGCCACGCCGAGGATCACGCCCACGACGCCGCTGATCAGGTCCAGCAGCAGCGACAGGCGCAACACCTGCTGGAACTTCGGCTTGTCGTTATCGATCAGGGGCCCCGCGCCGTAGGTGATCAGGGTCTGCCACGACTGGAAGTGGGCCACTTCGCCGAAGAATTGGGCGAAGGCGTTGATCAGGACCAGGACGCCGAACGTCTCCTTGCCCAGGCTGCGCGCGGTCAGGGCGATATAGGCCAGGCCCACGACGGCGTTGACCACCCGACCGCTCAACAGCTGGCCGGCGTTGGCGAGAACCTTCTTCAGGGGCGAGGTCGAGACCGCGTCGGTCATGCCACGCGCTCCAGCTTCTCGACGATGGCGCGGGCAGCGCGCACCGAGGCTGGGACGTTGCTGACGTCGAAGGTTTCGTCGATCCCCCAGGTCTGGGCCTCGCGATAGTCGCCATGCGAAGCGAAGGCCTCGTCCAGCCCCTCGGGCAGGCGGCCGATGGTCTCCAGCACGGGGCCGTACAGCCAGTGGTGGAAGCTCGGATCGCCGCACCAGGACGCGCCGCTGGAATTGAGGAACAGGCACGGCTTGGGCGTGCGCAGGAACTCGTAGACCTGGCTGGATACATCGCCGAGATAGAGGTCGGCGGCCTTGGTGTAGGTCATGTCCGCCGCCGCCGGTCCGCCCAGGTCGACATGGATGCGCGGGTGCTCGGCATAGGCCTTGAACGCCGCGCGCTCGTCGGCGGAGGCCGTCTCGAATAGCCGGATATGCGGCGCGAAGATCAGGTTGTAGCGGTCGTTGGCCGCGAAGAAGTCCAACACCTGCTTGCCCCATTTGGGCCAGGAGCCGAGCTCCCCGTGGAAGTGCGGATTGTACAGCACCACGGGACCGGGCAGGTCGAAGCGTGGCGGGGCGCGCTGGGGCAGGTCATCGACCAGGTCGAACTTGGGATAGCCGACCATGGCGCAGGTGTCTTCGGTGACCCAGCCTTCCTGCAGCATGCGGTCGCGCTGTTTGCGGCCGGCGGCCATGACCAGGTCGAAGACCTTCAGGCGCGGCTCGAACGGTCCCTCGCGGTCGCCCGCGCCATGCTGGGTATAGACCAGCAGCGGCCGGCGCACGCCGATGCGGCGCAGCAGGGCTGTGGTGCGCTCGGGCGTGATCACCGCGTCGTAGCGGGCCAGGCGGGGGGCGTTGAGGATCAGCATCGGCGCCTTGGGCGGGGCGCCCGCGCCGCCGAGACGGCGCAGCCAGGCCGGCGGCAGCAGCACGAGCTCGATAGGCGCGCCGCCAAGCTCGGCCAGCAGACCCGCGACGTAGTCCAGCGAGTCGGACGTGGTCGCGGCGATCTCGACCTTGATGGCCGGCCAGCGTCTGGCCATGACGACGGCCACCGACAGGCTGTGCCAGACCTGATGGTGTTGCGCGATGTAGAGGAAGCAGACGCGTTTGCCGGCGGCCACGTCAGCGCCCGGGCTCCAGACGGGTGCGAACCCGGCCCTTCAACACGACGCGATCGCCCTTGTCGGTGACATTGTATGCATTGGCCTGGGTGCTGCCCTTGGGGCCCGCGCCCGCGATGCCGGCGTCACCGCTGACCTCGCCCGTGCGCATGTCGATCAGGGCTCGGGGCGCGTCGAAAGTGTAGCCCTCTCCGCTGGTGATCTGCACCGCGTCCGACAGCAGCAGGGTATGCTCGGCTTCGCGGTAGAGGCCGGTCTTAGCCGTGGCCTGGCTGGGATTGGGCTCGCCATAGCCCCGCACCAGGGTCGGGGCGGTGAGCCGGACCAGGTTCTGGTCCTTGATGTCACGCTCAGCGTGGGTGGCGGTGATCAGGAAGGCGCGACCGTCCTTGAGCACGCCCGTGAAGCGGGGCTTGTCCAGGACCAGCGGCTTGGCGGTGGCCTGGGTCTGGACCTTGCTCGAGGCGAAGGTGCGCCACGAGGCCTGGGCGACCACGGCGACTCCAATGCCGACCGCGAAGACGGCCAGCGTCAGCCGCAAGCGACGAACCGGCGCCCGGCGACGATTGCGGGCCCGTTCGGCGGCGCTTTCAATGTGGGGGACGGCGGTTTCGCCATCGGTCTGGGTGAGCATTTGGGGGAATGGATAGTCCCACGTTGTCATTCGCCCAAGACCTTTGTTTTCCGGTGCGCGGTCCTGGCGCATGTAAGTTGCGTGGAGATGGCGTCGGCTGGCGTCCCGTCAAGTGCGGCCGCCAAGCCGGTTGTTTGGGGACGCGAAGCGCGTGATCCTCCCGCCCGCGCCGTGTAAGGATCCGCGTCATGTTCCATAGACCCTCGCAGCACAAGGATTTCGGCGTCTTTCTACCCGTGGCCAATGGGGGGTGGATCGTCTCGAAAACCACGCCCTCGCTGGACGGTCTCTACGCCCAGAACCGCGCCGCGGCCGTGGCCGCCGATGAGATCGGCATGGATTTCGTGATGTCGATGGGCAAGTTCCGCGGCTTCGGCGGCGAGACCGATCACTGGGGGACCTCGCTGGAGTCGGTGACGCTGATGGCCGCCATCGCCGAGGCGACCAAGAACGTCCGCATCTGGGCCACGGTGCATCCGCTGCTGCAGAACCCCGCCGTGGCCGCCAAGATGATCGCCACCCTGGACCATATCAGCGGCGGCCGGGCCGGCCTGAACATCGTCGCCGGCGCCTATAAGGCCGAGTTCGACCAGATGAGCGCCTGGGACGATTCGCTGGATCACGACGACCGCTACGGCCTGGCCGAGGAGTGGACGACGATCGTCAAGCGCCTCTGGACCGAGGACAGCGTCGATTTCGCCGGCAAGTACTTCACGATGAAGGACTGCCAGTCCAAGCCCAAGCCGCTGTCGAAGCCGCGTCCGGAATTGATCTGCGCGGGCATGTCTGATCGCGGCTTCCAGTTCTCGGTCCGCGAGGCCGACGCCTGCTTCATCGGCGGCCGCTCCCGCGAGGAGCACCGCGACGCGTCCCGCCGCGCCAAGCAGTTGGCCGAGAGCCTGGGCAAGGCGATCCGCACCTATGCCATGTGCACTGTCATCCACGCCGAAAGCGACGCCGGCGCCGAGGCCCTGGTCCGCCGCTACGCCGAGGGCGCGGACATGGGCGCGATCGTGGCCATGCTGGCCAGCTGGGGCGTCCCGGGCGACCGCCTGCAGGCCGTCGCCGCGAAGCAGGGCGCCTTCATGACCCAGACCATGGTCGGTTCGCCCGGCACGTGCCGCGAGCAGGTCGAGGCCTTCATGACCGAGTGCGAACTGGACGGGCTGATGCTGATCTTCCCCGACTATGTGGAGGGGCTGGCCATGTTCGGTTCCGAGATCCTGCCCGGTTTGCGGTCGGTGTTCTCGTGAGCGTGAAGGATTGGATCGCGCCGGGCCGCACGGCTCTGCTGATTATCGACATGCAGACCGACTTCGCCTCGCCCGAGGGAGCGGCGGGGCAGTGGGGCCTCGACCTCTCGACCGTGCCGGCGGCGCTGGCGGCGGCGGAGCGCCTGACCCAGGCGGCGCGAGCGGCCAGCGTCCCGGTGGTGTTCGCGGGCCTGTTCACCACGCCCGAGACCGAGTCCGCGGCCTGGAACGAGCGAATGCGCCGGCGTGGCGGCGATCCGACGGTCGACGCGGCCCTGTGCCGGGCCGATGGACCCGGCAGCGCCTTCGTCGGCGCGCGGCCGGAGCCGGGTGAGCTAGTGATCCGCAAGACCCGCTACAGCGCGTTCTGGGGCACGGACCTCGACGCGCGGCTGAAGGGCATGGGCGTCGACACCCTGGTGCTGGCGGGTCTGACGACCGAGTGCTGCGTCGACGGTACGGCGCGCGACGCCTTCAACCTCGACTACCACGTGTTCGTCGCCGCCGACGCCTGCGCGGCCTACGAGCCGGACTTGCACGCCGGGGCGCTGAAGGTGCTGGACCTCAACACCGCGATCCTGACCGACTCGGCCAGCGTCGCCGCCGCCTGGAGCGCCTGAGTGGATCCGATCTCCGGGCATTCGATCACCCCCCAAGCGATTACGGGGGCCGATCGCGACGCGATCGCCGCCGCTATCGACGCGGACGAACTGGTCGAACTGGCCCTGACCCTGGGCAACATCCCCAGTCGTTCTGGCGAGGAGAGGGCGGCCGGCGAGTTCGTCCACGACTGGATGGCGCGAGAGGGTTTCTCGCCGCGCAAGGTGGGAGCCACGCCGGAACGCTTCAATGTGATCGGAACCTATGGTGGCCTGGGCGCGGGCAAGAACCTGCTGTTCACCGCCCATCTGGACACCGAGAGTCCGACCCGCGATCCCGATCTTGACGTTCACAAGTACAATCCCGCCACCCTGGCCGATCCCGAATGGGAGCGTTGCTGGCTCGAGGACGGGGTGTTGCGCGGCTATCCGATCGCCAATGATCGCGGGCCGATGAGCTGCTTCCTCATCGCCGCCAAGGCCCTCAAGAAGGCCGGCTATGGTCTGGCCGGGAAGATGTACCTCACCGCCTGTCCCGGTGAGATCGGGCCCGAGCCGATCGAGGAGCATCGTGGGCTTGCCTATCTGGGCAAGGACATCGGCGCGCACTACCTGTTCCACCACGGTGGCGTCGCGCCCGACTACGCCATCGCGGCCGAGGGCTGCGACTTCGGCCAGACCTCCGTCGGCTGCGGCTATGCGGTGTTCCGCCTAAGGCTTTGGGGCGAAGGGGTTTTCACGCCGCTGCTGCGCCATCCGGAAGCGGCCGGCGACCATCCCAATCCGCTCTATCGCATCGGCAAGCTGACCGACGCCATCCATGCCTGGACCCGCGACTGGGAGGCGGAGAGCCGCTACGAGAGCGCCGGCGGGATCGCCGAGCCCAAGGTCCAGCTGTGCGCTATTCGCGGCGGCGTGCCCTATCAGTTCGGCGACGGCACCGAGGTGGTCAGCCTCTATCTCGAAGTCGGCTTGAACCCGCGCCAGAAGGCCGCCGACGCGCAGCACGCTCTCGAGGCCATGGTCCGCATCGCGGGTGTCGGGCGGGTGGAGATCGAACCGGTGGTCGTGCGCCATGGTTTCGAGGCCGACGCCGCCGAGGTCGCAGCGCTGGTCGGGGCGGTGGACGCGGCCACGCGCCTGGGCCTGGGCCATCCCGTGGCGCGGGCCAATCCGATCTATTCCAGCATGTGGCGCGACCACAATGTCTTCAACATGCACCGCGTCCCGGCGATCACGACGGGACCGAAGCGCTGGCGGCCTTCGCCTCAGGACCTCGTCGACAGCGCCCTGATTTACGCCCTGACCGCGCTGGAGGTCTGTGGTCGCGCTGAGGACGGGACGACGGCGCGCGCCTCGTCGGTCTATCCGGACAATCCGTTTGGTGGCTAGGCGCGAGACGGAGCCCGCACCGGCTCCATCGCCGCGCGGATGTCGTCCTCCAGCATCCACAGCCGGTCCTGGCCCCAATGCGCCGGACGACCGCTGACGCGGAAGGTCGGCGCGCCCCAGAGGCCAGCTTCCAGCAGAGCGGCGCGGTTGGTCTCGACGCGCCGGCACCAGCCATCGTCGGCCAGGGCGGCGGTTGTCTGGGCGTCCGTCAGGCCCGCGCGACGGGCGACGGCGAACAGGTCGCGATCCTCGGCCAGGGCTAGCCCGTCGGCGAAGGCGGCCTTCAGGCCCAGTTCGGCGAACTCCTCACCGAGACCCAGGTCGATCGCGTGATGCAGCACGGCCAGGGCTCGCTCCGCCCCGGCCCCGACCGGGTCGACGATCCTGCCGAACGGCAAGCCGAGGCGCTCGGCCTCGCGCTTGCAGTCCAGGGCGATGTAGAGGGTCTTCACACGCGGCACGGCCAGGCCCCGCATGACCATCGGCAGGATCGGCCGCAGCTCCAGCGTCGCGCCATAGGCCTTGGCCAGCTGCCGGATGCGCGGCAGGATCAGCCAGGAATAGGGGCTGCGGAACGAGAACCAGACCTCGATAGTCGGCCCCCCGCCCATCAGCGGCGCGCCCAGGGACGGCTCGATGGCCGGCGCCATCGGCGGTAAGCCGGCTTCGCGGTCGAGACCTCTGGCGGCCAGGCGGTTCTCGAGATGACCCAGGCGATCGACGCTCCAGAACCATTCGCCCTCGAAGTGGAACATGCCGCCCAGATAGTGGCCGAGGCGCGCGCGGCGGCTCTCGCCGCTGATCAGGATGTCGTCGACCAGATGCGGATCCTGGCCGCTGGCCCAGGCGGCCATGCCGGCCAGGGTGCGGGTGTCGCCCGACCACATGGCGGCGCCGGCGGCGGAGGCGACCTCCTCGAACCGACCGCGCTCCAGGGCGTCGGCCAGCACGGTCTGGAGCCGTCGAGCGGTCTCCGCCTCCGGGAGCACGGCGCCCGCCGGAAAGCCCAGGCCGCGCGCCCGGGCCAGCCGGGCGGCGTCGCGCAGGCCGTAGTCCCGCAACCGCGCCCGGTCGGGGGCGGCGGAGTCCTCGGGCGGCGGAACCAGCCAGGTCTCGATCTCGACGGCGTAGCGGGCGCGCAGCCTCGGCAGCATCTGCGCCGCAAGGTGCGAATAGGGATCGTCGGCCTGATGGAAGTAGCGGATGGTCGGCCGCTCGCCGCGAAGGCGGGCGGAGAGGGCGGCCGTGTCCCGCGCCAGCTTGCGACGGACGGGACTGGTCAGGGCGGCGGTCACGCCTCGCATGAGGTGGGTGCGCAGGGACACTGGGGCTACCTCCGGAATGTCGGAGGGATGACATCTAGCGGCACGATGAATGTCAATATATGCTGTCAGCAACGATAGGGAGAGGCGCGCATGAAGGGCTGGAAGGCGCTTGTGGCGATCGTCGCCGTGCTGGCCGTGGCCGGCGCGACGGCTTGGCATTTCCGCTTCGAGCTGATCATCCAGATCGCGCGCTCCCGACTGCCGAAGGTCGAGGCCAACCAGCCGGTGACCTGGACCAAGGGACCTGACGCGCCACCGACGGGCCAGCGGCCGCCGAACGTGGTGTTCATCCTGGCCGACGACCTCGGGTACAACGACATCACCCTGAACGGCGGCGGCGTGGCTGGCGGAACCGTCCCGACGCCCAACATCGACTCCATCGCCCACCAGGGCGTGACCTTCGCCAACGGCTACAGCGGCAACGCCACCTGCGCGCCGTCGCGGGCCGCGATCATGACCGGCCGCTACGCCACCCGTTTCGGTTTCGAGTTCACGCCCACGCCGGTGGCGTTCTCACGCGTTGTGGGCGGTGGTCACGGCGGCGATCCGCTGCATCCGCCCCGGTTCAACGCCGACCAGGTCAAGAACACGCCCAAGGACGAGAACAGCGAGGCTGTGCCCTCCACCGAGATCACCATCGCCGAGGCGCTGAAGACCAAGGGCTATCACACCGTCCACCTGGGCAAGTGGCACCTGGGCGGCATCAAGGGCTCGCGGCCCGAGGACCAGGGCTTCGACGAGAGCCTGGGCTTCATGGCCGGCGCCTCGATGTTCGCGCCGCCCGGTGACCCGTCGGTCGAGGAATCCCGCCAGGATTGGGACGCGATCGACAAGTTCCTGTGGGGCGCGGCGCCGTTCGCGGTGCAGTTCAACGGCTCCAAGCCGTTCCATCCATCGACCTACATGACCGACTACCTGACGGATGAGGCGCTGAAGAGCATCGACGCCAACCGGAACCGGCCGTTCTTCATGTACCTGGCCTACAACGCCGTCCACACGCCACTTCAGGCGCCCAAGGCCGACTACGCCGCCCTGTCCCACATCAAGGATCACCGCCTGCGGGTCTATGCGGCCATGGTCCGCAATCTCGACCGCAACATCGGCCGGGTGCTGCAGGCGCTGAAGGACAAGGGGCTGGACGACAACACCCTGGTGATCTTCACCACCGACAACGGCGGGGCCAACTACATCGGCCTGCCGGACATCAATCAGCCCTACCGCGGTTGGAAGGCGACCTTCTTCGAGGGCGGCATACACGTGCCGTTCCTGCTGCGCTGGCCGGGCCAGCTTCCGGCGGGGGCGGTCTATCGCAGCCCGGTGGGCCACGTGGATATCTTCGCCACCGCCGTCGGCGCGGCCGGGGCCTCTCCGCCCAAGGACCGGGTGGTGGACGGCGTCGACCTCGTCCCATTCGTGAAGGGGGCAGCGAGCGGCGATCCGCACAAGGCGATGTTCTGGCGCTCGGGTCGCTACAAGACGGTGCTGGCCGGTGGCTGGAAGCTTCAGGTCGCGCAGGAGCCGAACAGGACCTGGCTGTTTGATCTGTCCACTGACCCGACCGAGCGCCACGATCTTTCCAAGACGCGACCGGACAAGCTGAGGGAACTGCGGGCGGAGCTCGCCCAGTTGGACGGTCAGATGCGAAAGCCCGCGTGGCCGTCGCTGGTCTCCGGCGCCTTCTACATCGACCATCCCGGCGGCCAGCGCGCCAAGCCCAGCGACGAGTATGTCTATTGGGACAACTGAGACCGGTCGCGTCGGCCCTGGCGGTCCTGGGCGCTCTGGCGCTGGCGAGCTGCGGCGAGCCGGCGCCCAAGGCGTGCCTTGCCGGCCTGACCGTCGCCGACCCCGCCCACCGCACCGCCGGCATGGTCAAGCTGTCCGGCGGTGACTTCCTGATGGGCGCGGCGCCTCAGCGACCCGAGGAGGGGCCCTCGCAGGTGGTCGCGGTCGCGCCGTTCTGGATTGATCGGACAGAAGTCACCAATGCCGCCTTCGCGCGGTTCGTCGAGGCCACGAAGTACCGCACCGTGGCTGAGAGACCGCTCGATCCCGCGCGCTACGCCCAGCTGACGGCGGCGCAGCGGGTTCCGGCCTCGCTTGTCTTCGTGGGGGCGAAGATGGCGAGGTCGGACGACCCTTCGCAATGGTGGCGGGTGCTGCCCGGCGCCGACTGGCGTCATCCGGACGGGCCTCGCTCGAACATCAAGGGCAAGGAGGCCTGGCCGGTTGTTCAGATCGCCTGGGAAGACGCCATGGCCTACGCCCAATGGCTGGGCCGCGACCTGCCGACCGAGGCGGAATGGGAGTACGCCGCCCGCGGCGGCCTGGTCGGCAAGCGCTATGTCTGGGGCGACCAGCCGCAGAATCCGGCTTCTCCGCGCGCTAACACCTGGCAGGGCGCGTTTCCGGCCCAGGATCTGGGCTCGGACGGCTTCAAGGCCAAGGCGGCGCCCGTCGGATGCTTCCCGCCCAACGGCTATGGCCTGGTCGACATGGCCGGCAACGCCTGGGAATGGACCAAGGACTGGTTCAAGCCGAACCTGGATCCCATCAGCGTCATCGAGACCGGCGGACCGCCCGAGATCAGGGCGCTGGCTCCCGACGAGCCGAACGCGCCCAAGCACGTGATCAAGGGCGGGTCGTTCCTCTGCACCGACGACTATTGCTTCCGCTATCGCCCGGCCGCGCGAACGCCCGGACCGCCCGACAGCGGAGCCTCGCATATCGGGTTCCGGACCGTCTTGCGCGAGCCGAAGGCTTAGCTAGAAGCCCGCGTTGGGCTTGGTGCGGATGTTCAGCTGCCCCGCCAGACCGGCTTTGCGGTGGTGCTCGATGACGTGCATCTCGGCCGAGAGGGCCATCTTCTG
The DNA here is from genome assembly GCF_058808375.1 of Caulobacter sp. GW821-FHT11E10. NCBI lineage: Bacteria > Pseudomonadati > Pseudomonadota > Alphaproteobacteria > Caulobacterales > Caulobacteraceae > Caulobacter > Caulobacter sp. GW821-FHT11E10. The sequence continues at coordinate 110,077 of NZ_JBXARP010000005.1, forward strand.
GAAGGCGGCCAAAGAGGGGTATTCCGCCAGCGCCACGGCGTCCCAGATCTCCTCGACCTCGCCGATCATCAGGCCGGTGACCGGTCCGCTGTAGCGGATCTGGCCGCCCAGGGCCGTGATGAGCTTGGCGACCTCGACGCCATAGCGGTTGTAGGCCTCCCGGCCCGAGAGCTCGGGTTCAGAGCCGTCTTCGTACTCCGCCTTCTCCCTGAACTTCAGCAGGTTGACCATCACGAACGGGCCGTCCTCGCGCCCGCCGAAAAAGGCTTCGAACTGTTCCGGGGATGGGAAGACGTGGTTGACGACGTTCATTCCGCGAACTCCGGCTGGGGAAGCTTGGCGACGATGCCGTCGAGCAGGGCGGCGATCTCGGTGGGGCTGTCTTCTTGGACGAAGTGGCCGCCCTTCAGCGTGGTGTGGGCGACGCCGCGCGCGCCCGGCACGCGGGACTGGAACACGCTCTCGCCGCCGCGGGTGATCGGGTCGGCGTCGCTGAAGGCGGTGACGAAGGGCCTGTCGTATTGCTCAAGCACCTGCCAGGCCGCCTTGTTCTCGGCGACCGAAGCGTGTTCGGGCGTGATCGGCACCAGCGTCGGAAACTGCCGCGCGCCTTCCTTGTAGCTCTCGTCGGGGTAGGGGGCGTCATAGGCGGCTCGCTCGGCGTCGGAGAGATCTCGGGCCGTCCCGCCGTTCAAGATGAAGCCGATCGGCAACTCGGGCACGTTCTGGCTGAAGTTGAGCCAGGCCTCGAAGCCCGCCGTCTTGCCCGCGCCGACCGGCAGGCCGGTGTTGGAGACCACCACGGCCGCGAACCGTTCCGGAAAGGCGGCGACCAGGCGCAGGCCGATCAGCCCGCCCCAGTCCTGGCAGAACAGAACGATGTCGGTCAGCTCGTTGCGGACCAGCCAGTCGCTCATCCAGGCCACGTGCCGCTCGTAGGTGTAGTCGGTGCGCAGGGCCGGCTTGTCGGAGCGGCCAAAGCCCACCAGGTCCGGTGCGATCGCCCGGCGGCCGCGCGCGGCGAGGTCGGCGATCACCTTGCGGTACAGATAGGCCCATGAAGGCTCGCCATGCATCAGCAGGATCGGCCGCTGGTCGCGCGGACCTTCGTCGACATGGTGGATGCGCAGCGGTGTCCCGTCGTCATTGAACACCGGGGTGTAGCGCGGGGCGTAGGGCCAGTCGGCCAGCGCCTCGAACCGACTGTCCGGCGTGCGCAGCACGTCCATGGGCTTTCTCCATCCGTTTCGCGGATTGATATTGGCATTATGCGTGCCATTATAAGTTTCAATGGTCAAGGAGACGGGCATGCGGCGGATCTGGATCGGCCTGGCGACGGTAGGCGTCGTGGCGACCGCGGCGCTGGGCGGGGCCTGGCTGCTGCGGGAGCGCCTGGCGCTGATCGCGATGCGCGGGGTCTACCAGCAGGCTCTAGCGACCGATCCGCTGGGCCAACTGCCGGACGGCCTCCACGTCGGCCTCTGCGGCTCGGGCGCGCCGATGCCGGACCCGACGCGCGCCGGACCCTGCGTGGCCGTCCTGGCGGGCAAGGACCTGTTTGTCGTCGACGCCGGATCCGGCTCGGTTCGCAACCTGCTGCTGATGAACCTGCCGCCGCCCAGGCTCAGCGCGGCCTTCGTCACGCACTATCATTCCGACCATATCGCCGACCTGGGCGAGCTGATGTTGCAGCGCTGGGGCGGCGGCGCGACCCACTCGCCCTTGCCCATCTATGGTCCGCCAGGCCTCGATCAGGTCGTGAAGGGTTTCCAGGACGCCTACACCCTGGATCGTGGCTATCGCGTCGCCCACCACGGCGAAGCGGTCATGCCGCCCTCGGGATTCGGCGGTGCGCCGCACGCCTTCACGGCCGATCCAAACGGCCCGGACGTGCTCGTTCTGGAGCGACCCGGCCTGAAGGTCTGGGCGTTCCCGGTGGCCCATCAGCCGGTCGAGGGCGCGGTTGGCTACCGCTTTGACTACAAAGGCCGCAGTGTCGTGATCAGCGGCGATACCGGCCCTTCCGAGCGGCTGACCAAGGCCGCCAAGAGCGTCGACCTGCTGGTCCACGAGGGCTTGGCGCCCAACCTGGTGGCCGTGCAGCAGGAGGAGGCGGCGAAGGCGGGACGGGCCAACTACGCGGCCATTTTCCACGATATCCTGGACTATCACGCGGCGCCGGAGGCGGTGGCCGCCGAGGCCAAGGCGGCGGGGGCCAAGGCCGTGCTGTTCTACCACATCATCCCACCGCTGCCGGTCCGGGCCCTGGAAGGGCCATTCCTGGGCAAGTCGCGCCAGATCTTCGGCGGTCCCATGAAGGTCGGGCGCGATGGCGACTTCGCGTCGTTGCCGGTGGGATCGCGAGAAATCCGCTGGTCCAACCGCCTGAACGCCTTCCAGTTTTGAGTTGGCTGATCGTTCGCCGCCAGTCTAAGCAAAGGTAAGAAGAGAAAGGGCCTGGGTCGTGAGTTCCGCCGCGCGTCATCTTCGTCTGGGATCGGAAGGCTTGGGATCGGAAGCCGAGGCCCCGCTCGCCGACGGCCGGCGCCGGCGTTCGCAGGACAGCCGCGCGCGCATCGTCCAGGCCATGCTGGAACTCGTCCACGGCGGCGACCCGTCGCCCTCGGCCGAGCAGGTGGCCGCGCGGGCCGATGTCGGCCTGCGGACCGTCTTTCGCCATTTCAACGACCTCGAGAGCCTCTATCGCGAGATGTCGGCGGTGATCGAGGCTGAACTGATGGCCCTGGTCCAGACGCCGTTCAAGGGCGTGACCTGGCGCGAGCGGGTCCTGGAGTTGGTCGAGCGCCGAGGCTGGGCCTACGAACGGATTGGACCCTTCAAGCGTGCGTCCGAGACGCTCCGCCACCAATCGCCGGCCCTGACCGTCGACCACCAGAAGATGGTCCAGATCTCGCGCGAGATCCTGCGCCGCGAATTGCCCGCCGATTTCGCCAAGGATCGCGTGCGGTTCGAGGCCATCGACCTGCTACTCAGCTTCGAAGCCTGGAACCGCCTGCGTCGCGACCAGGAGCTCACGCCCAAGCGCGCCGCCGAGGTGCTGCAGGTCGTCATCGCCGGATTGCTGGAAGCGCCGCCACAGGACTGAGGACAGTCCGGGGTTGGAAGAGGAGGGTCGCCGGTCGAGGCTGCTCAATTCCTCGACCGGCAGGCTCGCCGACGGTAAGGGGCTGCCGGCGTCCTCCGATTGATAGACGCCTCCGCACACGTTCTCCCTCTAGCGTTAGCGCGATTTGAAACCCGATTTGGGTTTCCGTCGTCCAAGCCTTGCGCGTGGCCTCCTGCCACAAAGTGTCAGCAACGCGAGGGGTGCGCGCTTGTCACCTGCGGTTGGAACGCCGAAGTTCGGAGAACGTTGTCGCGCTTGGGCTAGCCGGTTCGACCGTGGCCCGCAGGAGTGCTCATGACCCCGGACGATCAGCCCGCCATGACCCTCGCGGAGGCTTCGGTTGACGCGCTCGTCGATCGGTATCGCCATGTGCGCCGGCGCACCGAGACACTGGCCGCTCCCTTGTCGCCCGAGGACCAGGCCGCCCAGTCGATGCCGGACGCCAGTCCGACCAAGTGGCATCGGGCGCATACGACCTGGTTCTTCGAGACCTTCCTGCTGGCGCCGTTCCTGCCGGGCTACACGGTCTATGACGATAGCTTCGGCTATCTGTTCAATTCCTACTACGAGGCCGTGGGCCCCCGGCAGCCGCGTCCGCAACGCGGCCTGCTGACTCGTCCGTCGACCCAAGCCGTCGGCGCCTATCGCGTCCATGTCGACGCGGCGATGCTCCGCCTGCTGAGCGCCCCTCTGACGCCCGAGATCCGCGAACGTGTCGAACTGGGGCTGAACCATGAGGAGCAGCATCAGGAGCTGATCCTGATGGACATCCTGCACCTCTTCGCCCAGTCGCCCCTCAGCCCGGCCTACCAGGCCGGGATGGTCTCGCCGCGCCCGGATCCGGGCCCGCAACGCTTTCATCGCTTCGCGGGCGGATTGGTCGAAATCGGCGCGTGCGCGGCCGGCTTCGCCTTCGACAACGAGCGCCCGCGCCACAAGACCTATGTCGCGCCTTTCCGCCTGTCGGACCGGCTGGTGACCAACGGCGAGTGGCTGGCCTTTATCGAGGCCGATGGCTACGGCCGCGCCGATCTCTGGCTCTCCGAGGGCTGGGCCAAGGTGAAGGAAGAGGCGTGGGAGGCTCCGGCCTACTGGCGACGCGATGAGCGCGGAGCCTGGACGACCATGACCTTGCGCGGCCGCCATCCGGTCGATCCGAACGCGCCGGTCGTCCACGTCAGTTACTACGAGGCCGCCGCCTATGCCGCCTGGTCTGGCCGCCGCCTGCCGACCGAGGCCGAGTGGGAGGCCGCCGCCACCGCCAAAGGTGTCACGACCCTGCGTCAGCTCTACGGCTCGACCTGGCAGTGGACCGCCAGCGCCTACGGGGCCTATCCGGGCTTCAAGCCGGGCGCAGGGGCGCTGGGCGAGTACAATGGCAAGTTCATGGTCAGCCAGATGGTGCTGCGCGGCGGTTGCGAGGCCACGCCGCCCGGCCATTCGCGGGCGACGTACCGCAACTTTTTCCACCCGGGCAGCCGTTGGATGTTCGGCGGGCTGCGCCTGGCGGACGATGATCGCCTGTCCGAGGTCACCCCCGGCAACGGCTTTCTCGACGAGGTGGTCGCGGGGCTTTCGTCCTCGCCCAAGACCCTGTCGGCCAAGTACTTCTACGACGCAGAAGGCTCGCGGCTGTTCGAGGCGATCTGCGAACTGCCGGAATACTATCTGACCCGCACCGAGACGGCGCTGCTGCGGAAGATCGCGCCGGAGATCGCGGCGCGCATTCCCGACGGCGCGGCGCTGGTCGAGTTCGGCAGCGGAGCCAGCACCAAGACCCGCATCGTCCTGGACGCCGCGCCCCAGATCGCCGTCTATGCGCCGATCGACATCAGCCCCAGCGCGCTGGACGAGGCCGCCGCTAGCCTGCGCGCGGACTATCCGACGCTGAGCGTCGCGCCGCTGGTGGAAGACTTCACCAAGGCTATCGACCTGCCGGAAGGGGCCAAGGGTCATATGCCTGTCGGCTTCTTCCCCGGTTCGACGATCGGCAACTTCGCGCCCGACGAGGCCGAGGCCCTGCTGCGCCAGGCGCGTGAACTGTTGGGTGACGGCTCGCTGTTCATCGTTGGCGCGGACGTGGCCAAGGATCCGGCCGTCTTGATCCCGGCCTATGACGACGCGCAGGGCGTTACCGCCGCCTTCAACCGCAATGTCCTGGTGCACATCAATCGCGAGCTGGGCGGCACGTTCGATCCCGACGCCTTCGAGCACCGGGCGGTCTGGAACGCCGCCGAGAGCCGCATCGAAATGCACCTGGAGAGCAAGCGCGACCAGATCGTCATGGTCGGCGACTACGGGTTCCGGTTCGCCGCCGGCGAGACCATCCACACCGAGAACTCGTACAAGTATCCGGCCGACGCCTTCGAGGCGATCGCCCGCCGGGCCGGCTGGATGGTGGCCCAGCGCTGGGTCAGCGAGGACCCGGCCTTCGCGATCTACGCCCTCACCGCCTGACGCGGGTCAGGCCTAGGGCGTCGGGCAGGCCTACACGCGCGAAAACGCGCCGGTTCCGAAGGGCTCGGGACCGGCGCGTTTCGGATCGAAATCCGATCGCTAGAGGATACGTTCGCCGGGACGGCCGCCACGCGAGGACGAACCGCCCTTGCGTCCGGCATTCGCCGCGAGGTCGCGATCCTTTGCGAAGCTGCGCTTTTCGCTGGGCACGCTAGCTCCGCCCTTCCTGGCGATCTCGCGTCGGCGTTCCGGGTCCATGGCGGCGAAACCGCGACGACCGCGGGGACGTTCGCTATCGGTGTCCATGTGGGGGCTCCTAGTCGGGACTGGTAACAGGCGGTACGGACGAGAAGGCGGCGCCATAGGGACGGTCGTCCCCTGGATCGACCGGCGCTGGCGAGGTGGGGGGCTCCTCGATGGGCGTGACGCCGGGCTCGTACTCGGGCGGCTTGGGCTCGGGTGGTGGCGGGGCGTCTGGGTCGGTCACTGGTGTCATTTCCTGCGCGTTCCAGTGAAGTAACCAGCGAAGTCGCTTTCGGTTCACCGTGCAATGACACTAATTACGCCGCACCGGGTTGAGCGGTCCGGCAAGGAGTCGTCTGAGAATGGTCCGCAAGACCAAGCAGATCGTTGATCGCGCCGCGTCACATTGGCGTTTGGCGGCGGGTTTGGCCGTCGGCGTCGTCGCCTGGTCGGTCGCGAAATATTTTGGAGCGCCGCGGGGTTCGCACCTGTTGCTGGGCTGGGACGCGGCGGCGTCGGTCTATCTGTTGACCACGTGGACATTGTTCTTGCGCGCCGACGAGGCCGAGGTGCGGTCGCGGGCGGCGTCGGAGGATGAGGGCGTCCCGATCCTATTGCTGATCGTTCTGGCCGCCGTCATCGCCAGCCTGGGCGCGGTGGTCGACGCCATGATCGTGGCCAAGGGCGCGGCCAGCATCGCCAAGATCTTCATCGCCGCCAGCGCGGCCGCGACGCTGGTCCTCTCGTGGCTGTTGCTGCAGTCGGTCTTCGTCCTGCACTACGCCCATCGCCATTTCGGCGACGGATCGAGCAAGGGCGGGATCCAGTTTCCCGGCGAGCAGCCGACCGGCTATATGGACTTCGCCTATCTGGCCTTCAGCGTGGGCGCGACGTTCCAAGTCTCGGACAACAGCATCCTGACCTCGAAGCTGCGCAGGTTGGTCACGGCCCACGCCGCCACCGCCTATTTCTACAACACCGCGATCCTGGCGCTGGGCATCAACATCATCGCCAGCCTGGTCGGCGGCTGAGCTCAGCCGCGTCGACCGCCGGGACCGCCACGGCCACCCATCTGGCCGCCTTCGCCGCCGCGCGGACCCGCGCCGGGGCGCCGGCCCGTCTGCGCCGGAGTCTTGGGCAGCTCGGCCAGTTTCAGCAGGCCGTCCTTGTCGGTGTCCAAAAGCGTGAAGCGGGTCCTGGCGGCCTTGGTCGCCTCGTCCTTGGTGATCCGGCGATTGAAGTCTGCGTCGGCGGCCATGACGGGTTCCGGCTCGGCGATCAGGCCATAGAGGGCCGCGCCCTGCAGGGCGTTGGAGAGCTGCGGCCGGCGGCGCTGAACCAGTTCGTCGCCGCCATCCTGGCCCAGACCTCGCGGCCCGCGACGCATCGACGGGGCCGCGCCGCCGATGATCTCGGGGGCGATGTGGTTCTCGTAGGCCGAGACCTCGAACCCATCGATGACGCCGTTGTGGTCGGTGTCGATCAGGGCGAAGAAGCGCAAGGAGTCGGCGATGAACTCGTCACGGCTCAGGGCGGCGTCATGATTGGCGTCGGCGCCGTCGAACCAGGTCGTGATGGGGTAGGGGGCGCCGGGCGGGCCCCGGAAGGGCTCGCCGGCCGGGCTGATGAACAGCTGCGGTCCGCCGCCCATTGGACCGGGACCGCGTTCGCCGGAAGGGCCGTCGGGGCCGCCCCGACCGCGCGGGCCTTCGGGCGGCGCACTGGCGCAGGCGGTGAGGGCGGCGGCGAGAACGGCGGTCAGGCCCAGCGAGCGAAACATCATTCGGGAATCTCCAAGCGGCCAAGCTTTGGAGCCTGGCGGCATTGCCCGGGAATGTCAGGGCGAGGGGCTCGCCTTGCGCCGGCGCAATAAACCGCGCCGTTTCCGCCGCAATCAGGCGGGCAGGCGTACGCTGGCTTTCAAGCCGCCGCCAGTACGGTTGTGCAGCGTGACGTCGCCGCCGTGGGCGCGAGCCAGGGAGCGGACGACCGCCAACCCCAGACCGATCCCGCCGGTCTCGCGGTTGCGCGAGGGTTCGCCGCGATAGAACGGCTCGAACAGGCGCTCCATCTCGTCCGGAGGAACGCCCGGGCCGTCGTCGTCGACCTCGATGATCGCCATGCCATCCTCGGCAGCGTAGACCCGCCCGCGCGCGGCTCCGCCGTATTTCAGGGCGTTGTCAACGAGGTTGGAGACCAGGCGCTTCAGGGCCACGGGATCGCCCTCGACCACGACCTTCTCCGACAGCTCGACGGTGGCGTCGCCACCCGTCTCGGCGGCTTCGTCCATCACGCTTTCCAGCAAGGATGAAAGCTCCAGCTTGGTGCGCTCGGCCGGGCGGTTGGTGTCGCGAACGAAGCCGAGCGTGGCGGCGATCATCGCCTCCATCTGGTCGATGTCGGCGGCGAGCTTGGGCCGGATGTCGTCGGGCGCGGCCTCGATACGGAATTTCAGGCGGGTAAGGGGCGTACGCAGGTCATGGGCGATGGCCCCGACCATGGCGGTGCGGTCCTCGACGTAACGGCGCAGGCGTTCCTGCATCATGTTGAAGGCCGTCGCGGCGGCCACGACCTCGCCCGAGCCCGAGACGCTGAGCGGCGGGGTGCGCGGGTCCTTGCCCAGGCGCTCGGCGGCGTCGGCGAAGGCGCTGATCGGCTGGGCCAGGCGGCGGGCGAACAGCCACGCCAGCGGCGTGACGGCGATAACCGAAAGCAAGAGGATCAGCAGGATACGCTGCTGCCAGCTGTCGAAGCGGAAAGTCGGCTTAGGTTCGACCACCAGCCAATGGCCGTCGCTCTGGCGCACGCCCAGCTTGAAGTCGCCGAAGATCAGCGGCTCGTCCTTGGTCTGGGGACGAGGACCGCCCGGGCCACCCGGACCGCCGGAGCCAGGCTCACGGGCGAACGGCTCACGGGTTCCCCCGTTCGGTCCGACGCGGGCGTCGGGCTTGGGCGGCGTCACCGGCGTGCGGCGGACGAAGAAGCGCGGACCGTTGTCGATCTGCAGCTCGATCCGGTTCACCGGCACGTCGATCGCGCGGCTGATATTGACCTTGAAGTCGGCGCGGCGGGGGCTGTCCGGGCCCATCGAGCGGATCTTGCCGCGCTGCTTGACCACCAGCAGGCGGCCGTCGCGGGGCTGGACCGACTCGCCGGTCTTCAGGGCGCGCACGATCTCGCTGGACCGGTAAAACTCCGGCGGGGGCGGGGGCAGGGTGAAGATAACCGCGATCGAGATCAGCTGGGCCGCCACCAGGGTGACGATGACGAGGCCCAGCGCCTGGACGAACAGCGGCGCGCCGCGCCGGAAAGGGGTCATGGGGTGCGTACGACCTTGGCGGTGAACATGTAGCCTTCGCTGCGGATCGTGCGGATCAGCTCGCTGCCGCCGCCGTCGTCCAGCTTGCGACGCAGGCGGCTGATCTGGACGTCGATGGCGCGGTCATAGGCGTCGCTGTCGCGGCCGCGCGCCAGGTCCAACAGTTGATCGCGGGTCAGGACCCGCTGGGGGCGTTCGACGAAGGCGCGCAGCAGCGAGAACTCACCGCTGGAGAGGTTGACCACCACCGACTGCGGCGAACGCAGCTCGCGGCGGACCAGGTCGAGGCGCCAGCCGGCGAACTCGCAGGCCGCGCCCATGGCGTCGTCGACCGCGCGAGGTTCCTGGCGGCGACGCAGCACGGCGCGGACGCGAGCCAGCAACTCGCGCGGGTTGCAGGGCTTGGGCAGGTAATCGTCGGCGCCCAGTTCGAGGCCGACGATGCGGTCGGTTTCCTCGCCCATGGCCGAGAGCATGATGATCGCCGGCCCGTCTGGGGTGCTCGACAGGCGACGGCAGATGGCCAGGCCGTCCTCGCCGGGCAGCATGACGTCCAGGACGATCAGATCGATCGGGCCGCGCGCCAGGACCTGCTCCATGGTGCGGGCGTCCTGCGCGCTCTCGACCACGTAGCCGTGGCGGGCCAGGAAGTCGGAGACGACGTCGCGGATGCCGGGATCGTCGTCGACGATCAGGATACGTGGAGCCGCGCCGCGCGGAGCGTCGAGGTCGCCTTGAACGGGGTTCTGGACGTTTTCCATACGAATTTCCTGTCACGCCCCCGTCACGTTCAGATTTCACGCCTGAAACAGCGGCGCAACCCAGTCATGCGATCCAAAGTCGCACCGGTGAACGACTGTCCCCCATAGTCGATCGACGGCGTAGGGACCCGGCCGGCCTCTTCCCCCCTTGGCCGGTCGGGGCCCGACGGTTCAGCCCCCAAAGAGCAGGCCCCGAGGCTCAGCCTGGGGAATGATTCTTCGGAATCGCGTAGCCCGAACCCTGAGCCTGCATCGCCGCGATCACGCGGTCTCCCACGAACGGATTTGAACGGCGCTCGGCCCCGAAGGTCGACATAGGCCCGTGACCCGGCACGAAGCGGACGTCGTCGCCCAGCGGCCAGAGCTTCTGGGTGATCGAGTCCAGCAGGTCCTGGTGATTGCCCCGCGGGAAATCGGTGCGGCCGATCGAGCCCTGGAACAGCACGTCGCCGACCTGGGCGAACTTGGTCTCGCGATGGAAGAACACCACGTGGCCGGGCGTGTGGCCGGGGCAGTGGAAGATCTCCCACTCGGTCTCGCCCAGGGTGACGGTGTCGCCATCCTTGAGCCAGCGGTCGGTGACGAAGATCCTCGCCTCGGGCATGCCGTACATCTCGCCGCTCTGCTGGATCTGGTCGATCCAGAACTGGTCGTCCTCGTGCGGGCCCTCGATGGGGACGCCGGTGCGGACCTTCAGCTCGGCCGCGCCGCCGGCGTGGTCCATGTGGCCGTGGGTGACCCAGATCTTGTCGAGGGTCAGGCCCTTGTCGGCGATGGCCTTGAGCAGACGGTCGACCTCACCGCCCGGATCGATGACGGCGGCTTTCATCGTCTTGGTGCACCAGACGATCGTGCAGTTCTGCTGCAGGGGTGTAACCGGGGCGATCACGGCGCCGATGGGCATGGTCATCAGACCGAACTCCAAAAGAAAAGGGCGGGAGCCGAAGCGCCCGCCCTTTCCGACCTAAAGCCTATCGGCCGAAGATCAATCGCGTTCTTCCTTCGAGCCCGGGGCCGGAGCGCCCGGCATCGAGGGAATACCCGTGGCCGGCGCGTTCGGATCCAGTTCCGGAACGTCGAACAGGCCGCGGCCGACATGGCTCTTGCGGTAGCCGTAGGCGAAGTAGATCGCCAGACCCAGGGCGCCCCAGATCGGCAGAACCATCATCGCTTCGAACGGCAGGTTGAAGTAGAGCACCGCGCAGCCGAGCATGGCGACCGGCGCGACGACCCAGATGAACGGGGTGCGGAACGGACGGTGACGGGTCGGGTCCTTCTTGCGCAGGACCATGACCGCGATGGCGACCATGAAGAAGGCGAACAGCGTGCCCGAGTTCGAGATGTCGGCCAGCTGACCGACCGGGAAGAACGCGGCGGCCAAGGCCACGAACAGACCCGTGACGATGGTCACGATGTGCGGCGTCTTGAACTTCGGGTGGATGGACGCGAGCTTCTCCGGCAGCAGGCCGTCGCGGGCCATGACGAAGAAGATGCGGGTCTGACCGTAGATCATCATCAGGATGACCGAGGGCAGGGCCAGGTTGGCGGCCAGGCCCAGCAGGTTGCCGAGGACCGGGAAGTCGATCATGCGCAGGACGTGGGCCAGGGCCTCGTTCGAGCAGACCAGTTGATCCTTGTTGGCGGCCAGCGCGCAGGCGGCGGTGAACGCGGCCGAACCCGGCTGGACGGCCGAGCCGTCAGCGCCGAGCACCGGCTGAGCGCCGATGGCGCCGATCGCGCCGGCGGCGACCAGCAGATAGAAGACCGTGCAGAGGGCCAGCGAGCCGATCAGACCGATCGGAACGTTGCGCTGCGGGTTCTTGGTTTCCTCGGCGGCCGTGGAGACGGCGTCGAAGCCCACATAGGCGAAGAAGATCGAGGCGGCGGCGCCGACCACGCCCATGCCGGTGGTGCCGGCCGGACCGAACCAGCCGTTCGGGGTGAACGGCGAGAAGTTGCCGGTCTTCAGGACCGGAATGGCCATGACGATGAAGACGGTCAGGGCGGTGACCTTGATCGCCACCAGGACGGCGTTGACGCGAGCGCTCTCGGTCGTGCCAAGCACCAGCAGGGCGGTCACGGCCAGGGCCACGACGATGGCCGGGACGTTGACGATGCCGTGGCTGAAGTCGGCGGCCGGGATGAAGCCGTTCAGCGACCAGGTCGGTCCCTGTCGCAACAGATCAGGCCAGTGGAAACCTAGCGCGTTCTCGATCAGCCCCAGGAAGTATCCGGACCAGCCGACCGAAACGGCGCTGGCGGCGACGGCGTATTCCAGGATCAGGGCCCAGCCGACCATCCAGGCCAGCAGTTCGCCCATCACGGCGTAGGAGTAGGTATAGGCGGAGCCCGAGACGGGAACCATCGAGGCCAGTTCGGAGTAGCAGAGCGCGGCGAAGGCGCAGACGGCGCCGGCGATCACGAAGCTCCACACCATGCCCGGGCCGGCCTTCTGGGCGGCGGCGGCGGTCAGAACGAAGATGCCCGTGCCGATGATCGCGCCGACACCCAGCAGCGTCAGCTGCACGGGGCCAAGCGAGCGGTGAAGGGATTTTTTCTCAGCCGTCGCTAGGATCGCATCAAGCGATTTTACGCGCCACATAGTTCCTCCTGATTTAGGCAAGACTCCCCCCGGGGGTCGCCTTTAGAAAATTTTGCGGACCGTGACCCGTTTATGAGCATGGGGTCAAGGCCAAGCGGTGGAAGCGCGTAAATGTTCTCCGCGAGCCCCGCTAGTCCAGACTTGCTTGGCTGCGGACGGCGTGACCGCTAAAGCGGGCGCGATGTTGCCCATTTTCGAGGCCCTTCCAGCGCTGAAAGGCGCCCTCGCCGGGCGGGAAGCCGCCGTGCTCGTCGCGCCGCCCGGGGCGGGCAAGACGACGGCCGTTCCCTTGGCGTTGCTGGAAGAGCCGTGGGTCCAGGGGCGAAAGCTGATCGTCCTGGAGCCTCGACGCCTGGCCGCCCGCGCGGCCGCCGCGCGCATGGCCGCCAATCTCGGCGAATCCGTCGGTGAGACGGTGGGCTTCCGCGTTCGCCTGCAGTCGAAGGTTTCGGCCAAGACCCGCATCGAAGTGGTCACCGAGGGCGTCTTCACCCGGATGATTCTCGACGATCCGGGACTCGACGACGTCGCCGCCGTGCTGTTCGACGAATTCCACGAGCGCAGCCTGGACGCCGACCTGGGGCTGGCCTTCGCCCGCGACGTCCAGAGCGTGCTGCGCGATGACCTTCGCTTGTTGGTGATGTCGGCGACCCTTGATGGCGCGCGCATCTCTTCGCTGCTGGCCGATGCGCCGATCATCGAGAGCCAGGGCCGGATGTTCCCGGTCGACACGCGCTATCTCGGCCGCGATGAGCGCCAGCGTTTGGAGGAGCGCGTCGGCCGCGCCGTCGAACGGGCGCTGGCCGAGGAGAGCGGTAGCGTCCTTGTCTTCCTGCCGGGCCAGGGTGAGATCCGCCGCGCCGAAAGCTGGCTGAATGAGCGTCTGCGTCGTCCGGATGTCGATGTGGCGCCGTTGTATGGCGCGCTAGAGCCGGCCGTGCAGGACCGCGCCATCGCCGCCGCGCCCGCCGGCCGCCGGAAGGTCGTGCTCGCCACCTCGATCGCCGAGACCAGCCTGACTATCGAAGGCGTGCGCGTGGTGATCGACGCGGGCCTGGCCCGCGTGCCGCGCTATGATCCGGCCTCGGGCATCACCCGGCTGGACACCGTCCGCGTCAGCCGCGCCGCCGCCGATCAGCGCCGAGGCCGCGCCGGCCGGACCGAGCCCGGGGTCTGCTATCGCCTTTGGGATGAGCCAGAGACCCGGGCGCTGACCGCCTTCGCTCGGCCGGAGATCCTGGAGGCCGACCTCTCGCGTCTGGCGTTGGATCTCGCGCGTTGGGGCGCGCGCGATCCGTCGGGCCTGACCTTCCTCGACCCGCCGCCCGCCGCCGCCTTCGCCGAGGCGCGGACCTTGCTCGCTCGCATCCAGGCGCTGGACGGGCAGGGCGATCTGACCCCTCACGGCAAGGCCCTGGCCGAGATGCCGCTGCCGCCGCGCTTGGCGCACATGGTCGTCCGCGCCGCCGCCTCGGGCCAGGCCCGTGAGGGCGCCGAGATCGCCGCCGTCCTGACGGAGCAAGGCCTGGGCGGGAAGGATATCGATCTGCGTCGGCGGCTGGAAAACCTGCACCGCGACCGCTCGCCTAGGGCGCGCGACGCCATGGCCCTGGTCGAGCGCTGGAGCCGCGCCGCCGGCAAGCGTTCCGGCGCCAAGGCGCTGGAAACCGGCCTGATGCTGGCCGAGGCCTATCCCGAGCGGGTGGCCAAGGCGCGTGGCAAGCCTGGCGAGTTCCAGCTGGCCGGCGGGCGCGGGGTCTATCTGGAGCCCACCGATCCCCTGGCCCGCGAGGCCTGGCTGGCCGTGGGCGAGTTGGGCGGCGGGGACAGCCGCGACCGCATCCTGCTGGCCGCCGCCGTCGACGAGGCCGAGCTGCGCGAGACCTTCGCCGACCGTCTGGTCGCCGAGGATCGCCTGGAGACCTCCGGCGGCAGGGTGCGCGCCAAGCGCCTGCTGCGGCTGGGCCGGCTGGTGCTGGAAGAGCGCCTGATCGAGAACCCCGACCCAGCCATGATCGCCGGCGCGCTGATGGATCAGGTCCGCGCCGATGGCCTCTCGGGCCTCAGGCTGGGGCAGGGCGTCGAGGGCTTCCGCAGTCGGGTCGCCTTCCTGCGGTCGCTAGACGGCGAGGCCTGGCCGGACCTGTCGGACGGGGCCCTGATCGCCCGCCTGGGCGAATGGCTGGAGCCCTTGCTGCATGGCCGTTCCTCGCTCGCCAGCCTAGACGAGAGCAGCCTCGAAGGGGCGATCCGCTCGCTGGTCGCCTGGGACCTGCAGCAGAAGGTCGACCAGATGCTGCCGGCCCGCTTCAAGGCGCCGACCGGCACCACCGTGGCCATCGACTACGCCGCCGAGGCCGGCCCGCGCATCGACATCCGGGTGCAGGAACTGTTCGGCCTGACCGAGCATCCCAGCATCGCCGGCGGCAAGGTGCCTCTGGTGCTGTCGCTGCTGTCGCCGGGCCACAAGCCGATCCAGATCACCCGTGACCTGCCCGGCTTCTGGAAGGGCTCGTGGCGCGAGGTGAAGGTGGAGATGAAGGGCCGCTATCCCCGCCACGTCTGGCCGGACGACCCCGCCAACGCCGCACCCACCACGCGGGCGAAACCGCGCGGGACCTAGTGCGCCCGGCCCAGCCAGCGCAGGACGTTCAGGATGAACGGCTTGTTCTGGTTGGCTTGCGGATAGTTGAAGCCCATGAAGCCGCCCTGGCCGCTGCGCTGGGCGCTGAACATGGCCGCCTCGCTGAACATGGCAACGCGGCCCTTGCCGACGTTTATCACCGCGCCGCGCAGGTCCTTGTCGTCGGATTTTCGCTCGGGGACGCCGTCGAACTTCCACGGTTCCTTCGGATAGAGAATTTGCCAGCCGGTCCCCAGGCGCATGACCACGGTCGCTTCGGGCGGCGCGTGCAGCACCGTGCCGGTGAAGGCGTAGACGCTGTCGACCGACGTCCCCTTGACCTCGCCGCGGCTGATCGGACTGTCGGTCAGACGGCCGTTAGCCTTGGAGAACTGTTCGGGACCGCGCACGGCCTCGAAGGCGTAGCTGTCCTCGAACTGGAAGCCGAACGCCTGGGCCAGACCGTTCGCGGCGTGGGCGAAGGGCATGTGGTCGGCGATCAGCAGCAGAGACCCACCAGCCTCGACCCAGGCGCGGACGGTCTTGATCTCGTCCGGTGTCAGGTCCTCGGCGGCGTTGGCCATGACCAGCAGTTGGACCTTGGCCAGGCTCTCGGCCGTGAAGGGCGCATCGTTGCTGGCCACGCGATAGCCGTCGTTGCGCGCCAGGGCGGCGAACGGGGCGTAGCGGCCGTCGATGGTGTGGAAGTTCTTGTGCGCCGCGTCGATGGCCAGGACCGGACCGGCGTCCTTGGCCCAGGCCGGCGCGGCGACGGCGACGTCGGCCTTGTCGTCAGGGACCTGCTGGGCGAGGGCGGCGGCGGGGGACGCGAGCAGCGCCAGGGACAGGACCAGCCAACGCATCGCGACCACGCTCCGAAAGGGATTCTAGCCGGTCACCGTATAGATCATGATGCCGGTCGCAACGCTGAGGTTCAGGCTGTCGGCCCGGCCGCGCATCGGGATCTTGACGTTGACGTCGCAGGCGGCGGCCAGTTCGGGTGGCAGGCCCTGCTGCTCGTTGCCCATCAGGATGAGCGACGGCTTCACATAGTCGGCGGACTTGTGGTCGACGGTGGCGGTCAGCAGGGTGCCGACCACGCTGCCTGGCCAGGTCTCGCGCCAGGCCAGGAATTCGGCGATCGAGGCCTTGGCGATCTTCACGGCGAAGATCGAGCCCATGGTCGCGCGCACGCCTTCGACCGAATAGGGATCGACGCAGTCACCGACGAGGATCACCCCGCCGCACCCTGCCGCATCGGCGGTGCGGATGACGGTGCCGAGATTGCCGGGGTCGCGGACGGCCTGCATCGCCACCCAGCACGGCGCGCTCTCGGGCACGATCGCCGACAGCGACGTGTAGACCTGCTGGAAGACGGCGACGACTGCCTGGGGATTGTCGCGACGCGAGACTTTTTCCAGGATCTCGCGATTGACCTCGATGACCTCGCCGCCGGCCTTCAGGCACGAGGCGACGGCCTTCTTCAGCATCGGATGGTCGGCCGCGTCGGGGCCGTACATGACGATCTTGGGCGCGTGGCCACAATCGATCGCCTCGATGATGATCTTCAGGCCCTCGGCCAGGAACAGGCCGCTCTCTTCTCGCTCCTTCCGCATGTGCAGGGCGCGGACGGCCTTGACGGTATTGTTGGTCAGGGAGGTGACGGTCTTGGTGTTCATCGCGCTCAGCCTTCACCCATCTCTTTTTGGGCGGACCAGCGGGCGAAGAACGACAGGCCGATCTGGCGGTCGCCCTTTTCCTCGACCAGGGAGAGTTCGCCCCAGTCGATGACGCCGCCGCGGCCTTGCAGCTCCTGGGCCAGCAGACCCGACATCGCCGCGCCCGAGACGCGGGCCGCATAGGCGTTCATCAGCAGGAACGAGGCGTCCTCGGAGAGCAACTGCGCGCAGTCCTTGGTCAGGGCGGCCAGGTCCTCGAAGAGCCGCCAGACCTCGCCGTCAGCGCCGCGGCCGAACTTGGGCGGGTCCAGGATGATGCCGTCGTAGGTGTTGCCGCGCCGGACTTCGCGCGCCACGAACTTGCGGGCGTCCTCCACGATCCAGCGGATCGGCTTGTCGGCCAGGCCCGCGAAGGCGGCGTTCTCTCGGGCGAAGCCGACCGACTTCTTGGAGGCGTCCACGTGGGTTACGGCCGCGCCGGCGGCGGCGCAGACCAGCGAGGCCACACCCGTATAGCCGAACAGGTTCAGGATCTTGGGTTGCGGCCCCGAGCCTTTCGAGAAGGCGCGCACCCGTTCGTCCTGCCAGGACCAGTTGGCGGCCTGCTCGGGGAAGAAGGCCAGGTGGCGGAACGGCGTGAACTGGCCGTGGAACTTGGCCTTGCCCCAGGACAGGTCGAACTTCTCGATCGGCTTGCCCTTGAAGCGCCAGCGGCCGGCCTCGTCCTCGTCGCTGGGATCGAAGACCGCGTCGGCGTCGTCCCAGACCTTTTGATCCAGGCGCGGAGCCCAGAAGCACTGCGGCTCGGGGCGCACGACCGTGTAGCGGCCGTAGCGTTCCAGCTTCTTGCCGTTGCCGCTGTCGAGCAGGGCGTAGTCCGCCCAGCCGGTGGTGCGCATGACGATGGGGGCGGGGGCGATCTTCGGTGCCATCGCCCGCCCATACCGCCTTACGGCCCCAAAGGTCCAGAGCGCGGTCCAGAGCGTGGCGCGTGCAGGGTCTTGTCCCAGCGGTGCGGCGCGGTGACGAACTGGTGCAGGGCCTTGATCGCCGCCAGGCTCTGTAACAGCCAGTACCCGACCATGCCGAAGAGATGCAGCGACCTGGGCTGGCCGCCGGCGCGCATCACGCCGCGAACGCCCGCGACGGCCGCCGAGCCCCAGCCCAGCACGTAAAGCAGGAGGTCGGCCAGCGGGATGGTGACCTCGGCATCTGGCAGGTAGTCGACGGCCGCCGCCAGCAGGGCGACCATCATCACGGGTCCATGCAGGTGTGAGGAGGCGACCGACTGCGCCAGGGTCAGGACGAGAGCCAGCGCGTTGCGCGGCTGGCGCGGGACAGGGCCGCGCGCATGGACGGCCAGGGTCTGCATGTGGCCCTTGATCCAGCGCGCCCTTTGCGGGAGCCACTGGCTCCAGGTGGTCGGGGCGGTCTCCCAGGTCGGACGCTGGATGACGCCCAGGCGATAGCCGGCGGCGGCGAGGCGGAAGCCGACGTCCGCATCCTCGGTGACATTGTAGGGGTCCCATGCGCCGATTTCCCTGAGCGGGGCCGCCCGGAAGTGGTTGCTCGTACCGCCCAGCGGAAACGCCAGGCCCCATCGCGCCAGGGCCGGCAGCAGCACCTCGAAGTGGGCCGCGTATTCCAACCGGAACTGCGACGGCAGGAATAGCGAGAAACCCGGATCCTCGATCCGCAGCGGCGCCTGCAGGCAGGCCAGGCGCGTATCGGAAGCGGCGAAGCGCGCGGCGGCTTCGCGCAGTTGTCCGGGATCGGGCATGTCCTCGGCGTCGTAGATCACCACGAACTCGCCTCGCGCCCGGTCGAGCGCATGGTTGCAGGCGCGAGGCTTGGTCTTGGGCGTCCCCGGGGGCGCGACCAGCACCTGGACGAAGGCGGGCAAGGGCAGGGCGCGAGCCGCCGCCAGCGTCACGTCGTCGTCCGCCTCCAGGACGATCAGGGCCTGGAGTCGATCGCGTGGATAGTCGATGGCCATCAGGTTCTGGACCAGTTCGGCGACGACCTCCGCCTCCCGATACAGCGGCGCGATGATCGAGTAGGTGGGAAGGTCTTCGTCCGCGAGCGTGGGCCACTGGGCCGGCGGCAAAGGCGTGCATGCCGCCGCCAGTCGCGTGGCGCCGCCCAGCAGGAAGATCGCGAAGAACAGGTGATGCACGACGATCATCGCCGAAGCGGGATCGAAGATAACGCCCACCACGGTTGCGAGGCCGGCGAGGACCACGAACAATGCCTGGGCTGTCGAGAGCGTCCGATGGGCGCCGTCCCGCTCGCCCTGCCTCGCTATGGTCGGCTCGGTGATCCGTTCGGCGGACACAGGTCCGCTCGCCGGCGCAAGCGCCGGTTCTAGCCGTCTTTCTTCCCGCGCCATGGATGCCCCTGAACGCCCGATCGCCCCAACGACGTGGATAACGGAATCGCAACCATGAGGTGTCAAACGGAAAAATGCGCGTTTCACGCACAATCTTCACGGCGTCCCGCCAGAATTCTCCTGCGACGCACGTTCTTGCGACGGCTGAGTGATTCCCGTTTAGTGTCGTCCGGGGGAAATGTAGGGGAAGCCAAGTCCGTGACGGTCGTTCTGAAGAAGCCTCACAAGTCCGCTCGAAAGCCCAAGGGCGACGGGCACTTGCGCAGGGGCGAAATCCTGGCCGCGGCGGAGAGGATCTTCATCGCCGAGGGCTATTCCGGCGCCACGATCCGCAAGATCGCCGATGCGGTGGGGGTGTCGTCGACGGCGCTCTACATGCACTTCCGCGACAAGGATCAGATCCTGATGGAGATCAGCAATGACGCCATCGAGCGTCTGCTGGAGCTCAATACGGAGATCGCGGCCCAGCCGATCGATCCAGTGTCGCGCGTACGGGTGATGCTCGAGGCGTACATGAAGTTCGCCTTGGACAATCCCAACACCTATCAGTTGGTCTTCTGCAGCACCGGTGACCACGTCTCGCCGGACAAGTCCGCCGACGTCATGGCGCTGGGCGATCGCTGCTTCGAGAAGTTCAGCGAGCCGGTGCACCAGATCGCCGCGCAGGGCCGGCTGCGGTCCGGCTCGGCGGTAGAGGCGGCCGAGGTGCTGTGGAGCGGCTGCCACGGCCTGGTCTCGCTGCTGATCACCAAGCCGTCGCGCAACTGGTCCGATGCCGACCACCTGATGAAGGTCATGCTCGACGGTCTGCTGTACGGCCTGGTCACGGACTGATTTCGTGAACGCCGCCAAGGCTTTGTGCGCTGTTCTGGCGGCGATGACGCTCGCGCCGGCTTCGGTTCTGGCCGCGCCGCGCGTGATGTCCCTCGACTCCTGCGCCGACCAGTACGTGCTGGCCTTGGCGCCGAGGGACAGCATCGTCGGCCTCTCGCACCGGGCCATTTCGCGTGACAGCTACATGCGCCGCGAGGCCGTCGGCCTGCCGTTGCGGCGCGCCACCTTCGAAAGCCTGGTCGCGGCCAGGCCCGAGGTCGTGGTGCGCCTGTGGGGCGGTGACGCCCGGCTGTCCAAGGCGCTGGAACGCAAGGGCGTCACCACGGTTCGCCTCGACGACGCGGCTGACTTCGGCGGGGTCCGCGCCAATGTCCGCAAGGTCGCCACCGCCCTGGATCGCCGGCCCGAGGGCGAGGCGATGATCGCGCGCATGGACGCTAGGCTGGCCCAAGCGGCGGGCGCCGGGAAGGGACGGTCGGCCCTTTATCTGACGCCGGGCGGCTACACCGCTGGCCCGGGCACGCTGATCGACGCCATGCTCAGGGCGGGCGGCTATTCGAACGCCTCCAGGGATCCGTACTTCGCGCCGGTGTCGCTGGAACGGATGGTGATGAAGCCGCCCGCGGCGGTGGTCCTGGGCTTCTTCGACCTGACCCGCGCCGGCGCCGACCGCTGGGGGCCCGGACGCCACGCGGCGCTGGAAAAGGCCGTGAAGGCCCGCACCCTGGCCTCGCTGCCGGGCGCTGTGGTCGGTTGCCCGGGTTGGTTCGCCGCCGACGGGAGCGCCTTGTTGGCCGAGGCGGCGCGATGAGCCTGGTTCGTCTTTGTCTGCTGATGCTGCTGGTCCTGGCCGGCGCGACGATCCTGGCTGTGTCGCTGGGCGAGACGCCGTTCAGCCTGGCGCGGTATGCCCAGGCCCTGAGCCATCCGGCCTCTCCGCCCGGCGAAGTGCTCTGGACCATCCGCGCGCCGCGCGTGGCGGTCGCCGCCCTGGTCGGCGGCGCGCTCGGCCTGGCCGGCGCGACCATGCAGGGCCTGTTGCGCAATCCCTTGGCCGATCCCGGCGTGCTGGGCGTCTCGGCGGTGTCGGGTCTTGGCGCGGCGTTCGCCATCTCGGCGGGCCTGGCCGCCCTGCCGGGCGCCATAGAGCTGTCGGCCCTGGTCGGCGCCCTGGTCGCCGGCGGCATGGTCGTGGCCCTGGCCGCGCGGTTCCGCGAGCCCGAAGCGCTGATCCTGTTCGGCGTGGCCCTGTCGGCGTTCGGCGGGGCCCTGACGGCCCTGGTGTTCAATCTTTCGCCCTCACCGGTGGCGACGGCCGAGATCCTGGCCTGGCTGATGGGCTCGGTGGAGAACCGTGACGCCATGGACGCCGTGCGGGCCCTGGTTCCCATGGCGATCGGGGCGGCCCTGTGCGTGCGGGCGGGCGGGGGTCTACGCATGCTGACCCTGGGCGAGGAGGCGGCGCGGATGTCGGGTCTGCCGATGACGCGGCTGCGGGTCTATGCGGTGGCCGGTTCGGCCCTGCTGACCGGCGCGGCGGTGGCCGCCGCGGGCGTGATCGGCTTCGTCGGCCTGGCCGCGCCGCACCTGGTGCGGGCCCTGGTCAAGGATGACCCCAAGCGGATCCTGTGGCCCTCGGCTCTGGCGGGCGCGCTGCTGTTGGTGTTGGCCGATCTCGCCGCCCGGATGATCCCGACCGAGCAGGAGCTGAAGCTGGGCGTCGTCACCGCCCTGTTCGGCGCGCCGGCCTTCGCCCTGCTGGCCTGGCGGGCCTCGCGGAGCTGGCGGTCATGAGCGCGCTCTGGACGTTGCAGGGCCTTACGGCCCGGCAAGGCCGCAAGTCGGTGCTGGAGGCGGCGTCGCTCACGGTCGCTACCGGCGAGGTAGTCGGCGTGGTCGGCCCGAACGGCGCGGGCAAGACCAGCCTGCTCCGCGCGGGCCTGGGCCTGCTGCCGCTGACGGCCGGCCAGGCGCGTCTGTCCGATCGCCTCGTTGCCCAATTGGAGCCGCAAGAGCGAACTCGCCTGGTCGGTTATCTGCCCCAGGATCGCCGAGTGGCGTGGAACCTCCCAGCCCGTATGGTCGCCGCCTTGGGGGCCACGGAGCTAGCCGACGCAGCCGCCGATACCTTGGCCCTGGACTGCCTGGCGCGTGTGGGCGCGGCCGAGTTGGCCGACCGGGGCGTGCTCGACATGTCGGGCGGCGAGCGCGCCAGAGTGCTGCTGGCGCGCCTCCTGGCCACCCGCGCGCCGCTGCTGGTCGCGGACGAGCCGGTGGCCGGCCTGGATCCCGACGCCCAACTGTTGACCCTGGACTTGCTGCGCGCCGAGGCCGCCAAGGGCGCGGCGGTGGTCGTGACGCTACACGACCTGGGCCTGGCCGCGCGGTCCTGCGATCGGATCGTGGTGGTCTCGCACGGCCGGATCGTCGCCGAGGGGGCGCCACGCGAGGCGCTGTCGCGCGACATCCTCAGCCACGTCTTCCAGCTGGACGGCGAACTGGTCGATACCGAGGTCGGGCCGGTGCTGGCGGCGCGGCGGGCCTAGACCGCGCCCCTAGGGCTGCGCCGTCCCCGTATCCGCCGAGGCCACCGACGGCGTGTAGACATAGCCGCCGCGCTTCAGGTCCGAGGACAGGGTCAGCGGGGCGACGCCGCCGTTCAGGCGAGCGCGATAGACCATGGTCGTCTCCAGGGTCCGCATCACGTAGTTGCGGGTCTCGGAGAACGGGATGCACTCGATGAAGTCGAGCGGATCGGTGCCCGCGCCGCGCGGATCGCCACAAAGGCCAGCCCATGCCGCGGGCCGGCCGGGGCCGGCGTTGTAGGCGGCGGCGGCCATGATGTACGAGCCGCGGAAGCCGCTGATCATGTCACCCAGGTACACCGAGCCCAGACGCATGTTGTACGAGGCCTCGCCGAGGCGATCGATCGAGTGGTTCTCACCCAGTTTGCGGGCCACCAGCGAGGCGGTCGCGGGCATCAACTGCATCATGCCGCGCGCGCCGACGCCCGAACGGGCGGCCGGGTCGAAATTGCTTTCCTGGCGCGAGATCGAATAGACGAAGGCCGTCTCGGCCGCGCCCGGACCCGGCGTGAAGTGATGGTCCAGCAGCGGATAGCCGCGCTCGGCCAGGATCATGCCGCGCTGGGCGGCGGTGCGCACGGCCCGCATGGCCAGGTCCTGGTCGCCGTAGCCGCGCGCGAAGTCGACCAGCAGGGCGGACTCCTCGGCGTTGGGCAGGGTGTCGTCGATATAGAGCACCAGGCTGCGGAACAGATCCTTGGAGCCGATGTCGGCCAGGATCCGGGCGGCGCGGACTTGCTCGCGGCCATAGAAGCGGGCGCGGTCGGCCTGGGTGATGACCGGGTCGCGGTCCAGGCGCAGTTCCTTCAGGCCCGCCTTCTCAGCGGCCAGCTGGCCGTAGAAGGTGGTGATGTAGCGTGCGCCCTCGGCGTAGAAGGCCTGGGCGGCGATCGGGTCGCCCTGCGCCTGGGCCGCGCGGCCCTGCCAGTAGAGGGCGCGGCCCTTGGTGATCGGCGAGGCGCCGACGGCGGCGATCTGGGCGAAGTGGGCGGCGGCGGCGTCGGCGTTCTTCAGGCGGGTCAGGGCGATCCAGCCGGCGTAGAACTCGGATTCGGCGATATCGGCGGGAGCCAGGGCCTGGGTGTTGTCGGCCGCCGCATAGGCGCCGCTGCTGTCGCCCGCGCGCAGGGCCGAGACGATCAGCTGCTTGCGCTCCTTCCAGATGGCCGTCGAGGCCTCCTCGGTCGGCGGGGCGGGGAAATTGACCACCATCGGCAGCGCCAGGGTGTCCATGCCCTTGCGGCGAAGATAGGCGGCGCGCTCGAACACCACGCCCGGCGAGACCTGCAGGTCCGGCGTCAGGTTGTTGTAGAGGTCGTTGGCGCTGCTCGAGTTGGCGCGATAGGCCATCCGCACCCGGGCCGTGGCCAGCTGGTTCTCGGACAGCAGAGCGACCAGGTCGCGCGCGGCCGGGCCTTGCTGGCCGTAGAGCAGGATGTCGGCGCGGCGGGCGTAGTCGTCGGCGGTCAGCATGCCGCCGAACCGAGCGATCATGGCGCGCTGGGCGTCGGCCTCGAACACCTTGTCTCGGAAGGTGCGGCGGATGAGGTCGGTGGCCTCCTTGGTCTTGCCGGTCGCCTGCCAGGCGCTGGCCAGGGTCATGGCGCCCTCGGCGGTGGCCGGCTGGGCGCCGCCGAACCAGGCGACGATGCGGGCGGGATCAAGGCCGGAGGTCGAGAGGGTCTTTTCGGCGGCGGCGTCGCGGCGGGCGCCGCGCGGCCAGCCGGCCAGGTCGCGGCGGGCGGCGTCCAGCTCGAAGAAGCTCATCGCCTCGGCGTTATTGTCCACCAACTGCCACTGGGCGATCTTCTTGGCGATCGGGTCCTGCACGCTGTCCATGGCCATGCGCGCGCCCGAGACGTCGCCGCGCTTGGCGGCCGCCAGGGCGGTCTGCAGATTGGCCGCGTCGGTGTCGGTGAGGGCGGACGAGACGGCGGTCGGCGGCGTCGTGATCAGGCCGGGCGCGTTCTGGCCAAATTGACCCTGGGAAGTGGCGTAACCGGTCGAGGTCTGGGCGTCCGCCGCCCCGACCATGGCCACGATGCAAGCTCCCCCGAGCAGAATCCGACGCGCCACTGAAGCCAAAACGCTCTCCATAAATCAGGCCCCCGAAGAGCCTTGTACTCGAATCGAAGCCGTCCCCCTATGCGACGATTCAGGCCCTAATAGGTTTAAGTCCCGTTGGCGGGCTTGACCGGAGGGCCATCCCCCCTCAAATCCGCAACTGTTCCGAAGCACCGGTTGCGGTGCGACGGGGCAGGGACATATTGTCCGCCCCCATCCTCCTGCCGCAACCGATGCGGCGTCTCCTCACGGCAATTTGCAAGTCATGGTCCATTCTCCGTTCAAGGGCGTTCTTCCGGCCCTCGTCACGCCGTTCCGGGACGGTGAGGTGGACGAGAAAGCCTTCGTGCAGCTGGTCGAGCGCCAGATCTCGGGCGGCGTGCACGGCCTGGTGCCGGTCGGCACCACCGGCGAGACCTCGACCCTGTCGCATGACGAGCACAAGCGCGTGGTCGAGCTGTGCGTGAAGACGACCGCCGGCCGCGTGCCGGTCATCGCCGGAGCGGGCAGCAATTCGACCGACGAAGCCATCATGCTGGCGCGCCACGCCAAGGCCGTCGGCGCCGACGCCGCCCTGGTGGTGACGCCGTACTACAATCGCCCCAGCCAGGAGGGCATGTACCAGCACTACAAGGCGATCAACGACGCCGTCGAGCTGCCGGTGTTCGTCTACAACGTGCCGAGCCGTTCGGGCGTCGACATCTCCAACGAGACTCTGGAGCGCCTGTCGAAGCTGCCCAACATCATCGGCATCAAGGACGCGACCGGAGACCTGACCCGGATCAGCTTCCAGCGCCTGATGTGCGGGCCTGACTGGGTGCTGCTCACCGGTGACGACCCGACGGCCTTGGGCTACATGGCCCACGGCGGCCACGGCGTGATCTCGGTGACGTCCAACGTCGCCCCGGAAGCTTGCTCGGCCTTCATGAACGCCTGCATGCAGGGCGCCTGGGAAACGGGCCTCTACTGGCAGGACCGCCTGGTGCGCCTGCACAAGGCCCTGTTCCTGGATTCCTCGCCGGCCCCGACCAAGTTCGCCATGGCGCAGCTGGGCCTGTGCTCGGAAGACGTTCGCCTGCCGATCACCCCGTGCGCGCAAGCGGTGCGTCCGGTCATCCTGGAGGCCATGCGCGAGGCTGGCCTGCAGTAATGACCAAGCCGATCGCGGAGAACCGGCGCGCCCGGTACGACTACTTCATCGAGGAGACCTTCGAGGCCGGGATCATGCTGACCGGCACCGAAGTGAAATCGCTGCGCGTCGGCCGGGCCAATATCGCTGAATCCTACGCCTCGGTCGAAGGGCGCGAGATCAAGCTGATCAACGCCGACATCCCGCCCTACGGCCACGCCAACCGCTTCAACCACGAGCCGCGCCGTCACCGGAAGCTGCTGCTGCACCGCAAGCAGATCGACAAGTTGATCGGCGCCGTGCAGCGCGACGGCCGGACGATGATCCCGCTGAAGCTCTATTGGAACGAGAAGGGCCTGGCCAAGCTCGAGATCGGCCTCGCCAAGGGCAAGAAGAACCACGACAAGCGCGAGACCGAGGCCGCCCGCGACTGGGCGCGTGACAAGGCGCGCCTGATGAAGGGCAATCGCGACGACTGACGCCGCTTAGTTGAGGCCCAGGACCGTGAAACCGATCGCCAGCCCCAGGGCGAAGGCGCCCGCGCTGATGATCAGGAAGATACGGATCTCGTGGCGCAGGTGATTGCGCGTCTGGGCGTTGGGTGTCTGAACACTAGGCGTATGGGCCATGATGTGGCTTCCGCGGACCGCGCCCCGGGTAGGGCGCGGCGGATCGATCCCCGAAGGGCGATGCTAGCCCCTAACCTCGCCCAATGATTGTTAAGGATTGTAAAGGTCGCCTGGCGTGTCCCTAGAGGCTCGCATCCGCAGCGCGGCGGCGATGGTCGCGGCTCAGGCTGGTGCTGGAAGCTCGTAGACCCGCGCGGCCACGCCCCGCTCGAACAGCTCGGCGCAGATGGCGAGCGCGCGTTGATAGGCGGTTTCGGCGCTATCGAAAAAGCCGGCTGGTCGGCCATCTTCAGTGACGACCCAGCCCTCGGACACGGGGGCGATCTCGATACGCTGGCAGTTCGCGGCGTCCTTCATGACGACGAGCTCCCTGATGCGACTCGCGTCTCGGCTAGGACGCGTAGACACCCTTAGGGCGAGCCAGTTCGAGTTCATTGTCAAGGATTGTAAACAGTGGGCGGACTTTGCCGCCGCGGGCGGAACTCAGCCGTTCTCCAGCGCGAGCAGGGCGAAGGTCGCCAGCCAGTGCTCGCCCATATAGTCGCCCGAGACGTGCGGCACGGCGGCCCCTAGGTGGCTCATCGCGGCGTTGATCGCATGTCGCTTGGCGGGATCGTGCTCGGACATGGCGGCGGCCAGCAGGCGCCAGCACCAGGCGCGCGACAGGTTCAATCCGTCCAGGTGGGCGATCTTGCCGTCGCTGCGGTCGCTGACCCTGGCCGGCGTGAACAGGGTCGCCGGCTGCCTGTCGGCCAAGTCGGGCAGGAAACGCGGGAACCACAGGTCGAAGCTGTCGCGCGGCAGCAGGCGGCGCATGGCCTCGGCCTCGATCAGGGCCGGCGAGAGGAAGTCGTCGCCCGACGGCTCCCAGGCCTGGCAGGCGGCGTCCTGGCCGTACCAGACCAGGGCCCGACTCCGGAGCAGGCTCAGGAAGGCGGCGTCGCCGGTCATCTCGGCGTATTCGCTGGCCAGGACCAGGGCGAAGGCGGTGTTGTAGTGGGTCCCGGCGCGGACCGGATAGTCGGCGATCGGCAGGAAGGTCTCGAACCGCGCCTTGAAGGCGGCGGCCAGCGGCGCGTGGGCGGCGGCCCAGGGGCGATCGTGTCGCAGCAGTTCGGCCTGCAGCATCAGGCTCCAGGCCCAGCCGTAGGGGCGTTCGAAGCCGCGGCTCTCCGGGCGGACCACATAGGCGACCTCGACGGCGACCTTCTCGGCGGTGAAGGCGTCGTCGAACAGGGCGATGATGGTCTCGGCCTCAACCATCTCGGGGCGCAGGCGCAGCAGGGTGGCCAGCAGCCAATAGCCGTGCACGCACGAGTGCCAATCGAAGCTGCCGTAGAAGATCGGGTGCAGGTCGCGCGGCGAGCGGACGTCATCCGGTCCGGCCATCACGTGGTCAAGCTTGTTGGGGTACTCGCGGGTCAGGTGACCCAGGGCGATCTTGGCGAAGCGCGAGGCGGTGGAGCGGGCCAGGCTCATCGGTGAAAGGCTAGGGCGTTCATCAGGACCACATTGACGATCAGCATCAGCACCGCGGTCGGCGCCTGGGCGCGGATCACGGCGTAGCGGTCCTTCAACTGCAGCAGAGCGGCCGGCACAAGGTTGAAATTGGCGGCGAGCGGCGTCAGCAGGGTGCCGCAGAAGCCCGACAGCATGCCGATGGCGCAGACCACGGCCGGATCGCCCCCGAAGCGGCCGATGACCAGGGGCAGGGCGATGCCAGCGGTCATGACCGGGAAGGCCGCGAAGGCGTTGCCCATCATCATCGTGAAGACCGCCATGCCGACGCAGTAGGCGGCGACGACGGCGAAGCGGCTGTCGATGGGCGTGAGCTGCACGGCGATTTCGCCGATCGTCTTGCCGACCCCCGCCAAGGCGAACACCGCCCCCAGGGCCGCCAGCATCTGCGGCAGCAGGGCGGCCCAGCCGACCAGGTCCATCAGCCGCCGGCCTTCCTGCAGGGGTGCTGACGCGGGCTGGCGGAACATGAGCTTGGCCAGGATGGCGGCGACCAGGGCGGCCAGGGCCAGCGAGATCAGCGTCGCCTGCTTGGGGTCGACCAGCGGCGCGCCGTGCAGCGTCAGCCGCTTGAAGGTCAGGGAGCCGGCCAGCACCAGCACCGGAATGACCAGGGCCGGGATGAAGAGCCGCGCGCCATATGTCGCCGCCAGGCTTTCCCGCTCGTCCGGAGAAGTGGTCCTGGGCGCGCCGACGCCCAGCTGGCCGGTCCCGGAGATCAGGGCCAAGGCCAAGGCGAGGAAGCCGTTGCCGAGGTCGCCCAGGCGGTCGCCGATCAGGAAGCTCACCGCGAACAGGCCCCAGAAGGCGGCGTTGCCAAAGCGCTTGCGGTTCTCACGATCGGCGGCGCTCAAGACCGCGAAGGCCGCGAACATCAGGCTGGCCAGCAGGTAGACGAGCGGCAGGCCGATCATGCCGCGTCCTCCGCCTCGTGAGGCCCTTGGGCCAGACCGCGATCGAACAGCAGCAGCCGGGCGCCGTGGATGACGAAGGCGGCGATGGCGGTCGGGATCGCCCAGACCGACAGGGCCAGCGGCTCCACGGTGATGCCGCTCTGGTCCAGGAAGCCGACGATCAGCAGGATCGAGCCGATGGCCAGGAAGATGTCCTCGCCGAAGAACAGGCCGACATTGTCGGTGGCCGCGCTCATGGCCCTGACGCGGTCGCGCCGCGCGTCCGACAGGGGCTCGGCCGTGGCTTCGGCCATCGGCGCCAGCAGGGGGCGCACGGTCTGGGCCTGGCCGGCGACATGGGTCAGGCCCAGGGCCGCCGAAACCTGGCGAAGGGCCAGATAGGCCAGAAGGACCCGGCCCGGCGTCGCCGCGCGCAGGCTCTGGATGGTCCTTCGCGCCTGCTCCTTCAGGCCGGCCCGCTCCAGCACCCCGATGGCGGGCAGGACCACCCAGGCGACGGTGACATAGCGGTTGGTGTTGAACGCCTTGCCGAACGCGGCCAGCACCTCCAGCGGCGCGAGGCCGGCGGCCAGCCCCGAGGTCATGGCGGCGGCGATGACGACCAGCAGCGGATTGAAGCGCAGGGCGAAGCCCAGCACGATCACCGCCACGCCCAGCAGCGTCAGCATCGTTGGCGATTCCCCTTCGTTCGAAGAGACGGTCCGACGCCACGGCCCCGCTGGCAAGCGGGCAGGGCGGTTTATCGGGTCTCTCGACGGCTGCCTCTTGACGGTGCGGCGGCCCGGCGCGACGCTAACTCAACAATGATAACCTATGGGAGGCCCACCATGGCCGACGGTGCTCTGCCCATCATGTCCCTCAAGGGCAAGGTCAGCGACGCGGAATGGCAGGCGCGGGTCGATCTCGCCGCCCTCTATCGTCTCGTGGCCCTGCACGGCTGGGACGACATGATCTTCACCCACATCTCGGCCCGCATCCCCGGGCCCGAGCATCACTTCCTGATCAATCCGTACGGGATGTTCTTCGGTGAGATGACCGCCTCGTGCCTAGTCAAGGTCGACCTCGACGGCAATGTCATCGACAAGACGCCCTACTTCATCAATCCGGCGGGCTTCACGATCCATTCGGCCATCCACGCCGCCCGCGAGGACGCCCACTTCGTCATGCACCTGCATAGCGACCAGGGCGTGGCGGTGGCGGCGCACAAGCACGGCCTCCTGCCGCTGACTCAACATTCGCTAATCGTCTTGCCTCAACTCGCCTATCACGACTATGAAGGGATTGCTCTCAACTTGGACGAGCGTGAGCGGCTGGTCGCCGATCTCGGATCCAAGAAGCTGATGATGCTGCGCAACCACGGCACCCTGTCCGTGGGCGGCTCGGCGGCCGAGTGCTGGTTGGGGATGTTCTTTCTGGAGCGAGCGTGCGCGCAGCAGGTAATGGCTCTGTCGATCGGACGCGACAACGTCCTTCTGGCGCCCGAGGGCGCGCAGGAGGAGGTGCGCAAGCAGACCGGCATGGGCATGGGCATGATCGGCGGCCTGGCCTGGCCGGGCTGTCTGCGCAAGCTGGATCGCGAGCTGCCCGGCTACGCGGACTAACCGCTGTTTCCGAGCGCACGAAAGCCGTCGCGGTCCTGGCGATCGCGGCGGCTTTTTCGTGCCTGGAGACTGGCGCGGCTTGGGCCGGCGCCTGGCCCTTGGAACGCGGCAAGACCCAGGTGATCGCCAAGTATGAGCGGACGGGCGCCAGCCAGGGGTACGACTCCCAAGGCGGCCTGATCGCCGTGGCGCGTCGACGCGACGAGAACCTCTCGCTCTTCGTCGAACACGGCCTGACCTCGCGCCTGACCCTTCAGGCCAAGGCCGGGGTTACGCGCGGCGAAGATCGATGGATCGATTATTCAGGGCGCGGCCCGATCGAACTCGGCCTGCGCTGGACGGCGCGTCGCACCGACCGCTCGTCGCTGGCCGTTCACCTGGGCGCGGCCGAGCCTGGTGAAGGCCGCAACGCCGGCTACGCGGCGCCGGGCAAGGGCAGCTTGGACCTGGAAGCGCGCGTGCTTTACGGCCGCTCGGGCGTTTGGCGCGGACGCAAGGTCTATGTCGATCTGCAGGCCGCGCGCGTGCGCCGCCAGGGCCTGGCCGACGAAAATCGCTTCGACGCCACCCTGGGTCTCAAGCCGAACGATCATTGGGAGTTGCTGGCCCAGACCTACGCCGGCCAGGCCGACGACAGGTCTGTGCGGGCGCGCTGGCTGAAGACTGAATTCTCCGTCGTGCGATCGTTCGGCGACTGGAGCGCGCAGGCCGGATGGCGCGACACGGTGTCGGGTCGGGACACCGCCCGCGATCGTGGCGCCGTCGTCGCTCTGTGGCGCAGGTTCTAGCTTGTTGCAGCGCTGAAATAGTCCGTCATCCGCGTGTCACTGGACGTCGCTTTAGGCTGCGGTCATATCTCGCCGCACTTATAGCTTTGCCGAGTCCGCTCGGCGCCCGGAGCGTTTCCTTGATCCGTAGGCACTTCTTCCTCGTGGTGGCCCTGGTCGCCGTTGTCCTCATGCTGGTGGTGGGCGGCCTGAAGCTGGCTTTCGCCAACAAGGAAGCCAAGGGCGGGGGCGCCGGCGGCGGACGCGCGACCAGCGTCTCGCAGATGGTGGTCGGCGAGCGGCCGTTCACGGATCGCATCGAAGTGCTGGGCGCGGCCAAGGGCCGGCAGTCGGTGACGATCACCTCCAACACCGCCGAACTTATCACCGCCGTGCACTTCACCGACGGTCAGGCGGTCTCGCGCGGCCAGGTGCTGGTCGAGCTGAAGGCCGAGTCCGAGGACGCCGGGATCCTGGAAGCCAAGGTCCGGGTCGCCCAGGCCCAGCGCGACCACGATCGCTGGAAGGCCCTGGCCGACAAGGGCATCGCCCCCCGCGCCACCGCCGAGCAATATCTGGCCGCTCTGGAATCCGCCAAGGCCGCCGTCGCCTCGGCCCAGGCCAACAAGCTGGATCGCGTGATCCGCGCGCCGTTCGCGGGCCGGGTCGGGATTTCAGACGTCGCGCCGGGCATGCTGATCAGCCCCGGCACCGCGATCGTCAGCCTGGACGATCTGTCGGTGATCCGCGTCGATTTCTCGGTGCCTGATCGCTACCTCTCGACCCTGCGGGTCGGCCTGCCGATCGCCGCCCGTCCCGACGCCTTGCCGGGCGAGACCTTCCAGGGCCGCATCGCCCAGATCGACACCCGCATCGACCCGACCACCCGCGCCATCAAGGCCCGCGCCGAGTTTCCGAACGCCGGCGGACGCCTGAAGCCGGGCATGCTGGTCAAGGTCGCCATCGACCAGGGCGTTCGCCAGAGCGTGGCCGTGCCGGAAGCGGCCGTGCAGTTCGAAGGCAATCAGGCGTCGGTCTACCGCATCGCCAAGGGCCCCAAGGGCATGGTCGCCCGCCGCACCGATGTCGACACCGGCATCACCCAGGATGGCTTCGTCGAAATCCGCGCCGGCCTGAAGACGGGCGACAAGATCGTCGCCGACGGCCTCAACCGCATCCAGGACGGCGCACCCATCGGGAGCGGCCAAGGCGGCAAGGACGGCAAGGGTCAAAAAGGCGGCGGTCAAAAAGGCGGCGCTGACCGGAAGGCCGGCTGATGCTGTCCGATCTTTCCGTCCGTCGTCCGGTATTCGCCGCCGTCGCGGCGATCATTCTCTGCGTCATCGGCCTAGCGGCGTTCACCTCGCTGCCGATCCGCGAGCTGCCCAGTGTCGATCCCCCCGTGGTGTCGATCTCGACCAGCTATCGCGGCGCCTCGGCCGAGGTCATCGAAGAGCGCATCACCCAGGTGATCGAGCGCCAGGCGGCCGGCATCCAGGGCATCGATCGCGTCAACAGCTCGTCGCGCGACGGCCGCTCGCAGATCACCATCACCTTCAATCTGGACCGTGACCTCGACGCGGCCGCCAACGACGTGCGCGACGCCGTCAGCCGGGTGACCAGCAACCTGCCGGACCAGGCCGATCCCCCGCAGATCGCCAAGGCCAACGCCGACGCCTCGCCGATCATCATCCTGAACCTGACCTCGACCACGCTGGACCAGCTGCAGCTGGCCGACTACGCCGACCGCTATCTGGTCGAGCGGATGTCGACCATCGACGGCGTGGCCCAGGCCAACCTGTTCGGGGCCAAGATCTACGCCATGCGGATCTGGCTGGACGCCAATGAGATGGCCGCGCGCGGCGTCTCGGTGGACGATGTCGAGAACGCCCTGAACGCCCAGAACCTGGAACTTCCGGCCGGCTCGCTGGAGAGCACGGCCAAGGACTTCACGATCCGGGTCGCCCGCTCCTATTCCAAGCCCGAGGACTTCGCCCGCCTGCCGCTGCGGCCGGCCAACGCCGGCGGCTATGTGCTGCGCCTGGGTGACGTCGCGCGGATTGAGGAAGGTCCGGACGAGCGCCGCCGCATGTTCCGCGGCAACGGCATCGACCAGGTCGGCATCGGCCTGACCCGCCAGTCCCAGGCCAACGACGTCGCCATCTCCGAGGCCGTCCGCAAGGAAGTGGACGCGATCAACGAAAGCCTGCCCCCCGGCACCAAGATGGTCGTGGCCGTGGACAACTCGGTGTTCACCGCCGAGGCCATCCACGAGGTCTGGATCACCATGGGCATGTCGATCAGCCTCGTCGTGCTGGTCAACCTGATCTTCCTGGGCAGCTGGCGCTCGGCGCTGATTCCGTCGATCGTCGCGCCGATCTGCATCCTGTCGACCTTCATCATCCTGGCCCCGCTGGGCTTCTCGCTGAACCTCTTGACCCTGCTGGCCCTGGTGCTGGCCGTCGGCCTGGTGGTCGACGACGCCATCGTCGTGGTCGAGAACATCCAGCGCCGGGTCGACGAAGGGGAGCCGGCCCTGGTCGCCGCCGAGCGCGGCACCCGCCAGGTGTTCTTCGCCGTCGTCGCGACGACGATTGTGCTGATCTCGGTGTTCGCGCCGCTGATGTTCTTGCCAGGCTATATCGGCCGCCTGTTCGTCGAGCTGGCCGTGGCCATCGCGGCCGCCGTCGGCTTCTCGGCTCTGCTGGCGTTGTCGCTGTCGCCGATGATGGCCTCCAAACTGCTGCGGCCCGCCCATGGCGAGGGCTGGCTGGCCCGTCGCGTCGACCGGGCCATGGACGCCCTGCGCAACTCCTATCGCGCCTCGCTTGAAAGCATCCTGGGCGGCTGGTCGGCGGCGATCGCCGGCGGCCTGGTCGTCATCCTGGCGGCCTTCGCGGCCCTGCTGTTCGTGAGTTTGCCCAAGGAACTGGTGCCGCCGGAAGACCGCGGCCGGGTCGATGTCTCAATCAACGGGCCGGAGGGGGCGGGCTATGACTATACCTCGACGATCGGTCTGAAGGTCGAGAAGATCATCGCCAAGTATCGCGAGCAGGGCGAGGCCGAGCGTACGATCCTGACGATCCCCCGCTTCGGCGGCAATTCGTTCAACAGCGGCAATGGCGTGATCGTCATGAAGCCCTGGGGCGAGCGCACGAAGACCGCCGACGAGGTGGCCGCTGAGCTGAACAAGGACCTCTCCAAGATCACCGGCGTGCGCGCCATCGCCAGCGTGCGAGGCCCGTTCCAGCGCGGTGGTGGCGGCGGCGGTGGCGGTGGCACCAATGTCGACCTGATCGCCGTCGGCAATGACTATGTCCAACTGGCCGAATGGCTGAAGCCCATCCTCGCCGAGACCCAGGACAATCCGGGCTTCTCGCGGCCGCGTCTCGACTACGAGCCCACCGCGCCGCGCCTGTCGGTGCAGATCGACCTGGACAAGGCCGCCAGCCTGGGCGTTTCGGCCCAGTCGATCGGCCGTTCGCTCGAGACCATGTTCGGCTCGCGCCGGGCCACGACCTACATCAAGAACGGCCAGGAATACGACGTCATCCTGCAGACCAACCTCGACCAGCGTCGCAGCATCGAGGACCTGAACCGGCTGAACGTCCGCACCACTTCCGGTGCGCTCGTGCCGCTGTCGACCGTCGTCACTACGCAGCTGCGCGGCGACACCCCGGATCGTCCGCGCGTCGACCGCCTGCGCTCGGTGACCCTGACCGCCCAGCTGAACCCAGGTTTCACCGTCGAGGACGCGGTGGCCTTCCTCAAGGACCAGGCCGCTCAGCGGCCGGTTCCCGGCGTCAGCATCAAATGGGGCGGGCAGGCCAAGGACTACATCGAAGGCTCGGGCGGCATCGCCATCGCTTTCGGCCTGGCCTTGCTGCTGGTGTTCCTGGTGCTGGCGGCCCAGTTCGAAAGCTGGATCCACCCGGCCGTGATCATGCTGACCGTGCCGCTGGCGGCGCTGGGCGGCCTGTTCGGCCTGCTGATCATGGGCTCGACCATCAATACCTACAGCCAGATCGGCCTGATCATCCTGATCGGCATCGCCACCAAGAACGGCATCCTGATCGTCGAGTTCGCCAACCAGCTGCGCGACGAAGGCCTGACCGTCCGCGAGGCGGTGATCGAGGCGGCGGCCCTGCGCCTGCGTCCGATCATCATGACCTCGATCTCGGCCGCCATGGGCGCTCTGCCGCTGATGCTGTGGGCGGGCGCGGGGGCGGGCAGCCGCAAGACAATCGGCTCGGTGATCTTCACCGGCTCGATCTTCGCCACCCTGCTGACGCTCTTCATTGTCCCGGTATTCTATGACCTCCTGGCGCGCTTCACGAAGTCGCCGGAGTGGACGGCCCGGCAGATCGAGGAGTATGAAGCCGGCGAAAAGAACGGTGAGGGGCAAACCTCACCGGCTTAGAGCGCGTTAGGCGAAAGTGTGAGCGGTTTCGCCGCCAAACGCGCTCCAAGTCTAAACTAGAAGCCTGTTTATCCGGTTCAGATGTTTCATCTGAACCGGACAGGCTTCGGGCGCGGGTGAGGAAGCATGGCTGACGGCTCTCTGACGGCCAAGCGGCAGGAAATAGCTCTGCTGCGCCGTCTCGAGGAACGGATTCTCTGGTTGGCGGCGTGGACCATCCACAACGCCAACCACATCCGGGAAAGCCGTGACGGCTTGAAGGTCGGTGGCCACCAGGCGTCCTGCGCCTCGATGACCACCCTGATGACGGCCCTCTACATGAAGGCGCTGCGGCCGCAGGATCGGGTGGCCGTCAAGCCGCACGCCAGCCCCGTCTTTCACGCCATCCAGCACCTGTTCGGCCGCCAGAGCCTGGAGAACCTCCAGCGCTTCCGGGCGCTGGGCGGGGCCCAGTCCTACCCCTCGCGCACCAAGGACGTCGACGATGTCGACTTCTCGACGGGCTCGGTGGGCCTGGGCGTGGCCATGACCGCCTTCGCCTCGCTGACCCAGGACTATCTGGCGGCGCGGGGCGCGGTGAAGCCCGAGCGCATGGGCCGGATGATCTCGCTGCTAGGCGACGCCGAGCTGGACGAGGGCAACATCTACGAGGCCCTGATCGAGGCCTGCAAGCACGACATCCGCAACACCTGGTGGATCGTCGACTACAACCGCCAGAGCCTGGACGCGACCACCCAGGACCGGATGTTCACCCGCTATGGCGAAATCTTCGAGGCCGCCGGCTGGACCGTCGAGACTCTGAAATGGTCCAAGCGCCAGCGCGAGGCCTTCGCCAAGCCGGGCGGCGACAAGCTGCACGAATGGATCGAGACCGCGCCGAACGACCTGTTCGCGGCTCTGAGCTACCAAGGCGGCGCTGCGTGGCGCGAGCGGCTGAACGCCGACCTGGTCGATAGCCCCAAGACCCTGGCCCTGATCGCCGGCTACAAGGACGTCGATCTGGCCGAACTGATGACCGAACTGGGCGGCCACTGCCTGGAGACGCTGCTGGAAGCCTTCGAGCGGGCGGGCCAGGACGACCGGCCACGGTTCTTCATCGCCTATACGGTCAAGGGTCTGCGCCTGCCGTTCCAGGGGCACAAGGACAACCACGCCGGCCTGATGACCCCGTCCCAGATCGGCGAACTGCGCGAGCGCCTGGGCGTCGTCGAGGGCGAGGAGTGGGACGCGCTGTCGGGCCTGTCGGCCGCCGAGCGCACGGCCCTGAAGGGCCTCGTCGCCCGCGCCCCGTTCGCGGCGGAAGTGGAGCGCCAGCATGTCGCTCCGACCATCGAGACCCCGACCGCCGACGAATTGCTGGCGGCTGTGACAGGGGGCAAGAACGACAACGAGCAATCCACCCAGGCCGCCTTCGGCAAGGTCATGTTCGAAATCGCCGCCCGCAAGGACGAGTTCGCCGGCCGCGTCGTGACCACCTCGCCGGACGTGACGGTCTCGACAAACCTGGGCGGCTTCGTGAACCGCCGAGGCGTGTTCCAACGCCGCGCTCACGAAGACGTCTTCAAGCGTCGCCGCATTCCTTCGGCCCAGGTCTGGTCCAAGGCCGAGACCGGCCAGCACGTCGAGCTCGGCATCGCCGAGAACAACCTGTTCATCGCCCTGGCGGCGCTTGGCTTGACCGCGCCGCTGTTCGGCGAGCGGCTGTTCCCGGTCGGCACGCTCTATGACCCCTTCATCGCGCGCGGCCTCGATGCCCTGAACTACGCCTGCTACCAGGACGCCCGGTTCCTGTTGGTCGCCACGCCCTCGGGCCTGACGCTGGCCCCCGAGGGCGGCGCGCACCAGTCGATCAACGCCGCCGTCATCGGCATGGCTCAGCCGGGCCTGGACACCTACGAGCCCGCCTTCGCCGACGAGACGGCGGTGCTGATGGCCCACGCCTTCGAGCGCATCCAGGCCAAGGACGGCGCCTCGACCTATCTACGGCTCTCTACCCGGGCGATCGCCCAGCCCGAGCGGACGGACGAGACCTGGCGCCAGGGCGTGGTCGACGGGGCCTACTGGCTCAAAGCCCCCGCGCCGGGCGCGCGCCTGGCGCTGGTCTACAGCGGCGCCCTGGCGCCGGAAGCGCTCGCGGCCTTCGAAGCCCTGGTGGAAGACATGCCCGAGGCGGGCCTGCTGGCCGTCACCTCGGCCGACGTGCTGCATCGGAACTGGACGGCCTCGGGCCGGTCGCGCTGGGCCGGCGAGGGCGCGCGGGAAGGCTCGACCATCGAGACTCTGCTGGCGCCGCTGGACCGCGACGCCGGCCTGGTCACCCTGACCGACGGCGCGCCGCTGGCCTTGTCGTGGCTGGGTTCGGTGCGGGGACAGCGGGTGCGGGCGCTTGGCCTGGAAGTCTTCGGCCAGTCGGGCGACCTCCCCGACCTCTACGGCAAGTACCGCCTGGACGCCGAGGCGGTGCTGGACGCCTGCGCGGACCTGCTAGTCTAGAAGCCCCGCACGATCGTCATCCCGGACAGCAGGTCGTCGCGGAAGTGGTAGATCAGCCGCGCCCGCGTGTCGGTCCAGACGTGGCCGTCCGGGCTCTCGACCGAGTACTGGGCGTCGACCGTCAGGGAGTCGGCGGTCTCGTCGGTGATCTGGATCACCTGGATGTTCGGCAGGATGGTCGCGAAGATCCGAGCGAAGTAGCTCATCACCGCTTCCTTGCCGACCAGGTCGTCCGCGTTGTCCAGCGTGTCCGGCCAGACGACGGCGTCGTGGAAGAGCGGGCGCAGGCGCGCGAGGTCCTGGACGTTGAAAGCCTCATAGGCTTCTTCAAGCACGGCCCGCAGGGCGCTCATGGCGCGTTTCCGTCGCGATCGCTGTCGTCGATGTCCTGCTCGACAATCAGCCCCCCTTCGAGACGATACCAGACGGTGAGCAAATCGTCCTGCCAAAGCCCGCCACTGGGACCGCGGGTCACCACGCGTAGCCGGGTCCGGACGCGATCGTCGGGCTCGAGCTCGCGGTCCAGGACCTCGATCTGTAGCCGGACGGTCTCGAGGAGATGGGTGAAGTGGGCGCGAACGCCTTCCTCGCCAACGATCTCGCCGCCCTCCAGGTTGTCGGCGAACCGGGCCGTCGGCCCGTAGCAGGCGACGATGGCGTCGAGATCTCGGGCGTTGATCGCCTTGTGCAGGCGCTCCAGCAGCGCATCGACGCCGGCGAAGGTGTCGACGGGACTGTCCTGCTCGGAGTCCATCCGGGTGATCAGTCCGTCGTGCAGGGTGTAGCGGTGCAGCACCCGGGTGCTGGACCACAGGGAGCCGTCTGCGGCGCTGGTGACGGCCTGACGCGCCAGCACGGCGAGGCGACCGTCGGCCTCGGTGTGCAGGCTGATGATGTCATAGCGGGCCCGCAGTGGCGCTGTGGCCTCCACGAAATAGGCGCGAACCGCGTCGACCCCTTCCAGCAAACCGTTCTCGGCTTCGTCGGGCCATAGGACATCGGGCGCCATCATCGCGACACAGCGATCGAAATCGCGGTCGTTGAAGGCGTTATAGAGCCGCGTGATCCGATCTTCGTCGGGCGTCATGGGCCTGAGTCCGGGTCTCCCTTGGAAACCATATCCATGCGCCAGAACAGCCCGTCACGGAGCGTGTAACAATGCCGCACGCGCAGGTCCGACCACAGCTGGCCCGAGCAGTTCCAGACCACCTGGTTCGCGTCGACCAGGATCCGGCCGTCGTCCAGGACATGGACCTCGACCGGGGTGATCTCCACGCGGAGCGCCGCGTCGTTATAGGCCCAATAGTCGCGCACGGCCTCGGGGCTGGTCAGCACGCCTCCGCGCGTCAGGTCAGGCCAGATCAGCTGCGGATGCACGAGGGTCCGGAAGGCCTCGAAGTCACGCCGCCGGTTGGCGTCGTAGAGACGCTGGACCCGCTTTTCCAGTTC
Source organism: Caulobacter sp. GW821-FHT11E10 (assembly GCF_058808375.1). Classification (NCBI taxonomy): domain Bacteria; kingdom Pseudomonadati; phylum Pseudomonadota; class Alphaproteobacteria; order Caulobacterales; family Caulobacteraceae; genus Caulobacter; species Caulobacter sp. GW821-FHT11E10. The sequence goes on from NZ_JBXARP010000005.1 coordinate 149,680, forward strand.
GGGCGAGGCGGGCCGCACCGTCAGGAACCCGGCTTGTAGCCCGTCTCCACCTTCAGATAGGCGATGAGGTCAACCCGGTCCTTCGGATCCTTCAGGCCCGCGAAGGTCATCTTGGTGCCGGGCATGAACTCGCGCGGGCTCGAAAGCCACTTGTCCAGGTGCTCGGCGTCCCAGGTGAAGCCGGCGGCCTTCACGGCGTCCGAGTAGTTGTAGCCGGCCTTGGCGCCCGCCTTGCGGCCGAACACGCCGTAGAGGTTGGGGCCCGTCAGGTCGGGCCCGCCGTCGGTGATCGTGTGGCACGAGCGGCAGAGGGCGAACTTGCTCTGGCCGTTCGAGAGGTTGCCGGTGTTGTAGGGGGCGGGGAGGGCGGCCAGGGCGGCGGCTTTCTCAACGTCGGTCGGGGCCGCGGCGGCGGGCGCGTCGGCCGGAGCTTGGCCGGAGCCGCCTCCATCCTTCGAACAGGCCGAAACGGTAAGGCAGAGGGCCGCGAGGACCGCCAGTTTCAACGTACGCATGATGATCCCCGACAGACGTTTCGCCGCACGGTCTGCGACGCCGCGACGCATTCCAAACCCTTATAAAATCTGGCCCCGCGGCTTGTCACGTAACAATGGTCCTTAAGAGAGCTTGACCAGGGGGGCTGCGACAATTGCTGGTATCTACGTGATTCTCTTGGCGAAAAGTGGAATCGCAAACCGTGGGTCCGCACATAACCGTTTGACGGTCGTTAACCATAAACCTTACCCATTTCCCTGCGGAGCGGGCTGGCTCCGGGCAGGGCTGGGAAACAGGATCATGGACTGGAGCGAAGAACGTACCGCGACGCTCAAGAAGCTGTGGCTCGAGGGCCTCAGCGCGAGCCAGGTGGCCCGTCAATTGGGTGGCGTCAGCCGCAGCGCGGTGATCGGCAAGGTGCACCGTCTGGGCATCACCGTTCGCGAGACTCCCGTCCGTCAGCGCGTCACTTCGGTCCGCTCGCCGTCACGGATCCAGACGCGCCGTCCGACCCGCGAAACCACGGCGGCCCCGCATGTCGCCCCGCGCTTCGAGCGCACCGAGGAAGACCTGCTGCCGACCTCGGGCATCCTTGGCCTCGGCTCCCATTCCTGCCGCTGGCCGATCGGCCATCCCGAGAATGACGACTTCGGCTTCTGTGGTCGCCCGAAGATCAGCGCTCGCGGCTCCTACTGCGAGCAGCACAGCCAAGGGGCCTTCCGCCGCCTCGGCACCGGCAAGGCCGTCGAGGCCTGGGCGCTCAAGGGCCTGAAGGAACGCGTCCAGCCGAGCCTGGTCTAAGCGTCTCTCACGCTGCCAACGAACCCCTTCCACATTACCCTCGAGATCACCGAGCACACCCTATGAACATGGTCCTGATCGAGAACGCCGCCGGCAGCAGCCAAGTGATCACCATCATCGAGGAGTTCGCCGGCCACTCGGTGTCCCGCGACCTGAACCCCGGCGACCATGCCCGCATCCCGGTCACCCAGTTCAAGTCGATCACCGTGCGCGAGACCTATCCGGACGACTGGTTGACCCGCGGCCGCACCCGCAACCGAGCGACCGCGGACGCCTGCGCGGCCTGAGCAAACGGATTGCGCCCATACGGTGAAAACGCCCTGGAAGTCGCTCCTGTTAACTTTAGTTCGCGTCTAAATTGAAACTTATGACCCCGCGAAGCCTTTCGCGGGGTTTTTCGTTTCCGTAAGCGACACCGCAGATTGCGCGGTCTTTAACCTTATGACACACAGATCGCCGTTTTTGGGGGACGGAAACGACAATGGGCGAGGGGGATGAGCGCGCCGACGTGGTCGAAGACCATGCGCTGCCGCTGCCGAGCTATCTCAGCTACCTGCTGTACCAGACCGAGCAGCACCGCCGCGCGGCGGCCGCTGACTTGCTGGCGCGGCATGGCCTGACCTTCGCCAAGTGGGTGGCGATGATCTCGCTGCGGCGGTTCGGGGATCTTTCAATGACGCGGCTGGCCAAGCTGGCGGCGACGGACCGGACGACCTTGACGCGGTCGATCGACGGCCTGATCGCCGACGGCCTGGTCGCGCGCGGCGTCTCGCCGGGCGACCGCCGCATCGTCGTGGTCTGCCTGACCGAGGTCGGCCGCAGCCTGCTGGAAAAGATCCGCGCCGAGATCCGGCCGCTGAACCGTGACGTCTTCGCCAATCTGACCCCGGAAGAGCAGGCGGCCATGACCCTCTCCCTGCAGAAAATGCTGGGGGGGCTGATCGCCGAACCGGACTGGAAGCAGGACGTCATCGCCTTCTCGACCCCGGTCCCGCCGAAGACGGCCTAGAGGGCCGCTTTCTCAGTCGTCGAACTTCACCCGTCCGCGCCCGGACTTCAGGGTCGCGCGCTTGGTCTTGCCCTCCAGGCGCTTGAGCTTGCTGGAATAGGTCGGCTTGGTCGCCTTGCGGGGCTTGGGCTTCTCGGTAGCCCGGCGGATCAACTCGACCAGGCGCTCGCGGGCCTCCTGGCGGTTCATCTCCTGCGAGCGGGACCCTTGGGCGAACAGCACCAGCACCCCGTCCAGCGTCAGGCGACTGCCGGACAGCACCTCCAGCCGCGCCTTCACGTCCTCGGGCAGGTTCGGCGAGCCCCGCACGTCAAAGCGCAGTTCGAGCGCGGTCGAGGTCTTGTTGACGTGCTGGCCGCCGGGCCCCGAGGCGCGGGTGGCTTTCCAGATCAGTTCGTCGTCGTCGATCCGCAGCCAGGAGGTGATCTCGATCATCGCGCCCATTCTAGGATGGGGGGAGGGTGCGCTTGGCCTTGACCACCAGCTGATCCAGCGCCTGCAGGAAGCGTGAACGGTCGGCATTGGCGAAGGCGGCGGGGCCCTTGGTGACCTCGCCCATCGACCGCAGATGCTCGCCGATCGACCGCGAGGCCATGGCCGAGCCGATCATGTCGGCCGAAAACACCCTGCCATTGGGCGCCAACGCCGCGCCGCCGGCCTTCAACACACGATCGGCCAGAGGAATGTCGTTGGTCACCACCACGTCGCCCGGCCCACAACGCTCGGCGATCCAGTCATCGGCCACGTCGGGACCGGCCGCGACCACGATCTGCTCGATGATCGGCGTCGGCGGCACACGGATCCAGCTGTTGGACACTACAAAGGTCTTGTAGCCATGGCGCGCGGCCACCTTGTAGGCCTCGTCCTTCACTGGACAGGCGTCGGCATCGAGGAAGAGCGTGGCGGTCATCGCCCTAGCCTTGAAAAGGGGGCCTGAAGAATGGTGCCGGTTGCAGGGATTGAACCCGCGACCTTCGGTTTACAAAACCGCTGCTCTACCGCTGAGCTAAACCGGCGTGGCGTGAAGCCCGAGGTCAGGGCTTATGCCGTCTGCCGGGACGAACGGCAAGGCCGGGAATACCGGCTCGCGCCGCGCCTCAAAGATCGAACCGCACGCCCTGGGCCAGCGGCAGCGCGCCCGAATAGTTCACCGTCGCGGTCTGGCGTCGCATGTACTGCTTCCAGCTGTCCGAACCGCTCTCGCGGCCGCCGCCGGTCTCCTTCTCGCCGCCGAATGCGCCGCCGATCTCGGCGCCGGAGGGGCCAATATTGATGTTGGCGATGCCGCAGTCGCTGCCGGCCGCCGACAGGAAGCCCTCGGCCTCGCGGACGTCGTTGGTCATCACGCAGGAGGACAGGCCTTGCGGGACGTCGTTCTGGATCGCCACCGCCTCGTCGAAGTCCGTGTACGGAACGACGTGCAGCAAGGGGGCGAAAGTCTCGCGCTGCATGCAGGGCGCGGGCGCCGGCAGGCGGGCGAGGGCGGGGCGGACATAGAAGGCGTTCGGGTGCTCGTCGATCAGCAGGCGCTCGCCGCCGCCGACGCTCCCGCCCTCGGCGCGGACCTGGTTCATCGCCTCGACGAAGGCGTCGTAAGCGGCGCGATCGATCAATGGACCCAGCAGGGTCTTGGCGTGGCGTGGATCGCCGACCGGCAGCCGCTGGAAGGCGGCCTCCACCGCGTCCGAAACCTTGTCGACCACGCTCTCGTGAACGATCAGCCGGCGCAGTGACGTGCACCGCTGGCCAGCGGTGCCCGCCGCCGAAAAGACGATAGCCCGCAAGGCCAGCGACAGGTCCGCCGAGGGTGTGACGATCATGGCGTTGTTGCCGCCCAGTTCCAGGATCGAGCGCCCGAAGCGCCCGGCGACCAGGGGCGCGACGGCCTTGCCCATGCGGGTCGAGCCGGTGGCGCTGACCAGCGGGATGCGTGGGTCGCGGGCCAGGCGCTCACCCGCATCGCGGCCGCCCTGGACGACGCAGCAGAGGCCGTCCGGCGCGTCCTCGAACCGCGCCAAGGCGCGCTGCAAGATGGCGTGGGTAGTCAGCGCCGTCAGCGGGGTCTTCTCTGACGGCTTCCAGATCACCGGATCGCCGCAGACCAAGGCCAGGCAGGCGTTCCAGGCCCAGACGGCGACCGGGAAGTTGAAGGCGCTGATCACCGCCACGGGGCCCAGCGGATGCCAGGTCTCGCGCATGGCGTGGCCGGGGCGTTCGGAGGCGATCGTGAGGCCGTGCAACTGGCGCGACAGGCCGACGGCGAAGTCGCAGATGTCGATCATCTCCTGGACCTCGCCGGCCGCCTCGGAGGCGATCTTGCCGGCCTCCAGGGTGACCAGGGCGGCGAGCTCGGGCTTGGCGGCGCGCAATTCCTCGCCGAACAACCGCACCAGCTCGCCGCGGCGCGGGGCGGGAACGACGCGCCAGGCCTCGAAGGCGTGACAGGCGGCCGACACCTTGGCGCCGATCTCGCGGGCGTCATCGTAGGCCACATGGGTCAGGACGGCGCCGTCGATGGGGTTGCGGACCGGCTGTCCGCCATCGGCGGGCAGGGCGGGCGCGCCCAGCTTGGCCAGGAGGTCTCGGGCGTGGGCGGCGGGAGTCGGAAGGGCCTGAGTCATGGCCATGAGCACACGCCGGGGCCGGGACCTGGTCAACCCCTTCGCGGGCGGTTGGAGGCGTTGCGCATGACACAACGAGCGGCTACGGACGGGCCAAGCAGGAGAACCCCCATGGCGCAGGCGAAACTCATCGACGGCAAGGCCTTCGCGGCCGATCTGCGGGCCAAGGTCGCCGTGGAGGTCGCGGCGCTGAAGGCCGAGCATGGGATCACGCCGGGTCTGGCGGTCGTGCTGGTCGGCGAAGACCCCGCCAGCCAGGTCTATGTCCGCAACAAGGGCGAGCAGACGCAGGCCGCGGGCATGTACTCCGAGACCCATCGCCTGGCCGCCGAGACCTCCCAGGACGAGCTGCTGGCCGTGGTCGCCAAGCTGAACGCCGATCCGAAGATCCACGGCGTGCTGGTCCAGTTCCCGGTCCCGGCTCACATCAACCAGATGGACGTCGTGGCGGCGTTGTCGCCCGACAAGGATGTCGACGGCCTGACGGTGCTCAACGCGGGGCGCCTGGCCAGCGGCCTGCCGGCCCTGACGCCCTGCACCCCGCTGGGCTGCATGCTGCTGTTGAAGGACGTGATCGGCGACCTGAAGGGCAAGAATGCCGTGGTCATCGGCCGCTCGAACCTGATGGGCAAGCCGATGGCCCAGATGCTGCTGGCCGCCGACTGTACGGTGACCATCGCCCACTCGCGCAGCCAGGACCTGCCGGGGATCGTCCGCCAGGCCGACATCGTCGTCGCCGCCGTCGGCCGGGCCGAGATGGTCAAGGCCGACTGGATCAAGCCGGGCGCGGTCGTCATCGACGTCGGCATCACCCGCTTCCCGGCCCGCGATCCCGAAGCCGCCGCGGCCGGCAAGACCCGCCTTGTCGGCGACGTCGCCTTCGACGAGGTTAGCCAGGTGGCCGGCGCGATCACGCCGGTGCCTGGGGGCGTGGGGCCGATGACGATTGCTTGCTTGCTGGCCAATACGCTGACCGCGGCCAAACGCCTGGCGGGGATCGCCTGATGAGGGGGGCGCTCGTCTTCGCCGCGTCCGCCCTGATCCTGTCCGCCTGCGGGGGCAAGCCGCCACCGCCACCGCCCCCGACCCCGGCCGAAGCCCTGGCGCTGCGCCCGGCCGGTGCGCGGCTTTCGGCGCTCTACGAAACCTCGTGCCACGCCTGCCACGCCATTCCGGACACGGGCGCGCCGCTGGTCCACGACCGCGCCGCGTGGGACCCGCGCTGGAAACAGGGCGAGACCGTGCTGCTGGACCACGCGGTGCAGGGCTTCAACGCCATGCCAGCCACGGGGCAGTGCGCGACTTGCACCCCGGCCGATTTCCAGGCCCTCATACGCTTCATGGCGGGGCGCGAAGACTCGGCCAAGTAACAAAACGGGGGCGGAATGATCTCCAGGCGCGGGGCCCTGATCGCGGGCGGTACGGGAGCGGCGGTGGTCGCCGGCGGCGCGGGGGCGGCCTATGTGGTCGCCACGGGAGACAAGCCCGAGCCGCCTTCACCGGCCTCGGTCGACGCCCAGGGCAAGCTCCTCTGGCGCAACTGGTCGGGCATCCAGCATGCCTATCCGGCGGCTCGGTTGGCCCCCAAGGACGAGGGCGAACTGGCCACCGTGCTGAAGGTCGCCCAGGCCCCGATCCGGCCGGTTGGATCGGGCCACTCCTTCACTGCCCTGGCGCCGACCGACGGGACGCTGATCTCGCTCGACTCCATTGCGGGTCTGGTCGGCTGGGAGGGCGACGAGGCGATCGTCCGCACCGGCACACGGCTGGGCGCCCTGGGTCCGCTGCTGGCCGAGAAGGGCCGGGCGCTGCCGAACCTGCCCGACATCAACAAGCAGTCTTTGGGCGGCGCGCTGGGCACCGCCACCCACGGCACCGGAGCCAAGATCCGCGCCATCCACGGTGACGTCACGGGCCTGCGGCTGGTCACCCCCTCGGGCAAGATCATCGACGCCGACGCCGCGACCAATCCCGAGATCTTCCAGGCCGCCCGCGTCTCGCTGGGATCGCTCGGCGTCATCACCCAGGTGCGGATCAAGACCAGCGCTAACCGCCGTCTACGCCGCAAGGTCTGGCTGGAGCCGTTCGACGAGGCGCTGGCCAAGGCCGAGGCGCGCTGGGCCCAGCACCGCAATTTCGAGTTCTACGCCGTGCCCTTCACGGGCTTGGCGGCCAATATCAGCCACGACGAAACCGACGATCCGGCCGAGGCGCGCGGTCCCGACCAGGACGTCGAGTTCCTGCAGGCGCTGCGGGGCCTGCGGAATCTGCTCGGCTTCGCGACGCCGCTGCGCAAGGCGGCGGGCAAGGCGCTGCTGTCGTCCGCTAAGCCGGAGACCGCCGTCGATGAGGGCTGGAAGCTGCTGTCGACCGAGCGGCCGGTGCGCTTCAACGAGATGGAGTTCCACCTGCCGGTCGAGAACCAGCTGAAGGCCCTGGCCGAGGTCGTGCGGACTATCGAGAAGGAGCGTCCGGATGTCTTCTTCCCGATCGAGGTGCGCCGCATCGCGCCGGACGACGCCTGGCTGTCGCCATTCCAGGGCGGGCCGCGCGGTTCGGTGGCGGTTCACGCCTACTACCGTGACGACTTCACGTTCCTGTACGAGCTGATCGAGCCGATCTTCCGCCGCTACGACGGCCGCCCGCACTGGGGCAAGCTCCACACGCTGCGGGGCCAGCAGCTGGGGGCGATCTATCCACGTTGGAATGACTTCCTGGCGGTGCGCCAGGAACTGGATCCGGAGGCCCGGATGCTCAATCCGTACCTGAAAGGCCTGTTCGGCCTGACCTGAAGCTCAGGTTCAGGCCGCCGGACCGAGGTAGTCGGCGACGCGCGCTTCGAGCTCGTTCGAGAGAGCCTTGCCCACGGGATGGGTGTCGACCTTGATGTCGTCGCGGACGCAGGCCTTGATCGCATCGATATGCGCGTCGACCAGGAACATCGGCGCCTGCAGGCGGGTGTCCGGATCGTCGATCAGCTTACAGAGCGAAGCGGCCAGTCGCGTGATCAGCGGGAACTCGTAGGTCGCGCCCAGGCCCTTCAGGTCGTGAGCCCGCAGATACAGGGTCTCGACCGTTTCGGCGTTGAGGCCTTCGGCGCGAACACCCTGACGGGCGGCCTCAAGCTTGACGATCTCGTCGTTCAGCCATTGGGCGAAGTTGCCCGAAAGACTTTTTAGCGCGGCCTCGGCCTTGGCGATCGCGGCCATGTCGATACCGCCACGTCCGCCCACTTTAAGCTTGAGCATATTTGGCACCTGGATCACCTCAGCGGTGGTCTTGTTCGTCACGATTCGCCTCCCCAGCGGCGGATAGTTGGGAACCGGTAACATAGCAGGCGTTAATATTGGATGAGACCAGGGTTTCTGCGACCCAACGTCTCAGGTCCGGGATCACGCGGAGAATTGCTCGGCCAGAACTCTTTCCTCCAGGCTGCGGCCGGCGTCGAACAGCATGGAGAGCGAGGTGCCACGATCCTCGGAAATGTGGACCTCCAACACGTCGCGGACCTCGAAATTGTCGGCTACCGCGCTGACGGGGCGCTTGTCGGCTTCCAGGATCTCGAAGGTCACGCGCGCCGACTGCGGCAGCAGGGCTCCGCGCCAGCGGCGAGGGCGGAAGGCGCTGATCGGCGTCAGGGCCAGGATCTGGCCGTCGATTGGAATGATCGGGCCGTGGGCGGAGAGATTGTAGGCCGTGGAGCCGGCGGGGGTGGCGAGCAGGGCGCCGTCGCAGACCAGTTCGCCCATCCGCACCTTGCCGTCGATCGAGATGCGTAGCTTGGCCGTCTGGCGGGTCTGGCGCAGCAGCGAGACCTCGTTGATGGCCAGGGCCCGATGCTGGGTCCGCCGGGAATCGATGGCGACCATGGCCAGGGGATGGATGACGGCGCGCTCGGCGGCGTTGATCCGCTCCAGCAGGCCGTCTTCGCTGTACTCGTTCATCAGAAAGCCGACCGAGCCCCGGTTCATGCCGTAGATCGGCGTCTGGCTGGCGATCGCCTCGTGAAGGGTCTCCAGCATGAAGCCGTCGCCCCCCAGGGCGACGATCACCTGGGCGTTCTCGTCGCCGACGTCGCCATAGCGGGCGGTAAGGCGTTCGCGCGCTTCCTGGGCCTCGGGCCGGTCGCTGGACTTGAAGGCCAGGCGAGTCACGAAGGGTTGCGCTTGGTACATGGCGCCAAGTGGCGGGAAGCCCGTGCGCTTGTCAAACCAGCCGTTGGGCCAGCCGTTGAGGCGGCCCTCAGGCCGAGCCGACGGCCTGCCGGAACGCCATGCCGGCGATGTCCGGCGTGAAGGGGCCGAAGGCGCTGGCGGCGCGACGCACGCCTTCTTCGCCGCCGCCCGGACGGCCGCCGTTCAGCTGGCGGACGTGCTCCAGAATGGTCGGGAACACGCTGCGGTCGATGCCGACGGCGGAGCAGGCGAGGGCCAGAAGCTCGGGGCGGCCGCTGTCGATGGCGCGACGGATCTGGGCAGCCTCGAACTTGCCGAGCCGCGCCAGGGCCATGACGAACAGTTGCAGGCGGCCCTCACGCAGGACGCGTAGCAGGTAGCCGGGCCGGAGTTGTCCCGCGGAGTCGAGCTTCTCGATCAGCGAGCGCTCCATCTCCTCGCGGTCCTCGTCCATCTCGACGGGGCCAAGATCGTTGTCGGCGTCGCCGCGATGGGCCGCGCGCAGGGCGTCGTCCACCGCCGCCTGCATCTTGGCGGGATCCAGCTGGAAGCGGTTCGTCAGGGCGTCGCGCAGCGTACGGCCGACCAGCAGATAGAGCTGCTCGGCCAGGTCGCTGGAAAGTTTCGGATGCCGGGCCAGGGGCGAGCGCATGGCGACCACCTCGCGCGAGCGGTTCACCAGACGGCCCATGGCGTCCGGCGAGATCTCGGCCGTGTCGTTCGAGGCCAGCGCGGTGAGCACCGCCGGCTCGTCGCGGCCGATGATCGCCTCGACGACTGGCGCGGGCAGCCTGGGGCGGCGGGCGATCTCGATCTGGTGTTCCAGCGTGGCCTGCACCAGCAGGCGGATCAGGTCGTGATCCTCAAGCACGGGGCTGCGGGCGATGATCGGGCGGGCGATCTCGATCTCGTCCAGCGCCATGATGTTGATCAGGGCGGAAGGCGCCCACTCGGCGTCGGCGAGGCGCTCGGAGAGGCGGCGGCGAATGTCGCGCTCGGCCTCGACCACCAGGGTCATGAAGATGGAATTCAGCAGGGCCTGAATATCAGGATGGGTCGGCTCGCCGCTGGCCTGGCCGGCCTCACACAGGTCAATGATCCCCGTGAGCAGGCGTTCACGGTCGCCAGCCTCGCGGCTGCGAGCCAGCTTCATCAGCGATGCGATCTCGACGGCTTGGATGGCCAGCCTCCTAGAATCCGGAAGACCGGATGAGGATGACCTTGCCGGCCCCAAATGAAAACATGCTTAAACAGGTCGACGACTCCGGCGTCTTTTGGCGCGTCGAGATGTCGCAAGCTTAAGTGGAGGATGCGCGGATGGCTCAAGATCTGATTCTGGCCCTCGACCAGGGTACGACCAGCACCCGAGCCATCCTGTTCGACCGCGCCGGCCAGGCTCTTGCCGAGGCCTCACGCCCACTGCGCCAGAGTTATCCCGCCGACGGCTGGGTCGAGCACGACGCCGAGGAGATCTACGCCGCCTGCGTGGCGGTGCTGCGCGAGGCGATTGAGGCGTCAGGGCGCGCGGCCGACGTCGCCGCCATCGGCGTCACCAACCAGCGTGAGACCGTGGTGATCTGGGACAAGGCGACGGGGCGCCCCATTCATCCGGCCATCGTCTGGCAGGACCGCCGTACGGCCGAGGTCTGCGCCAGGCTCAAGACCGACGGCCACGAGCCTCGTGTCACAGAGGTGACCGGCCTGCTGCTGGATCCCTATTTCTCGGCGACCAAGATCGCATGGATCCTCGACAAGGTTCCCGGCGCCCGGGTGCGAGCCGAGGCCGGCGAACTGCTGTGTGGCACCATGGACTGCTGGGTGATCTGGCGGCTGACGGGCGGCGCGGTCCACGCGACCGACGCCACCAACGCCTCGCGCACCCTTCTGTTCGATATCGCGGCGCAGGCGTGGTCTGCCGAGATGCTCGACCTCTTCGACGTTCCGGGCGCGCTGTTGCCCAAGGTGCTGGATTGCGTCGACGACTATGGCGCGACGCAGGCCCAGCTGCTGGGTCGCGAGGTTCCGATCCGGGGCGTGGCCGGCGACCAGCAGGCGGCGCTGATGGGGCAAGGCTGCGTGGCGCCGGGCCAGATGAAAGCCACCTACGGCACCGGCTGCTTCATGCTGATCAACACCGGCGAAGAGCGACCCGTCTCGCGCTCGCGCCTGCTGACCACGGTGGCGGCGCGGGTGAACGGCAAGACAACCTACGCTCTCGAAGGCTCGATCTTCGTGGCGGGCGCGGCGATCCAATGGCTGGGCGAGGGCCTCGGGATCACCGGTGGTCCGCGCGCCGCCGAGGCCCTGGCGCGCGCGGCCAAGGCCGACCACGGCGTCGTCGTGGTGCCGGCCTTCACCGGACTGGGCGCGCCGTGGTGGGACGCCGAGGCCCGGGGCGGGATCTTCGGCCTGACCCGGGACGCCGGGCTGCCCGAGATCGCCGCGGCCACCTTCGACTCCTGCGCTCTGCAGAGCCGGGATTTGATCGAGGCCATGCACGCCGACGCGCCGTCGGCGTTCGGCGAGGAAGCCCAGATGCGCATCGACGGCGGCATGTCCAAGAGCGCCTGGTTCTCACAGCGCTTGGCCGACCTAACCGGTCTGCCGGTTCGTCGGGCCAGCTATCAGGAGATGACAGCCTTGGGCGCGGCGCTGTTCGCCGGCGTGGGCGCGGGCCTGTACGCCTCGGTGGAGGAAGCGGCCGAGGCCAGTCCCGCCGCCGAGACCTTGACGCCAGCGATGAAGGATCATGAGCGCGAAGCCGCCTACGCCCGCTGGCTGGACGCCGTGCCGCGCGTACGACTTTAGTCGAACCTTGGTTGCGGTGACATCGCTGTCATGGTCTCTAGGTTTTGATCAATCAAGAAGCGGAGACCGCCATGACCACCCGACGCGCCATGCTTGGCGCCGGAGCCGCCCTGATCGCCGGAGGACGATCGCTCGTCGCCCAGGCTTCTACGCTCTCTTATCCGAAGATCGGCGGCGTCCGTCGCCTGTCGCCGGAGTTGGACGAGATCATTGCGCCCGGTGCGGTGGTCGAGCAGCTGGCCGACGGGATCGCCTGGGCCGAGGGGCCGGTCTGGATCTGGAAAGGCGGCTATCTCCTGTTCTCCGATGTGCCGGGGAACGTCATGCACCGCTGGAGCCCGAAGGACGGCAAGACGGTCTTCCTGCGGCCATCCGGCTACGACGGTCCGCCGACCAAGATCTTCCGCGAGGCCGGCACGAATGGCGCGATCCTGAATCTGGCCGGCAAGCTTCTGGCTTGTGACTGCGGCAACCGCGCCGTGACCAAGATCGAACTGGCGACCAGGAAGAAGACGATCCTGGCCGATCGCTATCAGGGCAAGAAGTTCAACAGCCCGAACGACCTGGTCGAGGCCCGCCACGGCGCGCTGAAGGGCTCGATCTACTTCACCGACCCGCCGTACGGGCTGGAGGGCATGAACGCTTCGCCCGCCAAGGAAATGGCGTTCAACGGCGTCTATCTGCTGCGTCCGAACGGCGAGGTGGCGCTGGTCGACGACAAGCTGAGCTTCCCGAATGGTGTGGCGTTGTCGCCTGACGAGAAGCGGCTCTACGTGTCGATCTCGGACCCCAAGCGGCCGGTGATCATGGCCTACGACCTGGGACCCAATGGCCTGCCGACCTCGTCGAAGGTGTTCTTCGACGCGTCCGAGCTGCACAAGGCCGGCGGCCCGGGCCTGCCGGACGGCATGAAGGTCGATGGCAAGGGCCGGCTGTTCGCCACCGGGCCGGGCGGCGTGATGATCCTGACGCCGGAGGCCAAGCTGCTGGGCGTCATCGAGACCGGCGGGCCCGTCGCCAACTGCGCATTCGGCGAAGACGGCAAGACCCTGTTCCTCACTTCAAACCACGTCGTGGCGCGGGTGCGCACCCAGACGTCAGGCCTGGCTCGGTAGATCGCCATGGATCCGATCAGCAAACGCGCCTTCCTCGCCGCCGGGTTCGCCGCCGGGGTCACCGCTCTGCCCCTGAGGGCCTCGGCCCAAGGCTCTGGGCGCAAGATGGGCTACGCGATCCTGGGCCTTGGCTACTACGCCACTCAGATCATCATGCCGCGCTTCGCCGACTGCGAGCACTCTCGGCTCGTCGCCTTGGTCAGCGGCACGCCCGAGAAGCTGAAGCGCTTTGGCGACCAGTATGGCGTGCCGGAAAGCGCCCGTTACAGCTACGAGACCTTCGATCGGATCGCCGACAATCCCGAGGTCGACATCGTCTACATCGTCACGCCCAACAGCCTGCACCGGACCTTCACCGAGCGCGCGGCCAAGGCCGGCAAGCACGTGCTGTGCGAGAAGCCGATGGCGACCACGGCGGCCGACTGCGAAGCGATGATCGCCGCGTGCAAGGCCGCCGGCCGCAAGCTGATGATCGGCTACCGCAGCCGCTTCCAGGCTCACAATATCGAGGCCATCAAGCTGATCCGTGAAGGCGCGCTCGGGCCGGTGCGGACGGTGGTGGCCGACCACGGCTTCACGATCGGCAATCCGAACCAGTGGCGTTTGAGCAAGGCGCTGGCCGGCGGCGGCAGCCTCATGGACATCGGCATCTACAGCTTGAACGCCGCCCGCTATTTGACCGGCGAGGAGCCCGTGGCCGTCAACGCCATGGAGTCCACCGACCGGAGCAATCCGCGCTTCAAGGAGGTGGAGGACATCGTCACCTTCCAACTCCTGTTCCCATCGGGCGCGACGGCCAACTGTGTTTCGGCCTACAGCGCCAACTGCAACCGCTACCGCGTCACGGGTCCCAAGGGGTGGGTCGAGATCGACCCGGCCACCAGCTATCAGGGCCAGGCGATGCGGGCGCAGCTGAACGGCCAGACCGGGCCACGCGAGCCGGCTCAGGCGAGCAAGAACCAGTTCGCCGGTCAGCTGGACCACCTTTCCGAATGCATCCTCACGGGCCGCGAGCCGATCGTGTCGGGGGAGGAGGGCTTGAAGGACGTGCGCCTGATCGAAGCCATCTATCGCGCCGCCCGCGAAGGCCGGACCGTGAAACTGTGAGAGCGCTGATCCTCGCCGCGGTCCTGCTGGCGCCGGGCCTGGCCTTGGCCCAGCAACAGATCCCGCTCTGGCCGAATGGCGCGCCGGGCTTCGAGAGCCGCAAGGCCATTCCCGAGCAGGCCGCCGAGTACTGGGCCAAGAGCATCAACAACCCGTCGATCACAGCCTACCTGCCGCCGAAGGAGATCGCGACCGGCGCGGCCTTGATCGTGCTGCCGGGCGGCGGCCACCGCATGCTGGTGATCCATCCGGAAGGCACGGACGTCGCCAAGGTGATGAACCCCAAGGGCGTGGCGGTCTTCGTGCTGAAATACCGGCTGTTCCGCGAGGAAGGCTCTCCCTACACGATCGACCACTCGCGCCAGGACGCCGCGCGGGCGGTTCGTTATGTCCGAAGCCATGCGGCGAAGTTCGGCGTCGACCCTAAGCGGATCGGCCTGATGGGCTTCTCGGCCGGCGGCGAGACGGTGAACCTTGAGGTCTACCAGGGCGCGGCCAAGGACGCGAAGCTCGATGCAGTGGACGAGGCCAGTTCGCGGCCCGACTTCCATGTGCTCGTCTATCCCGGACCGCTGGGCGTGCCCGACAAGGTTCCGGCCGACACGCCGCCAGCCTTCATGATTGCCGCCAACGACGACGAATGCTGTTCGGCGCCGCTAGCGGACCTGCTGCCGAAGTTCCGGGCCGCCAAGGTGCCGGTGGAGCTCCACCTGTTCCAGGCGGGCGGCCATGCGTTCAACATGGGCCTGCGAAAGGAACAGGCTTCGCTCAAGAGTTGGCCGAGCCTGCTGGTCAATTGGCTGAATGACAACGGCTGGATGAAGCCGCGCTAGGCGGTCTCGTCCAGATACGCCTTCACCCGCGCGAACAGGTCCTCGAACATCGGCGTCGTCAGGCGGCCGGTGTTCGTGTTGAGCCGTGAGCAGTGATAGCTGTTGAAGATCCGATAGGGGCCGGCCTGAAACTCCGAGCCGTGGCCGGGGATGCCGGCCGAGGCCTTCAGACCCATGGCCTTGAGCATGTTGCGCCGGGACACGTCGCCCAGGGTGACGATCGCCTTCAGGTTCGGGAACATCTCCAGTCGCGCCGTCAGGAACGGGCGACAGTTGTTCTCTTCCGAGGTCTCGGGCTTGTTGCCGGGAGGGGCGCAGCGGACGGCGTTGGTCACCGCCGCGCCGACCAGCTTCAGCGAGTCATCGGGACGGGCTTCGAACTTGCCGGTGGCGAAGCCGAACTTGATCAAGGTCTCGTAGAGCAGGGCGCCCGCGAAGTCGCCGGTGAACGGCCGGCCGGTGCGGTTGGCGCCCTTGCGGCCTGGGGCCAGGCCCACGACCAGCAGGCGCGCGTCCTTGTCGCCGAACGAGGGCGCGGGGCCGTTGAACCAGGCGGGATACAGATCCTGGTTCTCACGGCGATAGGCCACCAGACGCGGGCACAGAGGGCAGTCGCGCGGCGGTTCGGCGGGGTTCGGGACGGTCTCGCCGACGATGTTGGAAACCTGGCTCATCTCAGTACTCGTCATCGGATTCGCGTTCGGCCGGGGTGCGGTTGTCCGCGAACTGACGCGGCGGTGGCGCGCGCTGTGGGCGGCCGATGATGTTGCCGAGGTCGGCGAGATCGACGAAGTCGTCGGCCTGGCGGCGCAGGTCGTCGCTGGTCATCGGCGGTTGGCTCTTCATGGTCGAGACCACGGTGACGCGGCGACCCTTGCGCTGCACGGCCTCGACGACCGCCCGGAAGTCGCCGTCGCCGGAGAACAGCACCAGGTGATCGGCCGTCTCGGCGATCTGCAGCATGTCGACGGCGATCTCGACGTCCATGTCGCCGCGCCAGCGCTTGCGGCCCTGGGAGTCGGTGAATTCACGCGCGGGTTTCGTCACCAGGCTGAAGCCGTTGTAGTCCAGCCAGTCGACCAGCGGCCGGATCGGCGAATAGTCGTCGTTCTCGGCGATCGCGGTATAGTAGTAGGCGCGGATCAGGATTCCCCGCTTTTTGAACTCGTCGAGCAGTTTGCGGTAGTCGATGTCGAAGCCCAGCGCCTTGGCGGCGGAGTAGAGATTGGCGCCGTCGATAAACAGGGCCAACCGGTCGGTCGGATAGAAGGTCATCGTAATCCCTTGAAAAATCAGGTCGCTCAAAATGACTTGGACGAGGCCGTGATCGTGGCGCTCGGCTGCAATGTGCCGGGAGCCTACACGAGTCGCGAAGCCTTGTTGGAGGCCGCCCTGGCGGCGCTCCCGGAGGCCGGACTTGAGCTGGTCACGCGCTCGACCTGGTGGGCTTCGGCGGCCTGGCCCGATCCAGCGGGCCCCGAATACCTGAACGGCGTGGCGATCGTGCGGACGGACCTCTCGCCGCGCGACACCCTGGCTGTGTTGCACGACATCGAGGCGCGGTTCGGGCGGGCGAGGGGAGAGCTCAACGCCGCGCGAACCCTTGACCTTGATCTGGTCGCCCATGGGCGGTCGGTGCTGGAGGGCGATGTGCTGGTGCCGCATCCCCGGGCTCACGAGCGGCTCTTCGTGATGGGGCCGCTGACGGAGCTGGCCTCGGCCTGGATCCATCCGGTCAATGGGGAGCCCGCGTTCCGTCTGGCGGCGAACGCCAAGGTCGGGCGCGACGCCCGTTCCATTGCCAAAGTTTAATGACCACCCGGCGCGAGCGGCGCCCATAGTCCGGCCAAATTTCCGCGCCGAGCGTCCCGACCAGAGGACGCCGCTATAGGGGACCCGCTCACATGACCTTCACTCGTTCGCTGCTCGCCTGCGCCGCCGCCTGTGCGCTGCTGACCGCCGCGCCCGCCGCCTTCGCCCAGGCGAAAAGCGGCGTCGACCTGGCCTCGATCGACAAGACGATCAAGCCGGGCGACGACTTCTGGACCTACGCCAACAACGAGTGGATCAAGACCCATCCGATCCCGGCGGATCGGAGCCGCTACGGCATCACGGCGGTGATGATCGAGGAAGCCAGCAAGCGCACGGTCGACCTGATCCAGGACGCCGCCAAGGGCGGCAGCGGCGATGGCAAGCGGGTCGGCGACTACTACGCCAGCTACATGGATGAGGCCGGCATCGAGGCGAAGGGCCTGGCGCCGCTGAAGACCGACCTGGCTCGCATCGCGGCGATCAAGGACAAGAAGCAGTTGGCGACCGTGCTGGGCGGCAACATCCGCGCCGACGTCGACGCCTTGAACGCCACCGACTTCTATACCGACAACGTGTTGGGCCTTTGGGTCTCGCCGGCGTTCGACGACACCAGCAAGTACGCGCCGTTCCTGCTGCAGGGCGGTCTCGGCATGCCCGACCGCGAGTACTACCTGTCCGACAAGGTCTCGATGGTCGAGGCGCGCGCCAAGTACGTCGCCCACATCGAGAAGATCCTGACCCTGGGCGGCGTCGCCGACGCGGCGGCCAAGGCCAAGGCGATCATGGCGCTGGAAACCCAGCTGGCCCGGGCCTCCGGTTCGCGCGCCGACAGCGCCGACGTCCAGAAGGCCAACAACAGCTGGACCCAGGCCGACTTCGCGTCGAAGGCCCCGGGCCTGGACTGGTCGGTCTTCTTCGCCGCCGCCAAGCTGTCGAACCAGCCGCGCTTCATCGTCTGGCACCCAACCCTGGTCACGGGGCTGGGCAAGGCCGTCGCCGGCGTCTCGCTGGACACCTGGAAGGACTATCTGACCTTCCACCTGCTGGATCACTACAGCAACGCCATGCCCAAGGCCTTCGTCGACGAGCGCTTCGCCTTCTATGGCCAGGCGCTGCAAGGCACGCCGGCCCTGTCGCCGCGCTGGAAGCGGGCGGTGAACTCGACCAACGCCGTGCTGGGCGAGGCGGTCGGCAAGCTCTACGCCGACAAGTATTTCTCGGCCGAGGCCAAGGCCCAGGTCACGGCCATGGTCGACAACATGAAGGTCGCCTTCGAGAAGCGCATCGACGCCCTCGACTGGATGGATCCGGCGACCAAGGCCGAGGCGCGCAAGAAGGTGGCGGTGCTGAAGGTCGGTGTCGGCTATCCCGACACGTGGCGCGACTATTCGGGCTATTCCGTCGTGCGCGGCGACGCCCTGGGCAACGTTCAGCGCTCGGAAGCCTTCGACTACGCCACCGCCCTGGCCAAGCTGGGCAAGCCGGTCGATCGCGGCGAGTGGGTCATGACCCCTCAGACGGTCAACGCCGTGAACCTGCCGATGCTGAACGGCCTGAACTTCCCGGCCGCCATCCTGGCCCCGCCGAACTTCGACCTGAACAACGACGCAGCCGCCAACTACGGCGCGACCGGCGCCACGATCGGCCACGAGATCAGCCACAGCTTCGACGACCAGGGCGCACAGTTCGACAGCCAGGGGCGCCTGCGCAACTGGTGGACGCCGGCCGATCTCGCCCAGTTCGAAAAGGCCGGCACGGCCCTGGCCGAGCAGTTCGACACCTACAAGCCGTTCCCGGACCTGGCGGTGAACGGCAAGCTGACGCTCAGCGAAAACATCGCCGACGTCGCGGGCCTGGGCGCGGCGCTGGACGCCTATCACGCCTCGCTGGGCGGCAAGCCCGCGCCGGTGATCGACGGCATGACCGGCGACCAGCGGTTCTTCCTGGCCTATGCCCAGAGCTGGCTGGGCTATGCCCGTCCGGCGGCCCTGCGCCAGCAGCTGATCACCGACGGCCACGCGCCCGATCAGTATCGGGCCAGCACGGTGCGCAACCTCGACGATTGGTACGCGGCGTTCGGCGTGAAGCCGGGCGACGCCCTGTACCTGCCGCCCGAGAAGCGTGTGAAGGTCTGGTAGGCGGCAACCCTGTAAGGCTGGCGCCTACAGGGTAGACATTGACTAGCGAAGCGGGCATAAGCGCCCGCTCGCAAAAGCTGATGTTCATGCGCGACATTGCGTGTCGCCGCACGGAAGCCTATTTTGCGATTGCTATCGGCAACCCGAGGAACTCATGGCCCGCGTCACCGTCGAAGATTGCGTCGAGAAGGTTCCGAACCGCTTCTCGCTGGTTCTGCTGTCCGCGCACCGCGCTCGTGGCATCTCGGCCGGCGCGGCCCTGATGGTCGACCGCGACAACGACAAGAACCCCGTCGTCGCCCTGCGTGAGATCGCCGACGACGTGATCGACCACGAGGCCCTGAAGGAACACCTCATCAGCACGCTGCAGCGCGTGGATGAGCACACCGAGGCCGAGGAAGAGGCCGAGACCCTGGCCCTGCTGGCCGATCCCAACCACATGCAGATGAGCGAACTGGAACTGGTTCGCGCCCTGCAGAGCGACCGCGATGGCGGTCAGGAGGAGCGGTACTGAGCCCCGAAGGCGCAGACCCTCTGATCCTAGAAGCGGCTGAAACAACCGCTCCGTCTGAACGCGCGCCCGATGTCGAATCGGGCGCGTCTTCGTCTCCGGCTCCCGCTACGGTGGTCGAGCCAGCGCCGGCTCCCAAGCCGCGCAAGTTTCTCCGCCAATACGAACTGATCGAGCGGGTCCACGCCTATGACCCGACGGCCGACGAGGCGCTGCTGAACCGCGCCTATGTCTATGCCATGCGGATGCATGGTTCGCAGACCCGGGCCAGCGGCGACCCGTACTACGCCCACCCGATCGAGGTGGCGGGCATCCTCACCGAGTACCGGCTGGACACCGCGACCATCGTCACGGCCCTGCTGCACGACGTGATCGAGGACACCCCGGTCACCAAGGAAGAGATCGCCAAGCTGTTCGGCGACGAGATCGGCGAACTGGTCGAGGGCGTCACCAAGCTGTCGAAGCTCGAGCTTCAGGCCGAGCACATGCGCCAGGCCGAGAACCTGCGCAAATTCATCCTGGCCATCTCCAAAGACGTCCGCGTCCTGCTGGTGAAGCTGGCCGACCGTCTGCACAACATGCGGACGCTGCATTTCATCAAGAACCAGGCCAAGCGCGAGCGGATCGCCCGCGAGACGCGCGACATCTACGCGCCCCTGGCCCGCAACATCGGCTGCCACAGGATCTGCGTCGAGCTGGAGGAACTGAGCTTCCAGCACACCAACCCGGTGGCCCGCGACGCGATCCTTCGCCGCCTGGACTCGCTGCGCGAGGAACAGGGCGGGGCGGTGGCGCTGGTCAGCCAGGAAATCGCCGCGCGTCTGGAAGCGTCGAACCTGCCCGCCCGCGTCTTCGGCCGCGAAAAGTCGCCGTACTCGATCTGGCGGAAGCTGCAGCGCAAGTCGATCGGCTTCTCGCAGATGTCGGACATCTACGCCTTCCGCGTGATCGTCGACAGCGAAGAGGACTGCTACCGCGCCCTGGGCGTCGTTCACCGGGCCTGGTCCAGCGTGCCCGACCGCTTCAAGGACTACATCTCGACGCCGAAGCGGAACAATTACCGTTCGCTGCACACCACCGTCGTCGGCCCGCGCGGCATGCGCATCGAGATGCAGATCCGCACCGAGTCCATGGACCGGGTGAACGAAGAGGGCGTCGCCGCCCACTTCCGCTACAAGGACGCCTCGTACGGTCTCGATCTGGAAGGCATGGAAGCCGCTGGCGGTCGCGATCCGCTGGCCAACCTCCGCCAGCTCGTCCAGGTGCTGGAGCATGGCGGCGACAGCGAGGAACTGGTCGAGCACGCCAAGCTCGAGATGTTCCTGGACCAGGTGTTCGTCTTTACGCCGAAGGGCAAGCTGGTCAGCCTGCCGCGTGGGGCCATGCCGCTCGACTTCGCCTACGCCGTCCACACCAGCGTCGGCGACACCTGCATCGGGGTGAAGATCAACGGCGAGCTGAAGCCGCTGCGGACACCACTGGTCAATGGCGACGTGGTCGAGGTGGTGCGCGGCTCTAAGCCGGTCGTGCCGCCGGACTGGCGGTCGCTCACGGTCACGGGCCGCGCCCGCTCGGCCATCCGCCGTCACATCCGCCAGACCGAGAAGGAAGAGTTCCTGCGCCTGGGCCGAGCCTCGCTGGAACAGGTCTTCGAGCGCGCCGGCAAGAAGCTGAAGGACGTCTCGCTGCGTCCGATCCTCGAACGCTTCGCCCTCGAAAGCGAGGAAGCGCTGTTCGACGCCGTCGGACGCGGACGGGTTTCACCCAGCCAGGTGCTGGAGACCGCCTATCCGGGCATGAAGGATTCCGAGCGCGCCGCCGCCACCGCCCGTCGCAAGATCGAGGGCGGCCAGAACGCGACGCTTTACGTGCGCGGCGGCGGCCTGACCCCGGGTGTGTCGCTACACTTCGCCCACTGCTGCAGCCCCGTGCCGGGCGACCGCATCGTCGGCATCCTGCGCGAGGACGGCGCCAGAAATCAGGATGGAGGGCTCGACGTCCACACCATCGACTGTCCGCGTCTCGCCGAATACGAGGATCGCGAGGAACTCTGGCGCGACCTGAACTGGACACCAGAAGCCGAGCGGGAGACCACCTCGCTGACCCGGCTCCACGCCACGATCCAGAACGCGCCAGGCGTGTTGGGTCAGGTCTGCACGATCATCGGCGAGGCTGGCGGCAATATCGTCAATCTCCGCATGCACCACCGGCAGAGCGACTTCTTCGACACCGACATCGATGTCGAGGTCCGTGACGCCAAGCACCTGACCAACATCTCGGCCGCCTTGCGGGCCTGCCCGTCGGTCGAGACCGTGGATCGGACGCGCGGCTAGATGGTCGAACTCGACGAGAATGACCTGGAGTTGGTCGAGGCGTGTCTGGAGATCGAGCCGGAGAACGACTTCGAGCTCGACGAGGATCCGTGGCAGCACCTCTCCGAACTGGTCGATGACGAGGCGGCGCGGGGCTTCGCGGTCGTCGTCGAGATCGCTCGGCGAAGCAACAACCTCACCACGCTGTCGGGCCTGGGCGAAGGACCGCTCGAGGCGCTGCTCGAAGTCAGCCCGGCGATCGTCGACGCGGTGATCGAAGAGGCGCGCCGCACGCCGAGTCTGCGGATCGCGCTGGGTTTCTGCTGGACCGGCGGCCTTGGCCGCGCCGAGCAGTTGAAGCTGAACCAGCTCGTCAAGAACTAGAGCGCGGCGACGGTGTCTCGCGTCGAAGCCGTCAGCGGCGAGGGCAGGGCGTCGAGCGGGAACCAACCCCACTCATGCAAGGCGTGCGTCTCCTGGATCGCCGGCTCGCCTTCGAAGCTATCGACGCGATAGGTGATCGCCACCCAATGATAGTCTGGCGCGACCATGTCGGTGACAGCCAGAACGTGACCGGCCTTGATGCGAAGCCCCAGCTCTTCCTCGATCTCCCGCTCGGCGCAGGTGCGGGCGGCCTCGCCCCAGTCGAGTTTGCCGCCGGGCACGCCCCAGTGGTCGGCCTCGGGGTTCTTCACCCGCTTGACCAACAGCAGCCGGCCCTGGCTGTCGAGAATGGCCGCGCCGCAGCCGACGCGAGGGCGTTGAACTTCTTCGGTCATGAAGGGCGGTAGAGCCCAAAACCGCACCGTCAGGCAAGCCGGCGTTTGAAGACTCGTCGCTCAGGTCTTATAGGCAGCGCTCATGACAAACGACGACGTCCTCGACGAATTCCGCGCCGCAGGGGCCCTGCGCGAAGGCCACTTCGTGCTGTCCTCCGGCCTGCACAGCCCGGTCTTCCTGCAGAAGAACCTGGTGTTCATGCGCCCCGAGCGCTGCGAGCGGCTCTGCAAGGCCCTGGCGGCGAAGATCATCGCCACGGTCGGCCAGGTCGACGTCGCGGTGTCGCCGGCCGTCGGCGGCATCATCCCCGGCTACGAGACCGCCCGGCATCTGAACGTGCCGTCGATCTATGTCGAGCGCGAGGGCGGCAGCTTCAAGTTCCGCCGTGGCTTCCACCTGGAGCCCGGGCAGAAGGTCGTGATGGTCGAGGACATCGTCACCACCGGCCTGTCGTCACGCGAGTGCATCCAGTCGATCAAGGACGCCGGCGGTGACGTCGTGGCCGCCGCCTGCATCGTCGACCGCTCTGGCGGTAAGGTCGATGTCGGCGTGCCGCTCATCTCGCTGTGCAGCCTGGAAGTCCCGGCTTATCCGGCCGACGCCCTGCCGCCGGAGCTGGCCGCGATTCCGATCGAGGATCCCGGCAGCCGCCGGCTGCGCTGATCCCAAGCTACTTGGCCGCCCCTTATTTCGCTGAAGGGGGCGTCAGCTCCTTGACCGGCCAGGCGATGCCCAGCTGCTCCAGATAGGTCCCGTACTTGTCGGGGTCGTAGTAGTACTTCTTCATCTCGGGGCGGAAGGTTGCCATGATGTTGGCGTTGATCTGGGTCTGCGGCTTGTCCGTGGCCGAGAGCATCGGCACGTACTTCTGGGTCTTGGTCTGGACGTCCGTGAAGTAGGTTTTGGCCTCGACCAGCAGCTTGGGCTGGGTCAGCAGGTCCAGCGCCGTCATCGCCACCACCTTCGAGCCCGCCACGACGCCCTTGTGGGCGATCGGCGTGGCCATCGAGATGGCGTTGGCCCAGTGGTGGCCGGGCAGGTCGGGGATGTTGGACGGATAGTTGATGGTGATCGTGGGCATGATCCACGAGATGTCGCCGATGTCGTCCGAACCCCCGCTGTCGGGCTTCTCTTCGGGCGGCTTCAGCCCCTTCAGCTTGACGTCCAGGCCTTCCTGCTTGGTCGAGCCGACATTCTTCTGGACGGCCTTGGCGAAGGACTGTTCGTCGTCGCTCCACTTGGGCAGGCCGACAAGATCGATGTTCTTCTGGGCCGCCTCGGCCATCGGCCGGTTGAAGTGGCGCGGAGCGGCCGTGCCGACCACGGCGGAGTCGACCGTGGTGTCGGTCATGTCAGCCGCCGCCTTGGCGATCTTGTTGCCGATCGCCCAGTTCTTCTTGATCGCATCGAAGCTCTGTTCGCGGAAATAGTACCAGACGGTCGCTTCGGACGGCACGACGTTGGGCTGGTCGCCGCCGTCGACGATCACGTAGTGCGAGCGCTGTTCGGGCTTGAGGTGCTCACGGCGCATGTTCCAGCCCATGTCCATCAGCTCGACGGCGTCCAGGGCGCTGCGACCGCGCCAGGGCGCGCCGGCCGAGTGGGCGGATTCGCCGTGGAAGCTGTATTTTACCGAGACGAGGCCGGTGCCGCTGGGCTGACCCCAAGTGGTCTGCAGGTTCGATCCGACGTGGGTGAAAATGGTCGCGTCGATACCGCTGAACACGCCGTCGCGAACCATATAGGCCTTGCCGGCCACCAGTTCCTCGGCGACGCCGGGCCAGAGGACGAGCGTGCCGGCGATGTTCTGCTTCAGCATCACGTCCTTGACCGCCAGCGCCGCCACCACGTTCAGGGCCTGACCAGAGTTGTGGCCTTCCCCGTGGCCCGGCGCGCCGGCGATGATCGGATCGTGCCAGGGCACGCCAGGCTTCTGCGAGGCCTTGGGGATGCAGTCGATGTCGCTGCCCAAGGCGATGGTCGGACCGCCCTGGCCGTGGGTCCAGGTCGCCACCCAGGCGGTCGGGATGCCGGAGACGCCGCGTCTGATGGTGAAGCCGTTCTCCTCCAGCACCTTGGTCACATAGGCCGAGGTCTCGGTCTCCTGAAAGCCCAGCTCGCCGAACGAGAAGATCTTGTCGTTCATCACCTGAGCCAGCTTGGCCCGGCTCTCGACGCCGGCGACCGCGTCGGCCTTCAGGGTCTTGAGCTTGCCGGCGGAAACCTCCGCGGCGGCCGCGGAACTCGCCAGAGCGATCGCCAGCATGCCCGCCGTCGCGGCGAGCCAAGTCTTGTTCGACATCATCACTTTCCCCGAAGCTTTGGCGGACGATTGGGCAGGCGGCGCGCTTTGTCCATGGGTGGCCCTGGCGTCGGCGCTCGAAATTCCCACCTGCATAGCGAGACGGCTGGGCTATAGGATGAAGCGTCGCGCGAGGGCCGAGTCCCCGCCGGGTCTAGAGCGGGAAGAGCGGATGAGTTTGCGACTGGGCGTCAATATCGACCACGTGGCCACGATCCGTAACGCGCGCGGCTCCTCGTATCCGGAACCGGTGCGCGCCGCCGAGTTGGCCCTGGCCGCCGGCGCCGACGGGATCACCGCCCACCTGCGTGAGGACCGGCGCCACATCAGCGACGCCGACATCGCCGTGCTGACCGACCTCTGCCACAAGCGCGGCAAGCCGTTGAACTTCGAGATGGCCGTGACCGACGAGATGGTCGGGATCGCCCTGGCGGCCAAGCCGCACGCCGCCTGCCTGGTGCCGGAACGTCGCGAAGAGGTGACCACCGAGGGCGGCCTCGACGTCGTTCGGGGCCAGAACCGTATCACCGACGCCACCGCTCGCCTGCGCACCGTCGGCGCGCGGGTCTCGCTGTTCATCGAGGCCGATCCCGACCAGATCCGCGCCTCGGTCGCCGCTGGCGCTCAGGTCGTCGAACTGCACACCGGCGCCTATTGCGACGCCGCTCGCGCTGGAGAGAACGCGCGAGCCGAAGCGATCCTCGATCGCCTCAAGGCCGGCGCCGCCTTGGCCTCCGACCTCGGTCTGGAGGTCCATGCCGGCCACGGCATCGACTACGCCACGGTGAAACCCATCGCCGCCATTCCGCAGATCGCCGAGCTGAACATCGGCCACTTCCTGATCGGCGAGGCGATCTTCGTCGGCCTGCCGCAGGCTATCCAGCGCATGCGGGTCCTGATGGACGCCGCCCGTGCGGAGTTGGCGGCGTGATTATCGGGATCGGCTCGGACCTGTGCGACATCCGCCGGATCGAGAAGTCGCTCGAACGGTTCGGCGACCGGTTCACGAACAAGGTCTTCACCGAGATCGAACGCAAGCGGTCCGAACGCAAGCCCGACCGCGCCTCCAGCTACGCCAAACGTTTCGCCGCCAAGGAGGCCTGTTCCAAGGCCCTGGGCACGGGCCTGAAGCGCGGCGTGCATCTGGCCGGCATGGGTGTGGTCAACCTGCCCTCGGGCAAGCCGACCATGGCGCTGACCGAAGGCGCTCTGGAGCGCTTGAAGGAAATGACGCCGCCCGGCATGGAGGCGGTGATCCATCTCTCCCTGACGGACGATCACCCTTACGCCCAGGCCTTCGTGATCATCGAAGCCTTGCCCAAGACCTGATGGGAGCTGGGTCATGGCCGACTACATCTTGCTGATGCACGCCGACGCCGACGGGGAGCGCGCCGCCGACTGGCCGGCCTATCTCGACGCCCTGTCAGCGGCTGGTCGCCTGCGCGGCGGCAGCGCGATTGGCGAAGGCGCCTGTTTCCGGCGCGCCCGCGCGCCCGCCTCGCGCTCGGATCAGCTGGCTGGTTTCATCCGCATCGCGGCTACCGATCTCGACGACGCGGCGACCTGCCTGGCGGGCAATCCGGTCTACGAGGCGGGCGGCACGGTGGAGATCCGCCTGTTGCCCGAGGACGTCTGATCGGCTCGTCCAACCTTCGCCTTAAAGCCGCGTTAGCGGGCGCGCCACTTGCCCCTGTCACCAAGCCCGTCTAGCAAAGCCGAACCGGTTCGCCGGACATCCATTTCCGAAGAGCTCCGCGCCCGCATGACCGACGCCGCCGACGACATCACGCCGCCCGAAGAGAAGGGCGTCGTCGCCGAGTTCATCGAGATCGTCAAAACCGTCGCCTACGCCCTGGGCATCGCCCTGGTGCTGCGTGTTCTGCTGTTCCAACCGTTCACGATCCCGTCGGCCTCGATGGAGCCCAACCTCTATCAGGGCGACTACATCATCGTGTCGAAGTTCAGCTACGGCTGGAGCAAGCACTCCATCCCGTTCAGCCCGCCGATCATCAAGAACCGCATCTTCGGCCACACGCCCAAGCGTGGCGACATCATCGTCTTCAAGCTGCCGCGCGACAATCGCACCGACTACATCAAGCGCCTGATCGGCATGCCGGGTGACAAGGTCCAGGTCCGTGGCGGTCAGGTCTACATCAACGGCAAGGCCTTGGTCCGCAAGGAACAGGCCCCGGCCCTGGTCGACACCGGCTATGGCTTCACCCAGCAGGTCCAGCGCTTCCAGGAAATCAATCCGGAAGGCCGTCCGTACAACACCCAGGACTTTGGCCCCGACAGCCGTGGCGACAACACCGGCGTCTACACCGTTCCGGCCGGTTGCTACTTCTTCATGGGCGACAACCGCGACAACTCGGCCGACAGCCGCTTCGACCCGGGCGTCTCGCCGTTCAAGGAAGGCGCCTGCAAGTGGGACTATGAGCTGGACCAGTACATCGGCGACGAGGTCGGCGTCGGCTTCGTGCCGGAGGAGAACCTGGTCGGCCGCGCCCAGATCATCCTGCTGTCCTGGAACGCCGAGGCCAGCCTCTTCAAGCCGTGGACGTGGTTCCTGAACGCACGTCCCAGCCGCTTCTTCCACGTGCTGAAGTGATCGAGGCGGGGGCCATTGGTCATGGATAGACGGGTCGCCGCCGTCGGCGACCTGGAACGCCGGATCGGTCACGCCTTCAAGGATCGCGAACTTCTGGAACGCGCCCTGACGCACGCCAGTGTCGGGGACGGCGCCAAGAAGGTCCGCGATAACGAGGTGCTGGAATTCATCGGCGACCGCGTGCTGGGCCTGCTGGCTGCGGAAGCCCTGGCCCAGCGGTTCCCGAAGGCCAAGGAAGGCGAGCTGGCCCCGCGCCTGAACGCTCTGGTCAGCCGCGAGACCTGCGCCCGCGTCGCGCGGGCGGCGGGTCTGGGTCCCGCCCTGCGCCTGTCGGCCTCGTCCAGCAAGATCGGCGGCCGCGAGACCGACTCGATCCTGGCCGGCGGCACCGAGGCCCTGATGGCCGCGCTCTATCAGGATGGCGGTCTCGACGCCGCGCGCCGCGTGTTCCTGGATCTCTGGAGCGACGAGTTCGACCGGGCCGGGGAAGGGCGTCCGCGTGACCCCAAGACCGCGTTGCAGGAATGGGCCCAGGGCAAGGGGCGGCCGCTGCCGACCTATCGTGTTCTCGATCGCACGGGTCCCGACCACGCGCCGGTCTTCACGGTCGAGGTGGCCGTGATTGGCGTCGATCCCGCCATCGCCAAGGGCAAGTCGCGGCAGGAGGCCGAAAAGGCCGCCGCCGGAGCACTCCTGGAACGCGAAGGCGCGGCATAACGCGTCGCGTGCTTATCAGCCGCCGCGATGCTCAGGGTTGACCGCGCGGATGGCGGACGCCTCTGATGGCGACCTCAACAATACGATTCTCGTCGGGGAGTAGTCGGATGCGCCGGTTCCAGCTCGTTGTCGCCGCTCTCCTGAGCCTCATCGTGGTCGCTTGCGGCAAGGGCCAATCCTTTCAGGCGCTGCCGGACGACATGAGCCTGGGCAACAAGGACGCCAAGATCACGGTCGTCGAGTATGCCTCGGTCGGTTGCCCTGTCTGCGCACGCTGGCAGAAAGAGGTCTATCCGGCCTTCAAGGCCAAGTACGTCGACAGCGGCAAGGTGAACTACGTGTTCCGCGAGATGCTGGTCGGCGGCGACGCCGAGGTGACCGTGGCTTCCGCCGGTTTCCTGCTGGCCCGATGCGCGGGCAAGGACAAGTATTTCCAGGTCGCCGACGCGGTCTATGCGGCCCAGCCGGGCGTCTTCTATTCGCCACGCGACACCCTGCTGGAGATCGCTAAGTCGGCCGGGATGAACGAGGCCCAGTTCGACAAGTGCGTGCAGGACGAGGCGCAGATCAAGGCGCTGAACGACCGCGTGCAGCGGAATTCCAAGGAGCACGACGTCAACAACACGCCGACCTTCGAGATCAACGGCCGCAAGATGGAGCCGGGCTACCACTCGCTGCGGGAGATCGACGCGGCGATCGCCAACACGGGCGTCTGATCGGCGTCATGGCGCTTGAACTCAGCACGGCGCGTCTGCGAATGCGCCCGCCCATCCAGGCGGATCTCGACGGCTGGGCGACCTTCGACGCCGATCCCATCGCGACCCGCTTCTTCGGCGGGCCGAAGTCGCGCGAGACCTCCTGGGACGGCATGGCGCTGGCGGCTGGCATGTGGGCCTTGCGCGGCTGCGGACTGTTCTCGGTCTTCGAGGCCGAAACCGGCCAATGGGTCGGGCGCGTAGGGCCGTGGGTCCCCGAAGCGCCAGGCCGCGCCGAAGTGGGGTGGGCGATCCTGCCCGCCTTCTGGGGACGCGGCTACGCGACCGAGGCCGCGGCGGCGGCGGTCAACTGGACCTTCTCGCATCTGGATTGGCGCGAGGCGCTCCATCGGATCGATACCGGCAACCAGGCCTCCATCGCGGTCGCCGGACGCATCGGCTCGCGGTGGCTGCGGACCGAAATCAACGCCGATGGCCAGCCGGTCGAGATCTACGGACAGTCGCGAAACGGGTCGTGATCCTCGGGGGGAGGAATTTCGGCCTCGCTGTGCTACACGCACCCGCAATGACTGACACCACCTCCCAAACTCGCGCCGGTTTCGCGGCGATCATCGGCGCGCCGAACGCCGGCAAATCCACGCTGGTCAACCGCATGGTCGGGGCCAAGGTCTCGATCGTGACCCAGAAGGTCCAGACCACCCGCTTCCCCGTGCGCGGCGTCGCGATCGAGGGCGACACCCAGATCGTGCTCGTCGACACCCCCGGGATCTTCAGCCCGCGCCGTCGCCTGGACCGCGCCATGGTGCGTTCCGCCTGGGCCGGTTCGGAAGACGCCGAGGCCACCGTTCACCTAGTCGACGTCCAGGCCGAACTGGCCAGCCGCGAAGACAAGGCCACGCCGGGTGAATACCGCTCGGTCCAGGACGTCCAGACGATCATCGAGGGCCTGAAGGCCGCCGACCGCAAGGTCATCCTGGCCCTGAACAAGATCGACGGCGTCAAGCGCGACACCCTGCTGCTGGTCGCCAAGGAGTTCTTCGACACCGGCGTCTATACCGACGTCTTCATGATCAGCGCCTCGACCGGCGCGGGCGTCGAGGACCTGACCGCTAAGCTCGTCTCGATGATGCCCGAGGGCCCCTGGCTCTATCCGGAAGACCAGACCGCCGACCTGCCGGCGCGACTGCTGGCCTCCGAGATCACCCGTGAGAAGGTCTATCTGCGCGTCCACGAAGAGCTGCCCTACGCCGCCATGGTCGAGACCACGGCCTTCGAGGAGCGCAAGGACGGCAGCGTCCGCATCGAGCAGACCATCCTGGTCGAGCGCGAGGGCCAGCGCATCATCGTGATCGGCAAGGGCGGCCAGACCTTGAAATGGATCGGCCAAGCCTCACGTGAGGAGCTGTGCGACATCCTCGATCGCAAGGTTCACCTTTTCCTTCACGTGAAGGTCAAGGAGAACTGGGCCGAGGAACGCGGTCTGTTCAGCGATATCGGATTGGATTTCGATGTTTGATGCCCCTGCGGCCGACGTGGCCGTTGATCTGGACGCCTACTTCCAGCGCATTGGTTACGACGGCCCTCGGGAGCCCACGATGGCGACCCTGCGCGCCATCACCCAGAAACATCCCGACGCGATCCCGTTCGAGAACCTCGACGTTCTGTTGGGGCGTGGGATCAGCATCGTCCCGGCCGAGATCGACGCCAAGCTGATCGCGGCTGGGCGGGGCGGCTATTGCTACGAGCAGAATGGACTGCTGAAGCGCGTCCTCGAAACCCTCGGCTTCCAGGTCGAGGGCCTGATGGCGCGGGTGCAATGGATGCTGCCAGAGGGCGCGCCGCCGCGACCACGCTCGCACATGGTGCTGGGCGTGACGCTGGATGGTGAGACCTGGCTGGCCGATTCCGGTTTCGGCGGCTGCGTGTTGACCGCGCCGCTGCGCCTGTTCTCGGACGAGATCCAGGACAGCCCGAACGGCAAGTTCCGCATCGCCGACACCCAGACCGGCGGCGTCGCCGAGCGTCAGGTTCAAGCCGACCTCTCGGGCCATTGGGCGCCGCTGTATCAGGTGTCGAAGGGCGGCTGGGCCGACATCGACTACGAGCAGGCCAACTACTTCACCTACACTCATCCCAGCTCGCACTTCACCTGGAGCATGACGGTGGGCCGCACCACGCCGACCGCGCGCTACGCCCTGAAGAACAACCGCTTCACCCATCGCGACGTCACTGGCGCGGTGGTCGAGCAGCGTGATCTCTCGGTTGACGAGCTGGAAGCGACCCTGCGCGACGTGATCGGCCTGCCGGTCGAGGCCGACTGGAAACCGGTGCTGGAGCAGGTCGTGGCGTGGGGAACGCCGACTTGAGCCTGGAATGGGAGGACGAAGCCTACGTCCTCTCTGCCCGCTCGCACGGCGAGACGGGAGCGATCGTCGAGCTTCTCACCCAGGATCGCGGCAAGTTCGTCGCCCATGTCGCCGGCGCGGCTTCGCGGCGGATGAAGCCTTTCCTGCAGCCGGGCGCGAGAGTCATCGCCCGCTATCGCGCCCGGATCTCCGATCAGATGGGCTCGGCCACCCTGGAACCGATGGGCGAGGGGCCTTCGTCGCTGTTCGATGACCGTCTGGCCTTGGCCGGTCTCTCCGCCGCCGCCGCCGTCGCGGCCGCCTCCCTTCCGGAGCGCGAGGCTCATCCTGGCGCGTTTCACGCCCTGGAGGCCCTGATCCGGGTGCTTGAGATTTCCGAGATCTGGCCGGCCGTCTATGTCCGTTACGAGGCCGGTCTGTTGCAGGAGCTGGGCTTCGGCCTCGACCTCTCCAAATGCGCGGCCACGGGCAGTTTCGACGACCTGGTCTATGTCAGCCCCCGCACGGGGCGGGCCGTCAGCCGCGACGCCGGGCGGCCCTATCACGACAAGCTGCTGCCGCTGCCGCCGTTCATGCTGTCGTCGCAAGGCGGCTTGAGCGAAGGCGACGTGAAGGCCGGGCTCGATATCACCGGCCACTTCCTCGAACAGTTCGTCTTTGGCCCTCTGAACAAGCCGCTGCCACCGGCCCGGGTCTGGCTGCTGGATCGCCTGACCGAGGCGGGCAGGCTTTAAGAACCGTCACAAAGCCGAGCTATCGGCGGGACTTCAGTTCTGGAGGTTCGCCATGTCCGTCCTCGACCGCTACGCCTTCAGCCGCCGCCGTCTTCTGACCGCCTTCGGCGCTTCCGCCGTCACGGCGCTGTCGATCCCGCTTGTTAGCGGCAAGGCCCTGGCCCAGGCGGTGTTCCGAACCTACCCGTTCCAGCTGGGCGTGGCCTCGGGCGACCCGGCGCCGGACGGCTTCGTGATCTGGACGCGGCTGGCGCCGGAGCCGTTCGAGATCGACTACGGCATGCCCAAGGCACCCATCGCGGTCGACTGGGAGGTCGCTGACGCGCCCGGCATGCGCAACATCGTCGCCAAGGGGACGACGGTCGCGCCGCCGGAGCTGGGGCACTCGGTCCATGTCGAGGTTTCGGGACTGCAGCCGGGCCGCGACTACTGGTACCGCTTCACCGCCGGCAAGGAGCGGAGCCTGGTCGGCCGGGCCCGCACCACGCCAGCCCTGGGCGCGGCCGTCGACCGAGTCCGCTTCGCTGTCGCCGGCTGCCAGAGCTACGAAAACGGCTACTACACCGCCTACCGTCGGCTGGCCGAGGACAATCCGGACTTCGTGTTCTGCTACGGCGACTACATCTATGAGGGGCGCGGCAACCGCGTTTCGAACGGCGCCAACGGCCCGGTCGAGAATGTCCGCCAGCACTTCGGCGGTGAGATCTACGCGCTCGACGACTACCGTCGCCGCTATGCCCAGTACAAGATGGACGCCGACCTGCAGGCCGCCCACGCCGCCGCGCCATGGTTCACCGTCTGGGACGACCACGAGACCGACAACAACTGGGTCGGCGACCTTGATCAGGACGGCACGGATCCGAAGCTGTTCAACCTGCGCCGCCAGGCCGCCGTCCAGGCCTATTACGAGAACATGCCGCTGCGGGCGTCGAGCTTCCCGGTCGGGGCCAGCTTGCAGATCTATCGCCGCGCGACCTATGGCCAGCTCTTGAACCTCAACCTGCTGGACACCCGCCAGTTCCGTACCGACCAGCCCTGCAACGACAAGTACGGTTCGTGCGACGCCATCGGCGAGCCCAAGGCCGAGGTGATTGGCGAGAAGCAGGAGAAGTGGTTGATGGAGGGGCTGGCCGGCTCGAAGTCGACCTGGAACGTCGTCGCCCAACAGGTGATGATGATGGACCTGGATCGCGATCCGGCCCCAGGCGTGACTTCCAGCCCCGACTCCTGGGCCGGCTATCGCATCCCGCGCGGTCGCCTGCTGTCCAAGATCCGCGACGCTAAGGTCGGCAATACCGTCGTTCTGACCGGTGACGAGCACCAGAACTTCGCCGGCGATCTGTTCGTCGACGGCCAGAAGCACGAAGGCGCGCCGATCGCGTCGGAGTTCGTGGTGACCTCGATCACCTCGGGCGGCGACGGAACTGACCAGACCGCGGCCTACGCCAAGATCCAGGCGGTCAATCCGATGCTGAAGTTCAACAACAGCCAGCGCGGCTACGCGATCTGCGACGTGACCCCGAAGGCCTATGTCACCGAGTTCAAGGTGCTGGACGCGGTCACCCGGCGCGACGGCAAGCTGTCGACCCGCGCGAAATGGGCTCTGGAGGCCGGAAAACCGGGGATCGTTCAGGTCTAGGCGCGTGACAGCCGAAAGTGTGAGCGGTTTCGGCGCCCGTCACGCGCCAAAACATGGGGGATAGAGCCCGCTTGCGGGCTCTATCCGGTCGAATCGTCGAGGGGATTTCTGCTAGGGTCGACGCCCGGAGTACGAATCCCCTCGATGAACAAGCCTGTCCTTCCCCCCGGCGGTCCTGACGACGGCGACCGCATCCTCGACGAGCCGCTGACGGAAGCCCTGTCGCGGCGCTATCTGGCCTATGCGCTGTCGACCATCGGCTCGCGGGCGCTGCCTGACGTACGCGACGGCTTGAAGCCGGTGCATCGTCGCGTGCTGTACGCGATGAGCAACATGCGCCTGAACCCCGACGCCGCGGCGCGCAAGTGCGCCAAGGTGGTCGGTGAGGTAATGGGTAACTTCCACCCCCACGGCGACCAGTCGATCTACGACGCCCTGGTCCGCCTGGCTCAGGACTTCGCCCAGCGCATCCCGCTGGTCGAAGGGCAGGGGAACTTCGGCAATATCGACGGCGATAACGCCGCGGCCATGCGCTACACCGAGTGCAAGATGACGGAAGCGGCGACGCTTCTGCTGGACGGCATCGACGAGGACGCGGTCGATTTCAAGCCGACCTATGACGGCCAGGACGAGGAGCCGCTGGTTCTGCCGGCCGGCTTCCCCAACCTGTTGGCCAACGGCTCGTCGGGCATCGCGGTCGGCATGGCCACCTCGATCCCGCCGCACAACGCCGCCGAGCTGATCGACGCCTGCCACCTGCTGCTGGCCAATCCCGACGCGACGACGGAAGAGATTCTGGAGAAGGTCCCGGGTCCCGACTTCCCGACGGGCGGCGTTATCGTCGAGGGCCGCGCCTCGCTACTGGAGACCTACGAGACCGGTCGCGGCGGCGTGCGCATCCGCGCCAAGTGGGAGAAGGAAGACACCGGTCGCGGCACCTACCAGATCGTCGTCACCGAGATTCCGTACCAGGTGAAAAAGTCGGATCTGGTCGAGCAACTGGCCGACCTGATCGACAGCAAGAAGGCCGCCCTGCTGGGCGACGTCCGCGACGAGAGCGCCGAGGACATCCGCCTGGTCCTCGAGCCCAAGTCCAAGAACGTCGAGCCTGAAGTGCTGATGGAGAGCCTGTTCAAGCTCTCGGCGCTGGAGAGCCGCTTCCCGGTCAATATGAACGTGCTGGACGCGCGCGGCACGCCGGGCGTCATGGGCATCAAGCAGGCCCTGATGGCCTTCCTGGCCCACCGCCGCGAGGTGCTGACCCGCCGGGCCCGCCACCGCCTGGCCAAGATCGAAGCCCGTCTGCACATCCTGGACGGCCTGCTGATCGCTTACCTGAACCTCGACGAGGTCATTCGGATCGTCCGCTATGAGGACAAGCCGAAGGACAAGCTGATCGAGACCTTCGCCCTCTCGGACCTCCAGGCCGACGCCATCCTCAATACCCGCCTGCGCCAACTGGCCAAGCTGGAAGAGATGGAGATCCGCCGCGAACACGCCGAGCTGGTGGAAGAGCGCGACGGCATTCTCGCGATGCTGGCCAGCGACGCCAAGCAATGGAAGCTGGTCGGCGTGGGCCTGTCGG
Source organism: Caulobacter sp. GW821-FHT11E10 (assembly GCF_058808375.1). Taxonomy (NCBI): domain Bacteria; kingdom Pseudomonadati; phylum Pseudomonadota; class Alphaproteobacteria; order Caulobacterales; family Caulobacteraceae; genus Caulobacter; species Caulobacter sp. GW821-FHT11E10. The sequence goes on from NZ_JBXARP010000005.1 coordinate 184,864, forward strand.
AAGTCCGCGCCACGCTGCTGAAGATCAAGCATCCGCTGGACAAGCCGCGCCCGACGGGCACAACCGGCCGCTCGATCTTCGCCGACGCGCCGGTCGTCGACGCCGACGCGGCCATCGAGGCGATGATCGTGCGCGAGCCGATCACCATCATCCTGTCCGAGCGCGGTTGGATCCGCGCCGCCAAAGGCAAGATCGACGATCCGTCCGAGCTGAAGTTCAAGGACGGCGACAAGCTGGGCTTCCTGGTTCCCGCCGAGACCACCGACAAGCTGCTGATCTTCTCCAGCGACGGCCGTTTCTTCACGCTGGGCTGCGACAAGCTTCCCAGCGCGCGGGGCCACGGGGAGCCGGTGCGGATGATGATCGAGCTGGACGACAAGGTGAAGATCATCGACGTCTTCCCGTTCAAGGCCGGCCGCAAACGCATTCTGGCCTCGAAACTGGGCTACGGCTTCCTGATGCCCGAGGAAGAAGCCCTGGCTAACCGCAAGGCCGGCAAGCAGGTCCTGACCGTCGACGCCGCCGGCGCGGCCTTCTGCCTGGAGGCCGTGGGCGACCAGTTCGCCGTGGTCGGCGACAACGCCAAGATCCTGATCTTCCCGCTGGAAGAGCTGCCGGAAATGCCGCGCGGCAAGGGCGTCAAGCTGCAGTCCTACCGCGAGGGCGGGTTGCGCGACGGTCTATCCTTCAACGCCGAGACCGGGGCCTTCTGGATCGACACCGCCGGCCGTCGCCGCGAGTGGGCGGAATGGAAGGAATGGGCCGGGCGTCGCGCCGGCGCCGGCAAGCTGGCGCCCAAGGGCTTCCCGACCTCCAAGCGGTTCAGGCCCAAATGACCAGGGGACGGCTGCGTCGCCGCGCGCTGAGCCTACTGGCCGGCGTCTTCGGCTTCGCGGCCCTAGCCGCGACTCCGGCCTTGGCCCTGCCCAAGGGCAAGCCGGAGGAGCTGGGCTTCAGCGCAGAGCGCCTCAAGAAGCTCGACGAGCACATGCAGGCCATGGTGACCAACGGTCAGGTCGCCGGGGCCGTGACCCTGCTGGCCCGGCACGGCCGTGTTGTCCATGCCAGGGCCTTCGGCCATCGCGCCGTGGGCGGCGAGCCCATGCCGCTCGACGCCATCTTCCGCATTCGCTCCGAAACCAAGCCGGTCACGGGCGTGGCGATGATGATCCTGTACGAACAGGGTCTCTGGAAGCTGGACGACCCGATCAGCAAGTACGTACCGGAATTCGCCAACCTGCGTATCGCCACAGGCGTCGACGCGGCGGGCCAGCCGATCCTGTCGCCGATCTCGCGCTCACCGACCATGCGCGAGCTGATGACCCACACGGCGGGCTTCGCCTACGGCTTGGCCGATGATCCCAACAGCGTTGCGGATCAGGCCTATTTCCGCGCTGGTGTTCTGCAATCGACCTCGCTGAACGATTTGGTCCAGAAGGTCTCGGGCCTGCCGATGTTCTCCGAGCCCGGCCAGCTGTGGCGCTACAGCGTGGCGGCCGACATCCAGGGCTATATCGTCGAGAAGCTGTCGGGCGAGAGCCTGCCAATCTTCATGGAAGAGCGCATCTTCGCGCCGCTGAAGATGAAGGACACGGCCTTCTACGTGCCCGATCAGAAGCTGCCCCGGCTGGCCGCGCTGTACGACGCCGATCCGGTGACGGGCCAGCTGGTTCCGGCCGTGGAGGCCGCTTGGCGCGATGTCAGCAAGCCTCCGGCCGCGCCGCTGGGCGGCGGGGGATTGGTCTCGACCGCCGAGGACTTCGCCCGCTTCGCCCAGATGATCCTGAACCGGGGCGAACTGGGCGGCGTGCGGATCCTCAAGCCCGAAACCGTGGCCCTGATGACCCAGAACCACCTTCCGGCGGGCTTCGTGGTCACCACGAACGGTACGGCGGGGGTTCTGAAACCGGGACCCAAGCCGTTCCCGTTCGCCGCCGGCATGGGCTACGGCCTGGACATGGCCGTCGCCATCGATCCGGCCGCCTCGGGCGCGCCGGTTGGACCGGGCACGGTCAGCTGGGGCGGCAGCGCCGGCACCTGGTTCTGGATCGACCCGGTCAACGATCTGTTCTTCGTCGGCATGATCCAGCGCCTGGGCGGGGTCGGACCAGGCCTCGACGCCCAGTCCCGGGCCCTGGTCTATCAGGCGATCGACCGCCCGCCGCTGGTGGTCCCGCCGGGGCAGTCGCCTGCCAAGCCGGCCGTGAAGACGGCGGCCGCGCGCTGACGTCGAAAAAGGGAAAGCTCCCCCCGCCAGGCGAGGGGAGCTCCATCACGATCCTAGAAGGGCTGAAGTTCTAGGCCGCGAACAGGATGTCGGCCACCTCGGTGCTTTTGCCGACGGTCAGGCCGGTCACGCCGGTCAACTTGATCAGGCCGTCGCCGGCGTCGAGGCCCGGCGTGGCGTTCTGGTGGAAGACGTAGGTGTCGGCGCCCCACTCGAAGACGGTGTTGCTGTTGGCGGCGGTGAGGCCGGCATAAGCGGTCAGGGCGTCGTCGAAGGTCGCCGTGGCGATGAAGAACAGCTGGCGGATCTCGCCAGGGCCGACCACTCCGGGGAAGCTCAGGGTGTCGAACCCCTTCTGGAAATCATCGATCACCGCGATGTCGGTGACCTTGCCCGCGGTCAGGTGCAGTTCGGCGAAGGAGCCGATATCGACACTATCATAGCCGGCGCCGGTGGTGATCCGACCATCGAACTTCTCGACGAGGATGACGTCGTTGCCCGTGCTGGTGTCGATGTGGCCACGCATGTAGCCGTTGTCGACCGTGACGATGTCGTTGCCGCCAGCGGTGCGGATGTGTCGACCGGCGTCGAGCCCGCCAGGACCGTTGGTGATGATCGGCTTGATCACGTCATTGCCATCGCTGGCCAGGACGTGGGTGTTGTCGTCTGGCTCCTTGTTGAAGGCGTCGACGTTCCAGTCGTGTGCGAAGGAGGCCCTCTCGCCGGGCAGGCCCGGATCGGCGGGGCCGCCGATCACGTCGTCGCCGCCCTTGCCATAGTGCGAGAAGAACGCGGCTTTCGGCGTCGCTCTGCCGTCCAAGCCGAGATCGGCCATATAGGCGTGCACGGCGTCGACATAGGGCCCCTGGCCGCCTTTGACCGCTTCGGACATCAGCCAGCCGACCATCGCCGCGCGTGTGCCCAGGCCATTGCCGCCGTCGCGACCCAGTTCGGCGAAGTACTCACCGCGCGTATAGGACCCGCCACGGCCGTTCGGGATTTCCTCGGAGAGGATCCAGATGACCTCGTCGATGGAAACCGCGTGCCCAAACAGCTTCAGATAGGCTTTTTGGTAGGTAGCGTAGCTTGTGCCGTTCGCACCATACTCGGCCTCGAAGGCCTGTTTCGCCTCGCCATGCTTCACCAGGTTTACCGCGAAGTTGATGTAGCGGTTCTCGAAGCTGAAGTTGGCGTAGTAGGCGCTGTTCAGGTTGTTCGGGTTGTTGCCGGCAGCCGAGACCAGGTAGTCGATGCCGCCCGTCCCCAGGGTAATGTCGGCCAGAAAGCCGTACGACATCACCGCGACCTCGGTGGTCATCTTGGTGCTGTCCTGGATCCAGCGGACCGCGCTGGTGTAGCTCCAGAGATCACCGGCCATGCCGTTGCGGGCCGCGTCGATGCCCTGGGCCATCAGCGTGATCTGCGAGGACGCGTTGACGGGCAGTTCCGCATTGGCCGGGAGACGATGCAGGTTCCGGTAGATCGATATCAGATTGTCGAGCGTGGCCATGAGGCGCAATACCTGTATATTTCGTAATCCCTCGTGCAGTAAAAAATATACATGAACCTTGTTCGATCAACCCTGTTTCGTGTGAAAAAGCCGTAACCCTGGCGCGAGCGAAAGTCGCCGGCGTTGGTCGTTGAAAAAGCGGGTTTCAACGCAAAGGCGACCGCTCTAAGGTCCACTCAAACATTTGTTCGGGAGGGGTGCGTGGCGTTTCGCAAAATGATCGCGATTGGGTTGGTCGCGGTTCTGCTGGCCGGCGGCTCGACCGCGACGATGGCCGCGCCCAAGACGCCCGCCATCGTCGCCGCGGCGCCGGAAAGCGCCGGCTTCTCGGCGGAAGGTCTCAAGAAGCTCGACGCCCACATGCAAGGCCTGGTCGACGCTGGTCACCTGCCGGGCGTCACGACCATGCTGGTGCGCCACGGCAAGGTCGTGAACTTCGAGGTCCACGGCAAGAAGGGCTTCGATGGCCCGCCGATGACCAAGGATACGGTGTTCCGCATCTATTCCCAGACCAAGCCGGTCACCGGCGTGGCCATGATGATCCTCTTCGAGGAGGGCAAGTGGAAGCTGGACGATCCCGTCAGCAAGTACGTGCCGGAGTTCGCATCCCTGCGGGTCTTCAAGGGCGTCAATCCTGACGGCTCGTTCGATACCGTGCCCGCCGACCGCCCGCCGACCATGCGCGAGATCATGAGCCACTCGGCCGGCTTCGCCTACGGTCTCAATCCCGACAATCCAATCGACAAGGCCTATGTCGACACAGGCGTTCTGGGCGCCAAGTCACGCGAGGAATTCGTCCAGAAGGTCGCGGCCCTGCCGCTGGTGGCCCAGCCGGGCGCGCGTTGGAAATACAGCGTCGCGGTTGATATCCAGGGCCTGATCATCGAGCGCCTTTCCGGGATGTCGCTAGGCGACTTCATGGAAAAGCGGATCTTCGCGCCACTGAAGATGACCGACACCGGCTTCTGGCTGCCGGCCCAGAAAATGGACCGCCTGGCCTCGCTCTATGTCTGGGGTCCGCGGGTGAAGAAGCTGGTCCCGGCCGACGGCTTCATGGTGCTGGACATCACCAAGCCGCCGCCCGTGCCATCTGGCGGCGGTGGTCTCGTCTCGACCAATGCCGACTACGCCCGCTTCGCCCAGATGCTGCTGAACGGCGGCGAGCTCGAGGGCAAGCGCATCCTGAAACCCGAGACCGTCAAGTTGATGCGCACCAATGTGCTCAGCGACACGATCATGAATTCGGACGAACCGCCGTTCAACACGGCCCGGGGCCGTAGCTTCGGCCTCGACTTCGCGGTGGTGGAGGACAGCGCCAAGGCCGGACCGTACGGGCAGGGCAGCTACAGCTGGGGCGGCGCGGCCGGCACCTGGTTCTGGATCGACCCCACCAATGACCTTTTCTTCCTGGGTATGATCCACATCCTCAACAAGGGCGGCGACCCGGCGATCAAGGACATCGACGACGACAGCGCCAAGCTGGTCTACGGCGCGCTGGTCGACCCCGCGAAATAACAAGAACGAACGTCCAGGGAGGACGCAATGAAGGCCGCCGTCTATTACGAAACCGGTTCGCCGGACGTGTTCCGCTATGAGGATGTCGCCGATCCCGCCTGCCACCCGCAGGGCGTGGTGATCCGCGTCGAGGCGGTCAGCATCGAGGGCGGCGACACGCTCAATCGCGGCGGCGGCCAGATGGCGGGCAGCCCGCACGTCGTCGGCTACCAGGCCGCCGGCGAGATCGTCGAGGTCGGGGCCGAGGTCGCCCACCTGAAGGCGGGCCAAAAGGTCGTCACCGTGAATGCGTTCGGCTCGCACGCTGAACTCCGCGCCGTGCCGGCGCGCAACGCCTGGCCGATCCCGGATGGCTTCGATCTCCAGAAGGCCGCGGCCATGCCGGTGCCGTTCGGCACGGCGCACGAGTGCCTGTTCGGGGCGGGACGTCTGAAGGCTGGAGAGACGGTGCTGGTCCAGGCCGGGGCGGGCGCGGTGGGCATCGCCGCGATCCAGCTGGCCAAGAAAGCCGGCGCTACGGTGATCGCGTCGGCGTCGAGCGATGAGCGGCTGGAACGGCTCAAGGTCTTCGGCATGGACCACGGGATCAACTACAGCCGCGACGACCTGGTCGAGCAGGCGATGAAGCTGACCGGCGGCAAGGGTGTGGACCTGGTGGTCGACCCGGTCGGCGGCGCGACCCTGGCTGGCAGCCTCGGCGCCTTGGGCTATCGCGGCCGCGTCTCGTTGGTCGGCAATGCCGGGCGCGAACCGATGAAGGTCGACGTCAGTTCGCTGATGGGCGGCAACCGCTCGCTGACAGGCGTGTTCCTCGGGGCCGAGATCATGACCGACCGCGTCCACGATATGATCCAGGACCTGATCGAGCAGGCCGCCAGGGGCGAGCTGGAGGTCGTGATCGACAAGACCTTCCCGCTGTCGGAAGCCGCCGCCGCCCACGCCTATATCGAGAGCCGCCAGGCCGTGGGCCGGGTGCTGCTTATCCCATGACCGGCAACCGCGTCCTGGCCCATACGGGCGCCAAGTACCCGATCATCCAGGCCCCGATGGGCTGGATCGCCCGCTACCCGCTGGCTTCGGCGGTGTCGCGGGCCGGCGGTCTGGGAATCATCGAGACCTCTTCGGGCGAAACCGAGAACTGCAAGGTCGAGATCGCCAAGATGGCGGAAAGCGGTCTGCCGTTCGGGGTGAACCTGCCGATCCTGTTCCTGCGCGACGACGCCATGCTGCGCTTCGTCTGCGAGAGCGGCGTCAAGTTCGTGACCACCTCGGCCGGCAGCCCCGGCAAGTTCGTCGGGCCGCTGAAGGAGGCAGGCATCGTCGTCTATCACGCCGTGCCGACGGTCGACGCGGCGGTCAAATGCGTGGACGCGGGCGTCGACGGCCTGGTGGTGGAGGGCGCCGAGGGCGGGGGCTTCAAGAACCCGGAGGAAGTCTCGACACTCGTCTTGCTGCAGGCGATCCGCGCGCGAGTCGATGTGCCGCTGATCGCGGCCGGCGGCATCTGCGACGGGCGCGGCATGGCGGCGGCGTTCGCCCTGGGCGCCGAGGCGATCCAGATGGGCACGCGCTTCGTCAGTTCGGCCGAAAGCCCGGTGCACGACAACTACAAGGCCGCGATCACCGGCTCCAAGGAGACCGGCACCTGGGTGCTGAACAAGAAGGCTAGTCCCTGCATCCGCGCCCTGAAGTCCGAGCGCACCAAGGAAATCCACGAGGCCGGTCTGATGCCGCCCGACGCCCTGAAGGGAATCCTCGGCGTCTATTTCGGCGGCGACATGGAGGCCGCGCCCGCGCTGGCGGGCCAGACCGTTGGCCTGATCGACCAGATCAAGACAGCCCAGCAGATCATCGACGAGACCGTCGCCCAGTTCCACGACATCACCGGACGCCTCGGCGCCCTGGCCGCCGCGCGCGGCTTCTAGAGGATACGACCATGCAGAACCTCTTCTCGCTCGAAGGCCGCGTCGCGGTCGTGACCGGCGGCTCGCGCGGCATCGGTGCGATGATCGCCAAGGGCTTCCTCGTCTACGGGGCCAAGCGCGTCTACATCACCGCCCGCAAGGCCGCCGCCTGCGACGCGGCCGCCGAGGAACTCAGCCAGTACGGCGAGTGCGTCTCGCTGCCGGGCGACATCTCGACCCAGGAGGGGATCCAGGGGCTGGCTGATCGGATCAAGGAACGCGAGAGCAAGCTCGACATCCTGGTCAACAACGCTGGCGCGGCCTGGGGCGCGGCGTTCGATGAGTTCCCGGAAGCGGGCTGGGACAAGACGGTCGACCTCAACATGAAGACGCCGTTCTTCCTGACCCAGGCCCTGATCGGCGAGTTGCGCGCGGCGGCCAAGGATCATGTGGCCAAGGTGATCAATATCGCCTCGATCGACGGCCAGTCGGTGGCGCGGGAGGAGACTTATCCCTACGGCGCGTCCAAGGCCGGCCTGCTGCACATGACCAAGCGCATGGCCCTGCGCCTGGCGCCCGAGAACATCGCCGTCAGCTGTATCGCGCCCGGCGCCTTCGCCTCGGACATGAACAAGGTCGCCCGGGATCATGCCGACGCGGTGGCCAAGGTCATCCCGGCGGGCCGCATCGGCGAGGGCGAGGACATGGCGGGCGCGGCCATCTATCTGGCCTCGCGAGCGGGGGACTATGTCATGGGTTCGGCGGTGACGGTGGACGGGGGCGTGAGCTTCTCGCGCTAACCCAGGTCCTCGAGATCGGCCGGTTCGGCGTCGCTCATCGGCAGGTCGCAACCGTCCTTGGCGCCGCCGCGCATGCTGGGCGGGCGGGCGCCGCGTTCGCGGGCCGACATCAGCGACCAGCCGCCCGGCTTGAGGATTTCCAGCGGCGAGAAGCGCGCCTTGTAGGCCATCTTCTCGCTGCCTGGGACCCAGTAGCCCAGATAGACATAGGGCAGGGCGCCCTGCTGGGCCTGGACGATATGGTCCAGGATGATGAACGAGCCCAGGCTGCGGCGGACCTGATCGGGATCGTAGAAGCTGTAGACCAGCGACAGGCCGTCGGCGAGGACATCGACCAGCACGCAGGCGATCAGGTCGCCCGGACCGCGGTCCTGCGACTTCGTGCGATACTCGATCAGATGGGTGCGGACCGCTGTATCCTCGACCATGGCCACATAGTCGGGCCAGGTCATCTCGGCCATGCCGCCGTCGGCGTGGCGAGCCAGCAGGTAGCGGCGCAGCAGTTCGAACTGCTCCAGCGTCGCCTCGGCCTCGACCAGATGACGTTCAAGGTCGTCGTTGCGGTTCAGCACCTTGCGCTCGGAGCGCGACAGCACGTACTCGGCCGCCGGCGCGCGGGCCGACTGACAGGCGCGGCAGGTCTCGCAGGCAGGGCGATAGGCGATGTTCTGGGAGCGGCGGAAGCCGACCTGGGTCAGGCTGTCATTGACCGTCGGGCCGTCGGACAGGGGCAGGTGGGCGAACACCTTCCGTTCCTCGCGGCCGGACAGGTACGGGCAAGGCGTGGGCGCCGTCAGGAAGAACCGAAGCTGTCGCGTCGGAAAATGCTGCGTCACGTTAGCCCTTGCCCCTTTCAGCTCATTGCCGCTCTGAAACGAGATTAGGGGCCATACCGTTCAGTTGCGCAAGCTTCACGGAGCGCTCGCGCGGCTAACGGTCACAGGCCGCTTCTATAGGCCATCTGGCAGAACGGGTTTTTCACGCAACAGGATGATCGAAATCCGGCGATTGCCCGCCAGGGTCGGGTCGTCGGCATACAGCGGCTCGGAATTGGCCTTGCCGGAGACCTGGTAGATGCGGTCGTCGTCAACACCCGCGCCGCGCAGCACCTGGCGCGAGGCGTCGGCGCGCTGAGCCGACAGCGCCCAGTCGCCGTCCTGCTTCTTGCCGTAGGCGTTGGCGCTGGTGTGGCCCGAGATGGTCACCCGATTGGGGAGCTGGTTGATCACCTTGGAGACGGCGCGCAGCAGGATACGGGCGCGATCGTTCGGCTCCTTGGAGTTTTCCTTGAACATCGCCCGACCTTCCTGGTCCACGAGCTGGATGCGCAGGCCTTCCGGAGTCTGGTCGATCAGGATCTGCTTCGACAGCTCGGCCAGTTCAGGCATTTCCTGCAGCGACTGGCGCAGCGATTGGGCGGCCGAGGCGAAGCTGTCCTGCTCCTTCTTGGCCAGGGCGTCGCGCAGGGCTTGCTCGCTGGCCGAGTCGAGGCTGGCGGTGTTGGTGCTCTGGCCGTCCTTGTTGACGTCGTCCGGCGCTTCCGGGGCCATCTGCTGGATGACCGACATCTTGCCGTCGGCCTTGGCGCCGTCGTCGCCCAGCGAGGTGCCGCCGAGGATGCCGCCGGAACCGCTGGTGGTGGATGAGATCGAGGCGGGCGCGAAGTAGTCGGCGATGCCCTGCTTCTGCTCGGGGCTGGTCGTGTTCAGCAGCCACATCAGCAGGAAGAAGGCCATCATCGCGGTCACGAAGTCGGCATAGGCGACCTTCCAGGCGCCGCCATGGTGCCCAGCACCACCGCCCTTCTTGACCTTCTTAATGATGATCGGCTGTTCGCTGTTGACCGCCATCGTGCTTAAGCCTGCTTAACCTTAAGGCCGCAACCTGGCGGAAGGTCGTTAAGATGGGGTTGCCGAAGCCCTCGCTGGACGCGTAATCCCGGGCCTTCCTCAAGGGAGCAGCGGCATGAAGACGGCGTTTATCGGCATGGGCGTGATGGGCTTTCCGATGGCGGGCCATCTGAAAGCGGCGGGCCACGAGGTCGCCGTCTACAATCGCAGCCCCGAAAAGGCCCGTCGCTGGGCCGAAAAGCACGGTGGCCAGGCTTTCGAGACCATCGCCGAGGCGGTGGCCGGGGCCGAAGTCGTGCTGCTGTGCGTCGGCAACGACAACGACGTCCGCGACGTCGTGGCGCAGGTCCTTCCGGCCATGGTGGAGGGCGGGGTGATCGTGGACCACACTACCACCTCCGCCACGGTCGCCCGGGAGATGGCCGAACTCGCCGCCCAAACCGGCCGCTCTTTCGTCGACGCGCCGGTGTCGGGCGGCCAGGCCGGCGCCGAGAACGGCCAGCTGACGATCATGGCCGGCGGCGATCAGGCATCCTACGACCGCGTGCTGCCGGTGATCGAGGTCTACGCCAAGGCCGTGCGTCGCATGGGCGAGGTCGGAGCCGGCCAGCTGACCAAGATGTGTAACCAGATCGCCATCGCCGGCGTCGTCCAGGGCGTGGCCGAAGCGCTGCACTTCGCCAAGCGCGCCGGCCTGCCGACCGACGACGTCCTTGCCGCCATCTCCAAGGGCTCGGCCCAGTCGTGGCAGATGGAGAACCGCTGGCCGACCATGGCGCGCGGCGAGTTCGAGTTCGGCTTCGCCGTCGACTGGATGCGCAAGGACCTGGGCATCGCTTTGGACGAGGCCAGCCGTAACGGCGCGAACCTGCAGAGCACGGCCCTGATCGATCAGTTCTACGCCGAGGTTCAGGCCATGGGCGGCAACCGCTGGGACACGTCCAGCCTCGTCGCGCGGCTGGAGAAGTAGGCGCTAGCTCAGTAGCAGATCGGCGAGCGCCGCCGCGCTCCAGGTCGGATCGCGCGGCGCGGTCACGATCGGCGCGTTGCGCTCGAAGGCGCGCAGCATTTCGACGGTCTGCTCCAGATCCGGCGCGTCGAGACTTTCGCTGACCACGATCGCCGCCACCGTCAGCCCGCGCGCCCGAAGCACCTCCAGCGCGGTCAGCACATGGCTGGCCGTGCCAAGATAGCTGCCGGCGACCAGCAGGATCGGCAGGCTCAAGGCGGCCATCAGGTCGAGATTGGTGGCGTCGTCGGTCATCGGCGACATGACCCCACCGGCCCCTTCGACGAGCGCGAGGTCGACGTCGCGGTCCGCCAACCAGGTCCGACAATCGCTGACCAGATCCGCCATGGCCAGGGTCTCGCCTTCCAGCCGGGCCGCCAAGTGCGGGGCCAGCGGTGCGCGGTAGCGGCGGGGCGAGACCGCGCGCCAGGCGTCCGGCCGGTCCATGGCCGCGGCGAGGCGAGCGGGGTCGCTGGCTTCGGGCGCGTCGGGATCGAAGCCGCTGACTATCGGCTTGAAAGCATCGACGGTCTTGCCGCGCGCTCGGGCGGCGCGGAGCAGAGCGCAGGCGACGTGGGTCTTGCCCAGGTCCGTACCGGTTCCGGCGACGAACAGGGCCTTCATGAGGCGGCCTTAAGCGCGGCGACGGCATCGGCCAGGCGGAGAACATCGTCATCGCTGTGGACGGCGCTGAAGGCCACGCGCAGGCGGGCCGTCCCCTCCGGCACGGTCGGCGGGCGGATGGCGACGACCAGGAAGCCTTGCGCCTCCAGCGCGGCCGAAGCGGCGAGGGCGGCGTCGGCGCTGCCCAGCACCACGGGCACGATCGGGCTCACGGCGTCCGGCAAGCCCAGGCGATGGGTGAACAGGCGGGCCTTGGCGATGGGCCGGGCGGTGAATTCCGGCTCAGCCTCGATGAGGTCCAGCGACGCCAGGGCCGCGGCGGCCGAGGCGGGCGGCAGGCCGGTGGCGTAGACCAGCGTGCGGGCCCGGGTCTTCAGGAGATCGATTACCGCCTGCGAGCCGCACAGGTAGCCGCCGTAGGAACCCAGCGCCTTGGACAGGGTGCCCATCTGGAGCGGGATGTCCGCGCCCGGAAATAGGGCGCTCGAGCCGCGCCCCTCGGCCAGCACCCCGACCCCGTGGGCGTCGTCGCTGAGCAGCCAGGCGTCGTGGTTCGTGCAGAGGTCGGACAGCGCGCCGAGCGGCGCGATGTCGCCGTCCATCGAAAAGACACCGTCGGTAGCCACCAGGGCGCGGCGGGCCTGGGGACGCTCGGTCGTCAGCAGGCGCTCCAGGTCGGCGACATCGTTGTGAGCGAATTTGACGACCTTCGCGCCCGACAGCTGCGCGCCGGCCCAGATGCAGGCATGGGCCAGGGCGTCGACAAAGATCGCGTCGCCCGGCCCGACCAAGGTGGGAATGACGCCGGTATTGGCCAGATAGCCCGAGCCGAACACGCAGGCCGCCTCGGTCCCCTTGAGGCGCGCCAGGCGCTTTTCTAGATCGCTCAGCAGCGGATGGTCGCCCGTCACCAGGCGCGAGGCCGCCGCGCCCGCGCCATAGTTCAGCGCCGCTTCGGCCGCCGCGGCGCGGACGGCGGGGTGCTGCGACAGGCCCAGATAGTCGTTGCACGAGAACGAGATCAGCCGCTTGCCCTCGCGCTCGACCACCGCGCCGTCGTGGCGTCGGGTGGGCTTCAGGCGGCGCAGCAGGCTCTTGGCGTCGAGGGCCGCCAGCTTCTCGCCGGCGAAGGCGTCGAGGCTTTGCATGTCGTTTCCTGTTTGCCGCGAGTGACCCGGGGGCATAGGCAAGGCGCCCCGAGTCCGCAAACGGAAAGCGCCATTATGTCCGATCCGACCTGGCTGACCGAAGGCGCCCCGCACGTCTGGCGGCCCTATTGCCAGATGAAGACCGCGCGGCCGCCATTGCCGGTGGTCGCCACGCACGGTTCGCGGCTCGTTCTGGCCGATGGGCGTGAACTGGTCGACGGTCTCGCCTCGTGGTGGACGGCCTGTCACGGCTACAATCATCCCCACATCGCCGCCGCCCTGCGCGAGCAGATCGACCGCATGCCGCATGTGATGTTCGGCGGCTTGGCGCACGAGCCGGCCTATCGCCTGGCGGCGCGCCTGGCGAAGCTGCTGCCTGGCGATCTGAACCACGTCTTTTTCGCCGAGAGCGGCTCGGTGTCGGTCGAGATCGCCATGAAGATGGCGCTGCAGTTCCAGATCAATCGGGGTGTGAAGAGGCGGACCAAGTTCCTGGCCTTCCGGGGGGGCTACCACGGCGATACCCTGGCGACGATGACCGTCTGCGACCCGGAAGAGGGCATGCACAGTCTGTTCGCCGGCGTCATGCCCGACCAGGTCATCGCCGACCTGCCGCGCGACGCGGAAAGCGAGGCGGCGCTAGACGTGCTGCTCGCGGCTAGGGGGCACGAGATCGCGGCGATCCTGATCGAGCCCCTGGTCCAGGGCGCTGGTGGAATGCTGCTGCATCCGCCGGAAGTTCTGCAGGTCTTGCGCCGCCTGGCCGACAAGCATGGCGTGCTGCTGATCTTCGACGAGATTTTTACAGGCTTTGGCCGCACCGGGGCCCTGTTCGCCATGCAGGCGGCCGGGATCGAGCCCGACATCGTCACCCTGTCCAAGGCCCTGACCGGCGGGACCCTGCCGCTGTCGGCGGCGGTGGCTTCGTCTAGGGTGTTCGAGGCGTTCTGGTCCGACGACCCCGGCGCGGCGCTGATGCACGGCCCGACCTACATGGCCAACCCCCTGGCCTGCGCGGCCGCCAACGCCTCGCTGGACCTGTTCGAGGATGGGACTTGGTCCAGCAACGTCGCGCGCGTCTCGGCGGCGCTGGCCGAGGGACTGGAGCCGTGTCGGGTCGGGCGGGGCGTCGTCGACGTCAGAACCCTCGGTGCGATCGGCATCGTCGAGTTCGAGGACCCGGTCGCGGTGAGCGATCTCTGTGCGCGTTTCGCCGAGCTGGGCGCCTGGATCCGGCCCATGGGCAAGCTGGTCTACCTGACCCCCGCCTTCACGACGCCGGACGATGATCTGGCCCTGCTGACAACCGCTGTCCGCAAGGTGGTCGGCGTCGCCTGACCGCGATTGACCCGAGGGACGGGGTCTGGTCCAAGCACGGCCATGTCCTCCAAGTCGTCCCCGCTTACGGTCCTGGAATATCTCGCGATCCTCGCGATCATCCTGACCTGGGGGATCAACAACGCCGCCGCCAAGGTGGCGACGGCCTATCTCCCGCCGATGCTGATGGGCGGCCTGCGCTTTGCCGCCGCGCTAGCGTTCCTGTTCCCGTTCATCAAGCCGCCGTTCCCCGAGCCGAAGAAGCTGTTGACCATCGTGCTGCTGACGGGGCCGATCCATTTCGGCGCGATCTACGTGGCCTTCAGCATGGCCGACGCCTTGAGCCCGCTGGTCGTCGCCAGTCAGCTGTGGATCCCGTTCACGGCCATCTTCGCCTGGCGGATGCTGGGTGAAACCATGCGACTGCCGGCGGTCGTGGGGCTGCTTATCGCCTTTGTGGGGGTGGCTTGGATGAGCCTGGACCCACACGCATCCAAGGACCTGCCGGCGATCCTGCTGATCGTCTTCGCCAGCGCCTGCTGGGCCGTGGCGACGGTGCTGGTGCGCAAGACGCCGGGGATCAAGCCGTTGAAGCTGCAAGGCATGACCGCGTTGGTGGCGACACCGGCGCTGCTGGCGATGTCGGCTGTGTTCGAAACCGATCAGGTCGCCAAGATGCAGGCCGCGCCGCCGATCGCCTGGGCCTGCGTGCTGTTCGCGGGCGTGGTTTCGACCATCGGGGCCAGCGCGCTGCTGTTCTGGCTCGTGCAGCGACGTGAGGCCGGACGGGTGACGCCCTATTTCCTGCTGACGCCGCTGGTGTCGTGCACGATCGGCGTGATGTTCCTGGGCGACAAGCTGTCGGTCCAGCTCCTGATTGGCGGGGCGGCGACCATGATCGGCGTGGCCCTGGTCGCCCTGACCGAGAAAAGGGCCAAGGCCGAAGCGGCCTTGACCGAGATCGCCTAGATCACTTGATCACTTGATCACGCCGCAAGCGGCGCGCGCGCCGGCGCCGCCGATCGGCTGGGTCTTGTGATCGTCGGGGCTGGCGTGGACGACGATCGCCGAACCGTCGGCGTCCAGCAGAGCCGGGCGGCCGCCGGCGCCCTTCAGCGACACCAGGGTGGAATAGGCCTCGGCCGTGGCCGCGCCGTCGGCGCTAGCGAAGACGTTCGGCAGGTCGCCGCTGTCGTTGGCGGCCGGGTTCAGCAGGCCGTGGACCGTGGTCGCGGCCGTGTGGACGTGGGCGCCGGCCGACTTGAAGTCCGGCGCGCCGCAGTCGCCCTTCTCGTGGAAATGGACCGCGTGCCAGCCGGGCGTCAGGCCCTTCAGTTCCAGCTTCAACAGCACGCCATGCGGCGCTTCGGTCAGCGTGACCACGCCGGCGTCCTTGCCGTCACCCGTCTTGATGACCGAGGTCGCGGTGGTCTGAGCCAGGGCGGGCGAGGCGGCGATCAGAGCGGCTATGGCGACACCGGTGGCGGCGGGGAGGCGGATCATGCGTTTTTCCTTCGAATTCAAGCAAACAGGCGGGGATGAAGCGGCCGGAAAGGTGGCGCCGTCCCCATCCCAATGCTAACAGTTTCAGACTGTTCCGTGTCCGATTCTGACGGCGAAAAATCCCCTTGAGCGACGAACACACCACGATCCCCGCCGAAGGTTCTCGCGGGGATGTTGCCCCGATCAATATCGAGGACGAACTCCGCCGCTCCTATCTCGACTACGCGATGAGCGTGATCGTCAGCCGCGCCCTGCCGGACGCGCGCGATGGCCTCAAGCCCGTGCACCGTCGGGTGCTGTTCTCGATGCACGAGCAGGGCCAGACGCCGGAGCGTCCCTATGTGAAGTCGGCCCGCGTGGTCGGTGACGTGATGGGTAAGTATCACCCGCACGGCGACGCCTCGATCTACTTCACCCTGGTCCGCATGACCCAGTCGTTCTCGATGGGCTTGGTGCTGATCGACGGCCAGGGCAATTTCGGCTCGGTCGACGGCGATATGCCTGCGGCCATGCGCTACACGGAATGCCGCATGGCCCCGCCGGCCATGTCGCTGCTGGCCGACCTGGACAAGAACACGGTCGACTTCGCCGATAACTACGACGGCAAGGAGCAGGAACCGACCGTCCTGCCGTCGCGGATCCCGAACCTTTTGGTCAACGGCGCCGGCGGCATCGCCGTCGGCATGGCCACCAACATCCCGCCGCATAATCTGGGTGAGATCGTCGACGCCTGTTTGCTGCTGATCGACGACCCCGACGTCACCACCGACCAACTGCTGGACCTGGTGCCAGGCCCCGACTTCCCGACCGGCGGTGAGATCATCGGCCGCGCGGGCCCGCGCCAGGCGCTGCTGACGGGCCGCGGCTCGGTGATCATGCGTGGCCTGGCTACGGTGGAAGAGATCCGCGCCGGCCGTGAAGCCATCGTTATCACCGCCATTCCCTACCAGGTGAACAAGGCCAACCTCGTCGAGTACATCGCCGAGCTGGTCCGCGATAAGCGGATCGAGGGCGTGTCGGACATTCGCGACGAGTCCAACCGCGACGGCATGCGCATCGTGGTCGAGCTGAAGCGCGACGCCTCGGGCGAAGTGATCCTCAACCAGCTCTATCGCTTCACGGCGCTGCAAAGCTCGTTCGGCGTCAACATGCTGGCCCTGAACCGTGGCCGTCCCGAGCAGATGGGCCTGCACCAGCTGATCAAGCTGTTCGTCGACTTCCGCGAGGAGGTCGTCGTCCGCCGGACCAAGTTCGAGCTGGGCAAGGCTCGCGATCGTGGCCACGTGCTGGTCGGCCTGACCATCGCCGTCGCCAATATCGACGAGTTCATCCACATCATCCGCTCGTCGAAGGACCCGACCGAGGCCCGCGAGCGCCTGGTGGCCAAGTCCTGGCCGGCCGGCGACATGCTGCCGCTGGTCGAGCTGATCGCCGACCCGCGCACGCTCCAGGAAGAGGGCGGCCTGATCCGCCTGACCGACGAGCAGGCTCGCGCCATCCTGGCCCTGACCCTGTCGCGCCTGACCGGCCTGGGCCGCGATGAGATCGGCAGCGAGGCCGCGTCCCTGGCCGACGCCATCCGGGGCTATCTCGAGTTGCTGTCCGACCGCGCCAACATCATGGCCGTGGTTCGCGAGGAGCTGGTCGAGGTCCGCGAGAAGTTCGCCATTCCGCGCCGCTGCCAGATCGTCGACGGCGACGCCGACATGGAAGACGAGGATCTGATCGTCCGCGAGGACATGGTCATCACCGTCACCATGAGTGGCTACGTCAAGCGCACGCCGCTGGCCAACTACCGCACCCAGCACCGGGGCGGTAAGGGCAAGTCGGGCATGGCGACCAAGACCGAGGACGCCGTCACCCGCGTGTTCTCGGCCTCGACCCACGCCCCGCTGCTGTTCTTCACCTCGGGTGGCAAGGTCTACAAGCTGAAGGTCTGGCGTCTGCCGCTGGGCGTCGCCAATTCGCGCGGCAAGGCGTTCGTGAACCTGCTGCCGATCGAGCCGGGCGAAACCATTACCTCGATCCTGGCCCTGCCGGAGGACGAAGCGACCTGGGGCAGCCTGGACGTGATGTTCGCCACCCGCTCGGGCAGCGTTCGTCGCAACAAGCTCAGCGACTTCGTGGACGTCCGCCGCAACGGCAAGATCGCCATGAAGCTCGATCCCAATGAGCTGGGCGGCCGCGACGGCATCGTCGGCGTGGCGGTCTGCACCGCCGACCAGGATGTGCTGCTGACCACGGCGGCCGGCCGTTGCATCCGCTTCTCGGTCGACGAGGTCCGCGTGTTCGCCAGCCGTGATTCCACGGGCGTGCGCGGCGTGAAGCTGGCCGGCGAGGACACCGTCATCTCGATGGCTGTGCTGCGCAGCGTCGACGCCACGCCGGCCGAGCGGGCCGCCTACCTCAAGCACCAGCGCGCCATGTTGCGCGCCACGGACGGCGAAGAGGGCGAGGATGTCGCGGCGCCCGCCGACGACGCCGAGGATGAGGTTGGGGAAGCCTCTCTGTCGCCGGAACGCATCGCCGAACTGGGCGCGGCCGAGGAAATCCTGCTGACCGTGTCGTCGGAAGGCTTCGGCAAGCGCACCAGCGCCTACGACTTCCGTCGTACGGGCCGTGGCGGCCAGGGTCTGGCCGCCCAGGATCTCAGCAAGCGCGGCGGCCGCCTGGTCGGTTCGTTCCCGGTCGATGAGAGCGACCAGATCCTGCTCGTCACCGACCAGGGCCAGCTCATCCGGGTGCCGGTCTCGCAAATTCGTGTTGCAGCGCGGAATACTCAAGGCGTAACCATCTTCCGCACCGCGCAGGACGAGCACGTCGTCAGCGTCGAGCGCCTCGCCGATTCCGGCGGTGACGACAATCAGGGCGAGGACAGCGGGGCGGATGAGACCCCGTAATCCCTCGAATCCTTAGAGCAGGGGGTTGCATGCGGGTTGGGCTGTATCCGGGGACCTTTGATCCGGTCACCAATGGCCACCTCGACATCATCGGGCGGGCCGTGAAGCTGGTGGACAAGCTGGTGATCGGGGTGGCGGTAAACATCGGCAAAGGGCCGCTGTTTTCGCTCGAGGAACGGGTCGCCATCCTGGAGAAGGAAACGGCGCACCTGACCAAGATCGCTCAGATCGAGGTTCGGCCGTTCGAAAGCCTGCTGATGCACTTCGCCCGCGACGTGAACGCCCAGATGATCGTGCGCGGCCTGCGGGCCGTGGCCGACTTCGAATACGAATTCCAGATGACGGCGATGAACCAGCAACTGGATCGCGAGATCGAGACCGTCTTCCTGATGGCCGATCCGCGCCACCAGGCCATCGCCTCGCGCCTGGTCAAGGAGATCGCTTCGCTAGGCGGCGACATCTCCAAGTTCGTGCCGGCGGGCGTGGCCGAGCAACTGGTGGCCAAGGTCAAACGCTGAACCGGGTCAGGCCGGCGGCGGCGACCTATTCGGCGGCATAGACTAGCGGATGTGTGTGCGCCCAGAGATGGGCGCGATAGGTGTCGAAGCACTGCTCACCGCAGATCAGGCGCATAATGGCGCCCTCGGCGATGAAGCGAGCCCGACGCGGGTCTTCCGACACCAGCGGGATAAGCGCCTCGGCGTTCCAGGCCTTGGAGTGCTCGATGTCGAGTTGGGCGTGCAAGGCGAAGTACTTGCGCGCCTCGGCGGCGACGCCGGTACGCTTGAGCCCGGCGTCGACGCAGGCCACACGCGTCGGCGCCGTCAGTTCGACGACACCCAAGGCGCCGATCGAATGCCAGGCATAGCGTCGGGTCGTGGCGAAGGCGGTCATGGTGTTCGCCAAGCACAGCGATTGCCACAGGGTGCTGTCGATCGTGGGCGAGAGCCCCAGCGTCGCCGTCGTGCGCGTCAGCATGGGGCCGTGCATGCCACGCTCATTGCCCCGGCCCATCTCGTCCCAGTAGTTGCGCGCCAGTTCCAGCTTGGCGCGGTCGGGGATCTTCACCTGGGTCAAAGCGACAAGGTCGTCGAAGCC
The DNA here is from genome assembly GCF_058808375.1 of Caulobacter sp. GW821-FHT11E10. Classification (NCBI taxonomy): domain Bacteria; kingdom Pseudomonadati; phylum Pseudomonadota; class Alphaproteobacteria; order Caulobacterales; family Caulobacteraceae; genus Caulobacter; species Caulobacter sp. GW821-FHT11E10. The sequence goes on from NZ_JBXARP010000005.1 coordinate 204,269, forward strand.
GGCTTCGCCCGCCGCTTCTTGCGTGAGAAACCACTTGAGGTCTTCCAGCGAAGCCGCGCCTTCCAGCCAGTCGAACAACGGGTCCCACTGACCCGGGCCGTGGTCCTTCAGCGCCTCGAACCATTCGACGAACGCTCCGGCGTTCTCAGGGAGGTCGGTCAGCAGCGGCTCCACATGGGCTCGGAAGGCCTCGATGAAATCGCCCTCCAGACGCTTCATGCGCCGTTCTTCGTCGATCTCGTCGCGCCAATTCGGCGTCGGCGCCTCCGGCGTCAGGCGGCGATGGTTCCAGTGGGCCAGTCCCTTGTGCAGAGCCTCGGCGTCGGGAAATTGCGGGCTGAAGGCGCCCAGGCGCGAAAGGCGTTCGCCACCAAACATGCTCGCTGCTCCAAGCGTATGCGTGAAGGAGTGGTCCGGACGTGCGTCTTGCATGGTGCTCCTCCCTGATTTGACTAGCCGCGCTCCGGCGGCGAGCATCACAAACGAGGCGGGAACGGGTGCGTTCCAATGTCGACAAGTCGGCGCCGTCGCGGGTGCCCGTGACAGGTTTAGCTCGGTCTTCCCATCCTCGCCCCGATCCGGCCGAATTCCTGCGCTTCAACGGCTACGCACTTGTCGGGGAGGCTGAGGCGTTCTACGCCCACCCGACCTATTCTGTTCGGGGATTTCGATGAAGCTCGCCATGACCGCCGCCGCGCTGGCGCTTGCCGCCACCACGGCCTCGGCCCAGACCGTTTCGGACTGGCGCACTCCGGACCCCAACAACGTCATCGTCGTCGAGACCAACAAAGGCCGGATCATCGCCGAGCTCTATCCGCAGACCGCGCCGAACCATGTCGAGCGCGTGCGGGGCCTGGTGAAGCGCGGCTTCTATGACGGCCTGACCTTCTTCCGTGTCATCAGCGACTTCATGGCCCAGACGGGCGATCCGCAGAACACGGGGCAGGGCGGTTCTGACCAGCCGAACCTGACGGCCGAATTCACCTTCCGCCGCGGGGCGGACCTGCCGCTGGGCGCGCCCTTCAAGGTCGGCAGCAACGAGTCCGGCTGGTTCGGTTCGCTGCCGGTGACCAGCCAGCCCTCGGGCCTGGCGGTGATGACCGCCGACCGCAAGGTGGCGTCCTGGGGCAACTTCTGCAGTGGCGTGCTGGGCATGGCGCGCGCGGGCGATCCCGACAGCGCCAACAGCCAGTTCTTCTTCATGCGCCAGACCAATGCCGGCCTCGACAAGACCTACACCGCTTTCGGCCGCGTGCTGCAGGGCGTGGAGGTCGTGCGCAACATCAAGACCGGCGAGCCGGTGCCGGATCCGCAGGACAAGATGATCAGCGTCAAGCTGCTGGCCGACCTGCCGGCGGACAAGCGCCCCTCGATCCTGGTGATGGACACCCGCTCGGCCGCCTTCAAGGCGCTGGTGACCAAGCGTCAGGGCGAGCTGGGCGCCAGCTTCACCAATTGTGACCTCGACGTTCCTGTTCAGGTGAAATGACATGACCCTTTCGCGCGCGCTCCTGGCCGGGCTCTGCCTGGCCGCGATCACCACGCCGGTCCTGGCGGCCTCGACCCCGGCCAAGCCGGGTGAGGCCGATTGGCGAACGCCGGCGCCCGAGACGGTGATGGTGATCGACACAAACAAGGGCCGCGTGCTGGTCGAGCTGGTCCCCGAGGTCGCCCCGAACCACGTGGCGCGCCTGCAGGAACTGACCCGCGCCGGGCTCTATGACGCCCGCACCTTCTTCCGCGTGATCGATCGGTTCATGGCCCAGACGGGCGATCCGACCAATACGGGCGAGGGCGGTTCGGACAAGCCCAACCTGAAGGCCGAGTTCACCTTCCGCCGCACGGCCGAGATCGGCTTCGTTCCCATGGCCGCCCCGGCGGGCCTGGAGGTCGGCTTCGTCAAGTCGCTGCCGGTCGTCAGCCAGAACTGGAGCTGGAGCGAGATGACCAGCGACAAGAAGGTCTCGGCCTGGGGCACCTACTGCCCCGGCGTGGTCGGCATGGCGCGGGACGAGGACAACAACTCGGCCAACAGCCAGTTCTTCCTGATGCGCCAGCCCTATCCGTCGCTGGACAAGCGCTACACGGCCTTTGGCCGGGTCATCAGCGGCTTGGACGCGGTGCGCGCCATCAAGACGGGCGAGCCCGTGCCGGCGCCGCAGGACCTGATGCAGAAGGTTCGTCTGTTGTCGGATATTCCGGAAAACGAGCGTCCCAGGATCCGCGTGATCGATCCGAAGGGGGCCTGGTTCGCGGCGGAGACCAAGCGTCTGCGCGCACTGAAAGGTGCGGACTTCTCGGTCTGCGATATCGATCTTCCGGTCGAGCTTCGCTGAGCGATTACCGTTTCCGGGACCAATGCGGTTCACAGTCGGGCGTAAACCACGCTAGAAGCGCGGTCACAACAAATCTCACCCCAAGGGAAGACCATGTCGGCCGACCTCGAAAATACCCTGATCCTGACCCTCGAGAGCGGTCCGGTCACGATCAAGCTCCGTCCCGACCTGGCGCCTGGCCACGTCGAGCGCATCAAGGAACTGGTCCGCGAGGGCTTCTATGACGGCGTGGTCTTCCACCGCGTGATCCCGGGCTTCATGGCCCAAGGCGGCGATCCGTCGGGCACCGGCCGTGGCGGTTCGGACAAGCCGGACATCAAGGCCGAGTTCAGCAAGGAGCCGCACGTGCGCGGCGTCTGCTCGATGGCCCGTACGCCCGATCCGAACTCGGCCAACAGCCAGTTCTTCATCGTGTTCGACGACGCCACCTTCCTGGACGGTCAGTACACCGTGTGGGGCCAGGTGGCCGAGGGCATGGAGCATGTCGACGCCCTGCCCAAGGGCGAGCCGCCGCGCGCGCCGGGCAAGATCGTCAGCGCCAAGATCGCCGCCGACGCCTAGGGCTCAGCGACGCGACGTTTCGGAACGGCCTCGGACCCAGTCCGGGGCCGTTTCTATTTGCGGCGGAACGTCACCATCATCGGGCGATGGTCGGAACCGAGCGCCGGACCGCGCTCGACCTTCACGGCGTGCCACTGGTCGCCCGCATAGACGTGGTCGATCGGCAGGAAGGGCGCTGGTGCGGGCGCGACGCGCGAGAACTTGCCGGCCGGCCAGGACGGCATGGCCAGGGTCCAGCGGCGGAGGCCAAGGGCCTTGTCCTGGCGCTTCAGCGTGAAGGACCATGGCGTCGAGTTGAAGTCGCCGGTCAGGATCAGGCTCTTGCGGTCGAACTGTTCCAGGGCCCCGGCCAGCTTGCGACCCTGGGCCTGCTGCGGTCCGGCGGGGATGGGCCAGGTGTAGTGGACGCCGACCACGGTGAACGAACCCTTCGGATCGGCCAGGGTCGCCCAGGAGCCGGACAGATAGGGCATTTCCGGCGGCATGCCGCCGCGCGCGACCATCTTCTTGCGTGAGAAGATCCAGGTCTCACAGCGGCTGGCCTTGTCGCATGACGCGAACGGATACTCGGCGCGCAAGGCCTTCACGACGGGCAGGGCGTCGCCGGCGCCTTCCTCCAGGACCACGACGTCGGCGTCCTGGGCCAGCAGCCAGTCGAGGCTCTTCCTGGGCGAGCGGTTCTCGTGCCAGACATTGAACTGGATCACCTTGAGGTCGCTGGGCGCTTCGGTCGACGGCTTGAACTTGTAAGCGGCCCACAGCTCGGGGCCCATCAGGGCGCCGCAGGCGGCCAGGGTCGCCGCGCCCAGGCCCACCATCACCCAGCGCTCGCCATCACGCGCGAAGAGGCCGCCCAGCACCACCGCGCCCACACCCATGGCCAGCCATAGAGGCATGGCGTGGGTGAGGGCGTCCAGCCGGTCGCTGAACACCCCGCCCAGGCAAGCCACGGCCATGCCGGCCCCGACGAGGCCCAGCATCAAGGCGGTGCCCCGCACGAGCAGGCTCAGGAGTTGGACGATCAAGCGCATGGTTGGCCCATAGCACGCCTCGACAAGGGATGGGGCGCGGCTATTCGCCGGGGTGGTAGATGAAGCTGATGTTGCGGATGCGCTCCTCGCCGATCTGCAGGCTGCCCGTGAAGACCGTCCGCACCGCGCCGCCATTGGGGCCGGCGGCCTTGGCCGCCTTGAGGGCCGCGAGGTCCGGTGCGAGCCACAGGACGACCTCGCCCAGCCGCGCGTCCTTGGCCCGGAAGGTCATCTCTTTGGCGTCGACGCTGTAGCTGTCGGGCAGCAGCCGGAAACTGACGGTGTGATAGGTCTGGCCCAGTTCGTTCTCGGCCGTGGGGCTGGCGACGTCCTGGAAGGCCAGGAAGATCGGGGCGTAGGTGGCCGAGCGCTTGCCGGCTTCCCACTCGGCGAAGTCGGACGGTCCTCCGATGTTGAGCGACTCCAGCTTCCAACTGCCCTTCTGCACCGTGGTTTCGGTGAAGTAGAAGCCGCCAAGGTCGAGACTCGGGTCGTGCTTGAAGCCGACCTCCGTCGCCGGGAAGGCCGACGAAGGCGGTGGGGCCGCAGCCGTCCTTTGTTCCGCGGGCTCCGCTGGAGCGGTCGGCGCCGCCGTCTTGCTGTCGCAGGCCGCAAGCAGCAACAGCGGCGCGAGCGCCGGGGCCAGCAGGCGTTTCATGGCGGTCTTCCCCCGAAGAATGGTGTTCATTCGAAGCATGACGTCGACCCGCCGGACTTGTCCACCGCGCGCTCGCGAGGGCGGGAGTCTTGACGTTCCGGGCCCATCGTGCGCTTGAAGCCCGCCCATGCGCCTTTCCGACTTCGACTTCGACCTGCCCGAGGACCATATCGCCCTGCGTCCGGCCGAGCCGCGTGACGCCGCGCGCCTGCTTGTCGTGCGCCCAGGTCAGCCGCTTGCTGATCATGTCGTCCGCGAGCTGCCCGACTTCCTGCGTCCCGGCGACGCCCTCGTCTTCAACGACACCCGCGTTATCCCCGCGCGCCTTTCCGGCCTGCGCGAAGGCCGCACGACGGGCGGTGGAGACGGCGCGCCCGTGGCCGTCGAGGCGACTCTGCACCGCCGGGTCTCGCCTAGCCGCTGGAGCGCCTTCATGCGCCCCGGAAAGCGGCTGAAGGTCGGCGACCGCGTGGCCTTTGGGTCGCGCGACGATCGCGCCTGTGAGCTCGACCGCCTCGACGCCACCGTCGCCGAGAAGCACGAGGGCGGAGAGATCGTGCTGGCCTTCGACATGTCGGGTCCTGACCTCGACATCGGCATCGCCCGCCACGGCGACATGCCGCTGCCGCCCTATATCGCCGCCAAGCGGGGCGAGGACGAACGCGACCGCGCCGACTACCAGACCGTCTACGCCCGCGAGGACGGTTCGGTGGCCGCCCCGACCGCCGGTCTGCACTTCACTCCGCAACTGCTTGAAACCCTGAAGGAAAAGGGTGTCTCGCTGCACTTCGTGACCCTGCACGTAGGGGCGGGAACCTTCCTGCCGGTCAAGACCGACGACGTCTCCGAGCACAAGATGCACGCCGAGTTCGGCGAGGTGAGCCAAGCCGTCGCCGACGCCCTCAACGCCGTGCACGCCGCTGGCGGCCGGATCGTCTGCGTCGGCACCACCAGCTTGCGCCTGCTGGAGAGCGCCACGGGCGAGGACGGGGTCGTGCGGCCGTTCGCCGACGAGACCGCTATCTTCATCACGCCCGGCTACCGCTTCCGCGCCGCCGACGTCTTGATGACCAATTTCCACCTGCCCAAGTCGACCCTGTTCATGCTGGTCAGCGCCTTCGCCGGCCAAAGGGCGATGCGCGAGGCCTATGAGCACGCCATATCGACGGGTTACCGCTTCTATTCCTACGGCGACGGCAGCCTGCTATTCAAAGACGAGACCCGCTGATGGCCGCGTTCCCCTTCGAGATCAAAGCTGTCGAGGGCAAGGCCCGCACCGGCGTGCTGAAGACCCCGCGAGGCGACATCCGCACGCCGGCCTTCATGCCGGTGGGCACCGCTGCGACGGTGAAGGCCATGACCGTCGACCAGGTCAAGGACACCGGCGCCGATATCATCCTGGGCAACACCTATCACCTGATGCTGCGCCCTTCGGCCGAGCGGGTGCATCGCCTGGGCGGCCTGCACAAGTTCATGCGCTGGGACAAGCCGATCCTGACCGACAGCGGCGGCTTCCAGGTCATGAGCCTGTCGGGGATCAGCAAGCTGACCGAGGAGGCGGTGACCTTCTCCAGTCACGTCGATGGCTCCAAGCACGTCCTGACGCCCGAGCGCTCGATCGAGATCCAGGCCGACCTGCTGGGCAGCGACATCGTCATGCAACTGGACGAATGCGTCGCCTGGCCGGCTGAGGAGGCGAGGGCGCGCAAGGGCATGGAGCTCTCCGCCCGCTGGGCTCAGCGCTCGAAGGACGCCTTCGGAACCCGCGACAGCCAAGTGCTGTTCGGCATCCAGCAGGGCTCGACCTTCGAGAACCTGCGCCGGGAGTCCTCGGATCGTCTCCGTGAAATCGGCTTCGACGGCTACGCCATCGGCGGCCTTGCGGTCGGCGAGGGTCACGAGGCGATGTGCGAGGTGCTGGACTACGCCCCGGGCCTGCTGCCCGAGGACCGTCCGCGCTATCTGATGGGAGTCGGCAAGCCGATCGACCTGGTGGAAGCCGTGGCGCGCGGCGTCGACATGTTCGACTGCGTCCTGCCCACCCGCTCGGGCCGACACGGCCAGGCCTGGACCTGGGACGGGCCGATCAACCTGAAGAACGCCAAGTTCGCCGAGGACGAGTCCCCGCTGGATCCCGACAGCGACTGCTCGGCCAGCCGCGACTATTCGAAGGCCTATCTGCGCCACCTGTTCAAGGCCGAGGAGATCCTGGGCCAGGTTCTGCTGTCCTGGCACAACATCGCCTTCTTCCAGGCCCTGACGGCGGCCATGCGCGCCGCGATCGAGGAAGGTCGCTTCGAGCGGTTCCGTCGCGACTTCCGCGCCCGGCACCTCAGCGAAGGCTAGGCCTAGTAGGACGGCCCCTGGGGCACCGTCGGGCCTTGTTCCTTGTAGATCGGGAAGCGCGGCTTGCGCGGCCCGTAGGGGTCGCGCGGCGGCGGCATGCCAGGATCGACCACGGGCGCCTCGACCGGCGGCTTGTGCTGCGGCGTCGCCGGGGGATTGCAACCGCGCGCCTCGCCAAGTCCCTTCAGATAGGCGCGACGGACATTGCCCGAGGTGATGGCGCTCTGGACCAGGCGGTCATGGCGCTCGGCGCCGGTCAGCTTCCGCACCCAGCCGCGCATCGGGATCATGTCCTGCGCCGCGCTGGCCATCGCGCCCAAAGCCGCCTGACCAGCGGCCTTGCGACCACGATCCATCAGGTCCTCGTTCTCTTCGGGCGGGTTGCGGTCGATGTCCTCGCCCAGCGCCGTGTCCAGTGGCGCGACGAGCGCGATCAGGCTTCTGCAATCGGCCCTGGCCGGACGCTGATAGGGATCGTCCATCGCCTCCAGCAGCACGCGCGGGATCTTGGTGCGGACGAGGTTCACGTCGCGCAGAGGCGCGCTGACCGCGCCGCTGATTCCCTCCTTGTTGGCCTCGGAGGTCGACTTGATTCTGCCGTCGTCGGATTGAGCAGGCGGCGCGCCGGACAGGGGAGGCGGCTCCTGCTGCTGCGCCAAGGCCGTTCCGGCCAGGGTCGCTCCGCAAAAGGCCGTCAAAAGCAACGTTCTACGCATGACTCACTCTAACCCGCCCACAGCTTTACCGTCATCCATCGGAAAAACGGCGAAACCATGCTTGCGACCACGATGGCCCCCGACTATGGTCCGCGCCGCTTCCACCGGTCCCCGCCGGATCGTGAGCGGGCCGGTAGCTCAGTGGTAGAGCATTCGACTTTTAATCGAATGGTCGTGGGTTCGAACCCCACCCGGCCTACCAACCAACGAATTGAAATGTTTGAAAAACATAGCAGTTCGACTTGGTTGAACCGTTAGACTTTTGTCTCCCGACCGTTAGACTTTTTCGCCACGGTTCTGTGACCTGCGTCGCTCGCTAGCAATGCGCGCGTGTAGATTCGCGCTTGCGAGTAGATCAAGAACGCGAGGTGGCTTGTGGGCCTACTGATTGTCCCCGTCGTGCCTGGGGGCGGGCGTTCAAGACTTGGGGGCGGCCTTTGGATAGGGTGATGATCTGTGGCGCGATTTACGCCTTGGGATTTCCTATCGGTGTAACGTTGCTGGTGAACCGGGCGCACTGGGGCAAGTTTCTAGAGTGGCTGATCAATGGCGGCGGCGCAGGTTGGGCGCAGGCTATTGGCTCGGTCGTGGGCATAGTCGTAGCCGCTGTTTTTGTTGTCCGTCAGATCGATGCAAATCGCGAGCTCGACGAAGCTCGACGCCGTCATGAGGCCAACGCTCAGATACAACTAGCCACACGAACACTCTCTATCCTGGCCAGCCAAGCGCACGCGTTCAGCCTAAGTTTTACGAAGCTGCTTGAAGGCAGTAGAAAATTGTCTGTCTTCCAACTTGGTGCGACGTCGCGGCAGTACGTGCAGTTTTGCGAAGCATGCAGGCAAATTGACCAGGGCTTGCTTGAACCGCCTGGCGTCTATGTCGCGATGAATCTCAGCATGTATGCTGACCTGATTGCGTTCACCGCCGGCCTTTGGGACACGAACCCCGTTGCAGCAAGGAAGACGCTTCTCAATCAGTGCAAAATTTTGATGGAGCGGATCGAGGAGCACGCGGATCCATTGAGCCTGAAGTTAGTCCTTCGCGAGCCCAGTTCTTAGTCGAGCCGGTGCTTGGGCACTTTGGTGTTCTAGAGGCTGTCGGAACTCATGAGGTTGTCACAAACCGTTAGACTGTCCTGAAAAGCCCAAGAAATGCAGGGCGTGAACAAACGCAGAAAGGTCTAACGGTAACTAGCAAATCCAAGACGATAACTTTGCCTTTTAATCGAATGGTCGTGGGTTCGAACCCCACCCGGCCTACCAATCAAGCCTTGTCCAGCAAGGCCTTGACGAGCGAGCAAGCTTATCGAAAAACCCAGAGGGATGAACGGCGCCGCCGGTGCGCGTCCCAGTGCGCGATCGTCCGCGCGCCCTTTTTCGAGCGCGCGGATCGCCGGCGAAATCCTAGGCGCCGAAGACGTATTCGGGCTTGCCGTAGACGCTGATCAGATCGACCGCGAAGGTCGCGCCGTCGGCCAGATCGGCGAGGAAGGCGGCGTTGGAGCGGGCATACATCCCGACATCGGCCTTTTCGGCCTCGCCGAGCAGCCAGCCGACCATCGCGGCCTTCGTGCCGATACCGTTGGCGCCGTCCTGACCGTAATAGGCGAAGTATTCGGCCCGGGTCATGGTCACGCCGTTGAGCACGAAGCTCGGGTCCAGCAGGGCGTGGACCTTGGCGTCCGTCGGCGTCGCGCCGAAGATGGTGGCGTAGGCGTCGCGGGTGGCTTCGAACAGGGTCTTGGCGCCGTAGGCGGCCTCGAACGGCGTCCGGCCTTCGCCGACCTTGCCCAGATTGACCGCGAAATTGATGTAGCGGTTCTCCAGGCTGAAGGTCTGGTAGTAGGCCGAGTTGATGTTGTTGCCGTTGGGACCGGTGGGCGAGACCAGATAGTCCATGCCCGGCCCGCCGGGGATCTTACCCGTGAAGAACTGATAGCTCAGAGTGGCGACCGAGGTCGTGGCGTCGGCGGCCTTGATGATCTCGGCCAGCGCCGTGGTCGCCGTCAGCGTCCCGGCGGCGATGCGCGCGGCCAGGTCGGCGCCCAGGGCGATCGTGTTCGGCGACAGGCTGGTGGCCCGCAGGATGTTGGCGAACGCCGTCTCCACGGTCACCGGCAGGGTGAAGAGATTGCTGAGGGTGATATTGGAAAAGCGCAGTTGCTCGACGCCGACCAGCTTGTCGACGCCGTCGGACGAACCGGGCCGAAGGTCCGTGATGCTCAGGCTTTGATCGCTGTTGAGGGACAGGCGGTAGTTGGCCGAAGATCCCGAATAGACAGCCGTGTCGACGCCCGCGCCGCCGTCCAGAGTGTCATTGCCGGCCGCGCCCTGCAGGGTGTCGCTGCCGCCGCCGCCCAACAGGGTGTCCGCGCCGACATTGCCGAGCATGGTGTCGTTCGGCGCGAAGCCCTGGAAGCGGGATCCGCCGACATCGGCGATCGGATTGGCGACGGTGGTCATGCCCAGGTCGCGGAAGACCGCCAGGTCGATGGCGTCGAGATACCAGCGCAGTCCGTTCGGCGCATAGGTCGAGCCCTCCATCATGCTGAGGTCGAACCCGTCGGACGAGACGCGGCCATAGTGGTGGTAGTTGTTGAAGGCGCCGGTCGCCAACGGCACGGGTGCGCCGTAGATGGCGACGGCGTTGGCTCCCGTGAACACCGGCACGCCGTTCTGGGTGGCCACGAAGGTGTCATAGGTCGACATGAAGGCGCCCGAGACGACGCCCGTATTGCCGTCGCCCCGGCCGTTGAAGCCCAGGGCGTGGCCGATCTCGTGCAGGAAGAACGACACCGCGTCGAAGCGTCCTGCCTGAACCGGCGTCGAGCGCGTCAGCGGGTCGGGATCCAGCCACAGCGCATTGTTGAGATAGGCCGGCGGGATGGAGACCTCGATATCGTACGCGGCTCCGTTCGGATCGATACCGCTGAGCAGTTCGGCGACGCCGCCTTCGTGGATCACCGTCTTGCCGTTCTCGACGCCCTTGTTGACCGCGACGGCCGAACGTCCGGATCCGACCGTGCGCCCGGAAAGGTCGACGAGGACCACCACGTCCAGCGTGCCCAGGCCGGTGATGTGACGCGAGAAGATCTCCATCGCGCCGCGCAGGTTGGCGAGCACCGCCTCGGCCTGACTCGCGGTGAAAGCGTTGGTCGGGTCGCTCAAGGCGACTGTGTACTGGAAAGTCATGGCTGGCCCCGCCCTCGTGGCGGAAAGCGCCGCCCCGCCCATTGTATCGGATCACGACCAATCGGCCGTGCGATTAAGTTCATGCGAACTGTAGATTGGTCAGCGCCGCTTTCACGACGATGCATCCCATCGTCCTCAATGGAGAACCGGTTCAAGCACGCCATTCCCTTGAAGGGTCTGAGTTCGAAACGGGTCGATCCGAGGAGGCGGAATCCTTGATTCGCAACACCTCATGTGCGGTGAAAACGCGTTATGACTTTCTAAATTTTGAAGCGTGTCGGCTAGCGTTTAGCGGGGAAGCAATCGCTCGAGAGCGTGCGGTCCTCGCCAGTTTTTCTGCGGCCCCGACCCGACTTTTCTCGTTTGCCCCATTGCACCGGTAGAGATTTAAGCGGCTCAGTTTCAACGACGCCGTCGGGACCCTTATCCGGTCCGGCGCGTTCAACCTTTGCCTTGAGCCATGTGGCGAGCCCGGACCCTGGACGACGATCAGACGATGACCGCCGACACCGCCGTGCGCCGGTCGCCCGCGCCGCCGTCCCGACAAACGGGCAAGCGGCCTTTTTTCCGTAGGCGTTCGGCCATTCCGGGCTTCGGCCTGACCATGGGCGTCACCCTGACGATCCTGTCGCTGATCGTGCTGATTCCGCTGGCCGCCGTGGTCTTGAAGGCCGCCCATCAGTCGCCGGCCGAGTTCTGGGCCGTGGCCACGTCAGAGCGCTCGCTGGCCGCCTATCGCCTGAGCTTCGGCGCGGCGTTCGTGGCGGCGGTGATCAACGGCGTGTTTGGCGTGCTGACCGCCTGGGCGCTGGTCCGTTACGACTTTCCAGGCAAGACCATGGTCAACGCTCTGGTCGACCTGCCGTTCGCCTTGCCGACCGCCGTGGCCGGCATCGCCCTGGCGACGCTGTACGCGCCCAACGGCTGGGTGGGGCAGTTCCTGACGCCGCTCGGCATCAAGGCCGCCTACAACCCTATCGGCGTGGCGATCGCCCTGACCTTCATCGGCCTGCCGTTCGTGGTTCGCACCATCGAGCCCGTCCTGCGCGACGCGGCCGAGGACGTCGAAGAAGCCGCCGCCAGTCTCGGCGCCAACCGCATCGACACCATTTTGCGGGTCGTCCTGCCGGCCCTGGCGCCGGCCTGGCTGACCGGCTTCGCCATGGCCTTCGCGCGGGGGGTGGGCGAGTACGGCTCGGTCATCTTCATCGCCGGCAACATGCCCTACAAGTCCGAGATCGCGCCGCTGCTGATCATCATCCAACTGGAGCAGTTCGAGTACGAGCGCGCCGCCACGATCGCCGTCGTGATGCTGGCCGTCTCGTTCACGATGCTGCTGATCATCAACGCCATCCAGGCCTGGGCGCGGAGGTTCGACTGATGAGCGCCGTCACCCAGAATTCCCCCAAGGGGCGCCACCGCGGCGCCACCGAGGATCCAGCCTGGGCCAAGGCCCTGGTGATCGGCGTCGTGCTGGCCTTCCTGGCCCTGGTGCTGATCCTGCCGCTGGCTGCGGTGTTCGCCGAGGCCCTGCGCAAGGGGCTGGACGCGGCCCTGCTGGCCGTCAACAACGTCGACGCTCTGGCGGCGGTCAAACTGACCCTGATCACGGCGGCCATCTCGGTGCCGTTCAACGCTGCCTTCGGCCTCTGCGCCGCCTGGGCGATCGCCAAGCACGAGTTTCCCGGCAAGGCCCTGCTGATCACCCTGATCGACCTGCCGTTCTCGGTGTCGCCCGTCGTGGCCGGCCTGATCTACGTGCTGATCTTCGGCCTGCAGGGGTGGTTTGGCGACTATCTGGTCGACAACGACATCAAGATCATCTTCGCCGTGCCCGGCATCGTGCTGGCGACCGTCTTCGTGACTTTCCCCTTCGTGGCCCGCGAGCTGATCCCGCTGATGCAGGAGCAGGGGACCAGCGAGGAGGAGGCCGCCGTCTCGATGGGCGCTGGCGGGCTCTACACCTTCTGGCGGGTGACCGCGCCCAATGTGCGCTGGGGCCTGATGTACGGCGTGCTGCTGTGCAACGCCCGCGCCATGGGCGAGTTCGGCGCGGTGTCGGTGGTCAGCGGTCATATCCGCGGCTTGACCAACACCATGCCGCTGCACGTCGAGATCCTCTACAACGAGTACGACTTCGTCGGCGCCTTCGCGGTCGCGGCCCTCCTGTGCCTTCTGGCCTTGGTCACTCTGGTGCTGAAGACGGCGCTTGAAATCCAGCCGGGCGTGCGCGGGCGCCGCGGACACTGAACGGACTTACGGCCACATGACCATTTCCATCCGCTCCGTCGAAAAGAAGTTCGGCCGCTATCCGGCGCTGAACAAGGTCGACCTCGAGATCGCCGACGGCGAACTGCTGGCGCTGCTGGGCCCGTCGGGTTCGGGCAAGACGACGCTGCTGCGCACGATCGCCGGCCTGGAGTTCCCCGACGCTGGCCAGGTGCTGTTCGACGGCGCCGACGTGACCTTCGCTTCGGCCGCCGACCGCCGGGTGGGCTTCGTGTTCCAGCAGTACGCGCTGTTCAAGCACATGACCGTCGCCAAGAATATCGCGTTCGGCCTCGACGTCCGGAAGGGCAAGGACCGGCCGCCCAAGGCCGAGATCGCCCAGCGGGTCGAGGACCTGCTGAAGCTCGTCGAGCTGGAAGGCCTGGGCGCGCGCTATCCCTCGCAGCTTTCCGGCGGCCAGCGCCAGCGCGTGGCCCTGTCGCGCGCCCTGGCCGTGCAGCCCAGCGTGCTGTTGCTGGACGAGCCGTTCGGCGCTCTGGACGCCACGGTCCGCAAGTCACTGCGCAAGGAACTGCGCCGCGTACACGACGCCACGGGCGTCACCACCATCTTCGTGACCCACGACCAGGAAGAGGCCCTCGAACTGGCCGACCGGGTCGCGGTCCTCAACAAGGGCCAGATCGAGCAGATCGGCACGCCCGACCAAGTGCATGACCAACCGGAAACGGCCTTCGTCTGCGGGTTCGTCGGCGAGGCCAACTGCTTCGAGGGCCAGGTCAGCGGGGGGCGGTTCAGCGCCGGTGCTCTGGGCCTGCCCGCGTCGGGCATTCGTGAGGGCGGCGCGACAGCCTATGTCCGACCGCACGACTTCGTGCTGGACGACGGCGGCTTCGAGGTGCGGGTTGAACGCGCCCATGTGCAGGGAGCCTTGACCACGGTCAACGCCACCGCCGCCGACGGCCGCCATATCGAGATCAGCGCCTCACGCGCCGAAGCGGCGCGTTTTCAGGGCACCGTGAAGATCGCGGCGCGCAAGGCGCACGTTTACGCCGCCTAAGGCTCCGCGCGCTAAGCTCGACTAACGAACGCGGTTCAACGTTCGCGGGCGCGTCGGCTATGCTTGCGCTAACATCCGGCCCGAGTCGGCGGGAGATCTTTAGAGGCGATGGCCATGGTGGAGCCTTCGGGCGCGGATCGCCGCTCGCATCCCCGGATGCCGGCGGCGCGCAAAATCTACATCGTGGATGATCCGCGCTCGTGGAAATGCTCGCTGCTGGACGTCGCCGAGAAGGGCGCTCGCCTGTCGACGGCGGGCATAAACGCGCCGCCGGACAAGTTCGTCTTCGTCGACGCCGGTGGACGTCGGGTGCATCTGGCGCACGTCGTCTGGCGTTCGGGGACCGAGGTCGGGGTGCAGTTCCTGGTGACCCAGCGCATCGGCCCTCGCGCCGGCGGCGCGGCGGGAGCCCTGGACATCGCCCGCCGGTTCGCGGCGACGCTTCCGGCCGAGACGGAAGTCTAGGACTACTGCTGTTGTTGTTGCTGCTGCTGCTGGTGGATGTCCTGCCGCAGCACCGCGTCGGGACGGCGACGCCCGCCCGTGAAGCTGGGACGCGCCATGCGCAGGAACTCCGGTTCGGCCAGGGCGGCGCGAGCGCGGCGGACCGAGACGCCGACCGCCAACTGGCTCTCCGCGTCGCCCTTGTAGACACCGCGTGACGGGGTGACGTCGGCATAGTCGCGGCCCACCGCCACGGCAACGTGCCGCTCGCAGGTCATCATGTTGTTGGTGGGGTCCAGGCCGACCCAACGCAGGCTGGGCAGGAAGACCTCGACCCAGGCGTGGGTGGCGTCCGGATCCGAGCGGTCGCCGGCCTCGCGGTCGGTGAACAGATAGCCCGACACATAGCGCGCCGGGATGCCCCACTCGCGGCAGACGGCCAGCATGATGTGGGCGAAGTCCTGGCAGACGCCGCGCCCGGCCCTCAGCGCCAAGTCGATCGGGCTGTCGGCGTCGGTGACGCCGGGCTGATACTCGAACGCCCGATAGATGGTCTGGGAGAGCGTGCGGACCGCCGTCAGCGGGTCCTTGCGCCGCAGCGTCTCGAGGTCGTGCTCGTTGATGAAGGTCTGCAGGGCCTCGGTGGTCTGGACGAAGCCGTGTGGCCTCAGAAAGTCGAAGCATTCGCCGCGCACGAACTCGCTGCGCAGCCGGTCCCATTCGCCCATGTCCAGCTGGTCGGGACGCTCACCGGTGGGTTCGGTCTCGACCGCTGAGCGCGCGATGATGGTCAGCTTGTCGTGCGGCTGGGGCACATCGAAGTGATAGACCGCGTTGCCGAAGCTGTCGGCGTACGAGAACACCTGGGCGGCCGGTTCCAGGTCCAGATCGAAGCTGACCAGGCGCTGGCGAGCGGTCTTCTGGGGCTGCATCCACAGCTCCATCAGGCTTTCCCGAACAGGGCGCTCGTAGTGGTACTGGGTGACGTGGCGGATTTCGAGCAGCACGAGCGGGATCCTAAGCGGGAAGGCGTGTTTCGAGGGGATAGGCCACGAAGGTGTCGTAGATCGCTCCGTGGATACGCGCGCACTCGTTGACGACGGTGGTGAGCAAGGGGCCGGCGCCGACAGCTTCCAACTCGTCGACATCGGCGAATTGCAAACGGGCCTTCAGCCGGCCGGCCAGCCGTTCGGGCCCCGCGCGCTCGCTGGTGGCCACGCGGCGAGCCAGGGCGCTGAGGTGCTGCTCGATCTGGGCGGTGGCGAAGCGGATCGAACGGGGAAAGTCCTCGTCGAAGACCAGGAACTCCAGAATGTGCCGGGGTTCGATCTCGGCGGTGTAGACCCGCAGATAGGGCTCGAGGGCGCAGGCCATGCGCAACACGCTGACCAGCGCCACGTGATCGGCCACTTGGCCGTGGACCGGCGACTCCGCGAAGCAGACCTCCAGCAGGCGCGACAGCAGATGGGCGCGTTCCATGTAGATGCCCAGCATCATGAACCGCCAGCTCTCGCCGTGGCTCATGGTGGTGTCGGCCGCGCCCTTGAACAGGTGGAGGTCGGCGATCACATCGTGCAGGAAGTTGTCCGAGCCGCCCGAGAACGCCTTGGCCGCGTCATCATCGGTGACCTTCAGATAGAGCAGGTTCAGCCGCTCCCAGGTCTCGGTGGTGATCTGATCACGAACCTGGCGCGCGTTCTCGCGGGCGCGGGCCAAGGACGAAACCACCGAATTGGGATCGCCGCGGTCCAGAACCAGCGCCTCGGCCGCCTCGAACGAGCCGATGTCGATCCCGTCGCCCGGCTCGCCCACCGCGGCCATGGCGATCCGCACCGCCTGGGTTCCCGAGTCGGTCTGGTCCAGGGTCGCGTTGAGCATGACGCTGGACAGGCGCGAGAGGTGCTCGGCCCGTTCGATGTATCGGCCAAGCCAGTAGAGGCTGTCGGCTACCCGAGCGAGCATCATGCGAGCGACCTCTTTGCCTTGGGGAGCGCGAGCATCATGGGCGGGGGCTCCCGTTGGCGTGGCCATTGCCATTGGGTTCGTCAGCCAGCACCCAGGTGTCTTTCGATCCGCCGCCTTGGCTGGAATTCACCACCAGCGAGCCGCGCTTCAGCGCCACGCGGGTCAGGGCGCCCGGTGTCACGATGGTCTTCTCGCCTGACAGGATGAAGGGGCGCAGATCGACGTGGCGCGGTTCGATACGGCCGTTGACGAGGCACGGCGCGGTTGAAAGCTGGATGGTCGGCTGAGCGATGTAGTTCTCCGGATCGGCCTTGATGGCCTCGGCGAAGGCGTCGCGCTCCTTCTGGCTGGCGTGCGGACCGACCAGCATGCCGTAGCCGCCCGAGGCGCCGACGGCCTTGACCACGAACTTGTCGAGGTTGCCCAGCACGTGGCTGAGCTGCCGGGACTCGCGGCAGAGGAAGGTCTCGATGTTGGGCAGGATCGCGTCCTCGCCCAGGTAGTAGCGGATGATGTCGGGGACATAGGCGTAGACGGCCTTGTCGTCGGCGACGCCGGTGCCCGGCGCGTTGCAGATCACCACATTGCCGGCGCGATAGGCGTTGAACAGCCCCGCCGCGCCCAACGAGCTGTCTCTCCGGAAGGTGAGGGGGTCGATGAAGTCGTCGTCGACCCGGCGATAGATCACGTCGATCCGGCGCAGGCCCGTCGTGGTCCGCATGTAGACCATGTTCTCGTGGACCACGAGATCGCGACCCTCGACCAGCGGCACCCCCATCAGGCGGGCGAGGTAGGCGTGCTCGTAATAGGCGCTGTTGTAGACGCCGGGAGTCAGCACCACGACCTGCGGATCGTTGCGCCAGTCGGCGGCCATGCTCTTCAGCGTCGACAGCAGCAGGTCGGGATAGCGCTCGACCGGCCGCACGCCGGCGGCGCGATAGGTCCCCGGGAAAGTCCGTTTGGCCGCGTCGCGGTTGGCCAGCATGTAGGAGACGCCCGACGGGACGCGCAGATTGTCCTCGAGCACGGCGAACTGGCCGTCCTGGCAGCGGATCAGGTCGCTGCCGCAGACATTGGCGTAGGCCTTGTGCGGCACATAGAGGTGCTGCATTTCGCGGCGATACGACGGCGCGCCCAGCACCAGTTCGCGCGGCACCACGCCATCCATCAGGATCTGCTGGTCGCCGTAGATGTCGGCCAGGAACAGGTTCAGCGCCTGCAGCCGCTGGGTCAGGCCCGTCTCGATCCGCTTCCATTCGTCGGCGGGGATGATGCGCGGGAACAGATCGGTCGGAATGATCCGCTCGGTGGTGTTCTCGGCGCCGTAGACCGTGAAGGTGATGCCCTGCAGCAGGAACGACCGTTCCAGGGTCCGTTGGCGGCCGGCCAGCTCCTCGGCGCCCAGCGTCGACATGCGGCCATGCAGCGGGTCGTAGTGCTTCCTGACCTCGCCCTCGGGCGTGAACATCTCGTCGTAGGCGATCCCCGGCAGGTACGCCGCCTCCGTCATCGGCAGGGTCGGTGCGTCGTCTAGGGTCTGGGTCTTCGCCGCCACGCTTTTTTCCACGCTTGTCTTCGCCTTGGGCCCACGCGTCGAAGGCGCGAACCGGTTCGACTCTAGAACGTCGCAATGGTCCCGCGCGCCGGATTCGACGTCCGCCGCGTGAATGCGCACGACTGCCTGTCATTTGGGCGCCTTTCGCCTGCTTTGAGAAGCGCCGCTTGTCGTTGTCTGGGTTCATTTCCGGTCGTGACACGGCGCAAGCCCCAGACTACAGCAGGGGTGGGGGCGCTTCGCGCGGGGAACGTGGTTTGGTGCTTGGGCGGTACTCCCTGGCTTTGGTGGCGGCGACTTGGCTCGTGGCCTCGGCCGCCTCGGCCGCCTGGGCCGACGAGCCGATGGCCCAGATCCAAGGTGTCGAGGACAAGGCCTTGCGTGAGGCCATCCAGCGCGCCCTGACCCTGTCCAAACATCCTGCCCAGAGCAGAGCCGAGGCCCGCCGCCGCGCCCGCCAGGCCGGCGAGGACGCCATCGCCGTCCTGCGCGCCGAAGGCTACTACGCCTACACCGTCGAGCCCGATGTTCTGGACGGCGAGCCGCCAAGAGCGGTGGTCAAGATCACGCCGGGTCCGGTCTTCGTCCTCGCCGATCCGCGCATCGACTGGTCGGGCGCGCCGCCGGACGAGGGCGTGCGCCAGCGCGCCGCCGCGGCCATGCGTCTGACAGCTGGCGAGCCGGGCCGTTCCGCCGACGTGGTCGGCGCCGAAGGGCGGGTAGTCGCCCAGGTCGCCAAGCTCGGCTATGCCGACGCGACCGCCGAGCCGCGCGAGGTGATCGTCGACCACGCCGACCATACGGTCCGTCCGGCCTTCAAGATTATCGCCGGCGAGTTGGTCCATCTGGACGGCGTCCAGGTGGTCACCGAGGGGCGAACCAACCCGGCCTGGGTGGGACGCCTGGCGCCATGGGTCAGCGGAGACGTCTACGATCCCGAGGACGTCGCCGAGCTGGAACGACGTCTGCGGGACACCAGCGTCTACGACTCGATCTCTGTCTCGCTGGCGGGCCCCGACAAGGCGACCGCCGAGGGCTACCGGCCCGTCGTCGTCACCCTGGCGGATCGCAAGTCGCGCACCATCGAACTGGGCGCGGGCTACTCGACCAGCGAGGGCGCGGGCATCGACGCCCGGTGGATTCGCTACAACCGGCTCAAGCGCGCCGACTCCACGATCTATGCCCTGCGCTTCGCCAAGCTGGAGCAGCGCCTGGGCGTCGAGCTCTCGCTGCCGCACTGGCGACGGCCGCAGCAGACCCTGAAGATGAACGGCTCGGTCTTCCGCAACGACACCGACGCCTACAATGAAACCGGCGCCACGGTCGGGGTCGACCTGACCAAGCGACGTCAGACGACGGCGTATCGCACCATCGGCGTCTCGCTGGACCTGTCGCAGACCAAGGAACAGGTCAATCGCAACGGATTGGTGGCCGGCCGCAAGCTCAACCTGGCCACGGTCGCCGGCCTGGCCGCCTATGCCTGGGACTTTTCGGACAATATCCTGGATCCCAAGCGAGGCTGGCGGCTGGAGGCCCGGGGCGAGCCGACCTACGTGGTCGGCGACACGACCGTGCCCTATCTGAAGCTGGCGACCCAGGGCTCGGCCTATCTGCCGATCGGCAAGGGGGCGAGCACGGTGCTGGCGGGACGGCTCAAGATCGGCGCCATCCTCGGCGGCGGCATTCCGCAGGTGCCGGCCTCTCGGCGCTTCTACGCCGGCGGCGGCGGTTCGGTGCGTGGCTACGCCTATCAGGCCATCGGTCCGCGCCTGACCGACAATACCCCCCAAGGCGGCATCTCGCTGGTCGAGACCTCCTTCGAGGTACGCCAGAAGATCACTCAGAACTGGAGCGGCGTGGCCTTCATCGACGCCGGCGCCATCGGCACGCACGAAACCCCGCAGCGCGAAGACTTCCGCGCGGGTGTCGGCGTGGGCGTCCGCTATGACCTCGGCTTTGGCCCGATCCGCGCCGACATCGCCGTCCCGATGGGGCGCCGCAAGGGCGACCCGGCGTTCCAGATCTATCTCAGCATCGGGCAAAGCTTTTGAGCGGCGAGCAGGACAAGCCTGACCTGACGGAGACCGTCGTCCACGTCGCCGAAGTGACGGGCGAGGTCGCGGTGAAGGCCGCCAAGAAGATTGGCTGGGGCGGCGCGCTGCTGATCGCGGCGGGGATCCTGGCCGCCATCCTGCTCGTCATGGCCGGCGGCCTGCGCCTCGCGCCGATCACCCCGCAAGGCCGGATGTTCCTGGAGGCCCGCGCGTCGGGCCTGAAACTCGGTCGGATCGGCAAGCTGCATATCGAGGGCTTGTCGGGCGACATCTGGAAGAACTTCGGCGTCCGTCGCCTGACCATTTCCGACGAGAAGGGGATTTGGTTGGAGGCCCACGACCTGCGCGTGGCCTGGCGCGCCACGGAGCTCTTCGGCCGCCGCTTTCACGCCGAACGGATCGACGCGCGCGACGTGATCGTCCTGCGTCGACCGACCATGGCCCCGAAGGGTAAGTCCAGCGCCGCGCCGGTCTCGGTGGACCTGGACGCCTTCGCCTTCCGCCTGATCACCCGTCCGGCATTCAGCGGCCGCGATGGCGACTTCGACGTCAAGGGCGCTTATGAGATGGCGCGGCTGGGCGGACAGAAGGGCAAGCTGGCCGTCGGCTCGCGCCAGCATGTCGGCGATCACCTGAAGCTCGACTTCGACCTGGGCCGCTCCGACAGTCTGCACCTCAACGCCGACGCCACCGAGGCCAACGGCGGCGCCATCGCCGGGGCCCTGGGCCTGCCGGCCGATCGCTCGTTCGACCTGAAGGCCAGGGCCGACGGAACAACCAGCCGGGCCGCCTTCAAGGTCGTGGCGCGATCGGGGACCACGACGCCACTGCAGGCCGACGGCGCCTGGACGCCGGAAGGGGGCTCCGCGAAGGGGCGGCTGGACCTTGAGGCCTCGCAGCTCACGCAGCGCCTCGCCGACATGTTCGGGCCCGAAGCCAATTTCACGATCGACGGCAAGAAGGCGACCAAGGATGGGCTCTCGGCCTTGAACCTGGAGGTTCGAGCCCAGAACCTCGCCTTGCAGGGACGTGGCCTCGCCGACCTCGCGAAGAAACGAACCGGCTCCAACGGCATCGCCTTCACCGCCCAGATCGGCGCGTTGAGGCGGATCGTCTCGATCCCGCAGATGGGGCGCGGCCTGATCGACGGCGTTTTCCGGTTGGAGGAGGGTGGCTTCTCGCTCGAAGGAAACGCCGACGTCGCCGACCTGGAACTGCTGGGCTACCACCTGAAGCACGCCAGGGGACCGGCCAGGGTCCGCTGGGCCAAGGGCGAGCTGGAGATCAAGGCGCAGGCTACCTCCTCGGGCGGCGGCGGGACGGGCCTGCTGGCCGTGCTGGGCGCGGGCCCCAAGGCGACCTTCGAAGGCGCGCGGATCAAGGGGGGGCGGTTCCTGATCCGCTCGGCCCGCATCGATGCGCCGAACCTGATCGTCACCGGCAAGGGCGAGCGCGGCGTGCTGGGCGGGCTCTCGTTCGACGGCGAGATGAAGGTCGCCAGCCTGGGACCTGTGCGTCCCGGCGCCAAGGGCTCGGTAGCGGCGAAATGGTCAGCCTCCAGCTTCGCCGGCCGGCCCTGGAGCTTCACGGTCGACAGTCGCGCGGCGGGCTTCGCCACCGGCTATGCCGAGATCGATCGCCTGCTGGGCTCGACGCCTCGCCTGGAAGGCAAGGCGGGCTGGAACGACGGCGTGCTGACCGTCGCCGACGCCAAGCTCGATGGGGCGAACGCCAGCCTGAGGTCTTCAGGCAAGATGGTCGCCGAGGGTCTGGGCCTGGACTTCAAGTTGGATTGGACCGCCGCCGGTCCGTTCCGCGCCGGCCCCCTCGAGATCGCCGGCAAGGCGACGGGCGACGGCCATGTCGGCGGAACCCTCGCGGCGCCTAAGGCCGAGCTGAAGGCCGATTTCGACTCTATCGACCTGCCGCGCCTGCCGCTGACCAAGGCCCACCTGACCCTGAATTTCGCGCGCGGCCCCAACGCCACCGACGGCGCCGCAGCTTTGCAAGCTGACAGCGCCTATGGTCCCGCGCGCGGCCGAACCGTCTTCCGCTTCTCGCCAGGCGGGATCGAGCTCACCGAATTGGACATCGACGCCGGCGGCGCGAAAGCCCAGGGCGCGATGAGCCTGCGCAACGGCCTGCCGGCGACCGCTGACCTGGCAGTCGCCATCGGGCCCGGCGCATTCCTGCCCCGGGGCCAGGTGAAGGGCTCGGCCAAGCTGGTCGATGCGCCGGGCGGGGGCGTGGCCAACGCCACGCTCGACCTGACGGCCGAGGACGTCGCCAGCGGCGCTTGGAAGGTGCGCTCGGCCCGGATCCGCGCCGACGGCCCGCTGTCGCGCCTGCCCTTGGCCATCGACGCGCGCGGCGAGGCGCCCGGCGGTCGCTGGCGCTTGAACGGCTCTGGCGACCTGGCCCAGACCGGCAAACTCTACGACCTGACCCTGAACGCCGCCGGTCGCCTGGGCCGTACGGAGGTCAAGACCCGCGAGGCCGCGAAGATCCGCTTCGGCGACGGCCCGACCCAGGCTCGGTTGCGCCTGGCCATCGACCAGGGACGCGCGGATATCGACGCCGATTTCGGCGGCGCGACCGCCATGCTGAAGGCGCAGCTGACCGGCGTGACCCTGACCGCCTTCGATCCGGACCTGGACGGCGATATCGACGGCGCGTTCAACCTTCATGGCCAGGGCGAAACCCTGGGCGGCGACTTCACCATGCGCCTGTCCAACGCCCGAGAGCGCGGCGCCAAGGTCGAGCAGTCGATGGACGCCAAGATCCACGGCGACCTGACCGACAACCAGCTGACCATCGTCGCCGACGGCGACAACCGCCAGGGCCTGAAGGCCGAGGCCAATCTCGTGCTGCCGGTCGAGGCCTCGGCGCGGCCATTGCGCCTGATGGTCAACAAGAAGCGCCCGGTGCAGGGGCGCTTCATGGCCCAGGGCGAGATCAAGCCGCTGTGGGATCTGTTGCTGGGGCCCGAGCGGTCGCTGTCCGGCAAGATCGACCTGCAGGGATCGCTCGGCGGCACCCTGGCCGATCCGCGCCTGGTCGGTCGCGCGGGCCTGGACAGCGGCGGCTTCGAGGACGGCCAGAGCGGCCTGCGCCTGCGCAACGTCACCCTGCGCGCGGCCCTCTCGGACAACGCCATCGACGTCAGCCAGGCCACCGGCGAGGACGGGCAGGGCGGTTCGATCTCGGGCGCGGGACGGATCAGCCTCGCGCGCGACGGCGTCGGTAGTTTCAAGCTCGATCTGAAGGGCTTCCGCCTGATCGACAACGATCTGGCCTCGGCCGTGGCGACGGGGCAGACCAGCATCAACCGTTCGGCAGACGGCAAGATCAAGCTGACCGGCGCGGTGACCATCGACCGCGCGGACGTCTCGGCCCAGAGCAAGACGCCGATCGGGGTCGTGGCCATGGATGTGATCGAGCGCAATCGACCTCAGGATTTCGATCAGGGCCTGGAGCGGCGGCCGACCACCGGCGGCATGATCCTGGACCTGGACCTGAAGGCCGCTCGCCGAGTGTTCGTGCGCGGACGTGGCCTGGATGTCGAACTGTCGCTGGACGCCCATGTCGGCGGCACCTCATTGGCCCCGGCCTTGAGCGGCGTGGCCCGCGTGGTGCGCGGCGAGTACGACTTCGCCGGCAAGCGTTTCGAGTTCGACGACGATGGCGTGGTTTATCTGTCGAGCCAGCTGGACCGCATCCGTCTTGACCTGTCGGCCACCCGCGAGGACGCCGCCCTGACCGCCGTGGTCCGGATCCAGGGCACGGCCGCCAAGCCGGAGATCACCCTGACCTCCAAGCCCGAATTGCCCAGCGATGAGGTGCTCAGCCAGGTTCTGTTCGGCTCGTCCGCGGCTCAGCTGTCGCCGATCGAGGCCGCTCAACTGGCTTCGGCCCTGGCCTCGCTGGCGGGCGGCGGCGGGTTCGACGTGATCGGCAACCTGCGCAGCTTCGCGCGCCTCGACCGCTTGGCGTTCGCGGAAGGCGCCACCGGCATGACGGTGTCGGGCGGCAAATACGTGACTGACGACGTCTATGTCGAGATCATCGGCGGTGGCCGCGAAGGCCCGGCGGCGCAGGTCGAGTGGAGGATTCGCCGGACCTTGTCCCTGGTCTCCCGGATCGGTGGGCAAAACGACGCCAAGCTTTCGGTTCGGTGGCGAAAGGACTATTGAGAAGGCAAGGCTGTTGCGTGGGTGACCGGTTACCTCGACGGAGGTGAGCACGATTTACCCGCGGCCCTTGGTTATCATGACTGAGGGAGGACCAGCCTTTCATGCGTCTCAATTCAGAAGAACGCGCGGTTCTGGATCACATCGCGCGCGACGGCGGTCTCATCGTCGATCGCGCCGTGGACTGGTGCGCGGTGAACTCCGGCAGCCGGCACGTCGCCGGCCTGGAGCGTCAGAGGCAAATTCTGCGCGATGCGGCCGCACGCCTGCCGGCCGCGCCGATCGACGTGCCGCTTTCGCCCTCGCGCGAGATCAGCGCCGACGGTCGCGAGACCGAATTCCATCATCCGCCGTCCCTGGCCGTCGTCGTGCGGCCCGAAGCGCCGATCCAGGTCGTGCTGACCGGCCACTACGACACCGTCTATCCCGAGACGAGCCCGTTCCAGGTCGTCCGCACGCGGCCCGACGGCGCGCTGCACGGCCCCGGCATCGCCGACATGAAGGGCGGCATCTCGGTCATGCTCGCCGCGCTGGAAGCGTTCGAGCGGCACGCTGGTGCGGCCAATCTCGGCTACCGCGTGCTGCTGTCGCCCGACGAGGAGATCGGCTCGATCGCCTCGGGTCCGGCGCTGGCCGACTTCGCCAGACAAGGACACATCGGACTCACCTACGAGCCCGCCCTTGCTGACGGAGCCTTGGCCTCGGCGCGCAAGGGCTCGGGCAATTTTCACATCGTCATCCATGGCCGCGCCGCCCACGCGGGCCGTGACTTCGCCGCCGGTCGCAACGCGGTGATTGGCGCGGCCCGGATGGCCGAGAAGCTGCACGCCCTGAACGGCCAGCGCGACGGCGTCACCGTCAATGTCGCCCGCATCGACGGCGGCGCGCCGCTGAACATGGTGCCGGACGTGGCGGTGGTCCGTTTCAACGTCCGGTTTCCCGAGGCCGAGGCCGCCGCCTGGTTCCAGGCCGAGGTCGCCCGCATCGTCGGCGAGGTCGAGGACGACCTACACGCCCACCTCCATGGCCTGATCACCCGCGGCGCCAAGCCGTTCAACGCCGCTCAACAGCAGCTGTTCGGGGCGGTGAAGGCGGTCGGCGCGCTGCTGGGCCAGGACATTGCCTGGAAGCCCTCCGGCGGGGTCTGCGAGGGCAACAATCTGTTCGCCTCGGGCCTGCCCAATGTCGACACCCTGGGCGTGCGCGGCGGTGATATCCACAGCGAGGCCGAACACGCCTGGCCCGAAAGCTTCGTCGAGCGCGCCCAGCTCTCGGCCCTGATCCTGATGAAATTGGCCAACGGCGAGATCGACGCCAGGGCGATCCGTGCGGCGATGCCGTCCCTTGGGGGGAGTAACTGAATGCTCGTCGTCCGTCCCGCCGGCTCCGCCGACTTCGACGCCCTGATGGAGCTGGCCGTCCTGTCTGGGCGCGGCTTCACCAGCCTGCCTGAGGACGAGCCGACCCTGCGGTCGCGCCTGGCCTTGTCCGAAGCCAGCTTCCAGGCGGGCGTCGCGGCGCCGGAGGCTTGGTACACCTTGATGCTGGAGGATCTGGACGACGGCGAGGTGATCGGTGTGGCGGGGGTCAAGGCAGGGGTGGGGTTGAAGCGGCCGCACTTCTCGTTCCGCGTCGTGACCCTGGCCCAGTCATCGCCGACCCTGGAGAAGCGGTTCGACCATCGCGCCCTGGTGCTGGTCAATGAATGCGCCGGCTGGTCGGAGGTCGGCTCGCTGTTCCTGCGGCCCGAGCGGCGCAAGGGTGGGGCGGGGCGCCTGCTGGCCCAGTCGCGCTACATGCTGATCGGCCTCGAGCCGCAGCGCTTCGCCGAGATGGTGCTGGCCGAGCTGCGCGGCTGGTTCGACGAAGATGGCAGCTGCCCGTTCTGGGACCATGTCGCCGAGAAGTTCTTCCGCCTGGGCTTCGACGAGGCCGACATGATGAGCGCCTCGACCGACGGCCAGTTCATCCTCGACCTGGCGCCGCGTCATCCGATCTATGCCGAGTTGCTGCCCAAGGAGGCGCGCGAGGTCCTGGGCCGCGTCCATCGCGAAGGCGAGGCGGCGCGGGCCATGCTGGAGGCCGAGGGCTTCCGCTATGAGGGCCTGATCGACATCTTCGACGCCGGCCCCACGGTCGCGGCGCGTCGCGACGAGATCAAGACCGTTCGCGAGGCGCGTCGCCTGCGCCTGAGGCTCGGCGAGGATGCGTTCGGTGAAGAGGCGCTGATCTCCACCGGCGCGATCGGTGGATTCCGAGCCGTTCGGGCGCCCGTGCTGATCGATGGCGAGGCGGCGATCCTGAGCCGGGAGGCGGCCGAGGCGCTGCGGCTTTCGGATGGCGACATGGTGCGGGTGAAGGCATGAGCGACGGTCTCTACATCGACGGCAAATGGCGTTCGGGCCGAGGCGCGGAGCTGGTCTCGATCGACCCGGCCACCGGCGAGGTGGTCTGGCGCGAGGCGGCCGCCAGCGAGGCCGACGTCGCCGAGGCGGTGACCGCCGCCCGCAAGGCTTTCCCAGCCTGGGCGGACCGGCCCCGCGAAGAGCGGATCGCGATCCTGCGCCGCTACAAGGACATTCTGGTCGAGCGCACCGCCGCCTTCGCCGAAGCCCTGAGCCGCGAGACGGGCAAGGCGCTGTGGGAGACCAAGGCCGAGCTCGGCTCCATGGCCGGCAAGGTCGACCTGTCGATCAAGGCCTATGACGAGCGGACCGGGGTCACCGAGAACGCCATGCCATTCGGCCGCGCCGTGCTGCGTCATCGGGCTCATGGTGTCATGGCGGTGCTGGGGCCGTTCAACTTCCCTGGCCACCTGCCCAACGGCCATATCGTCCCGGCCCTGCTGGCGGGCGACACCGTCGTCTTCAAACCCTCGGAGGAGACGCCTCTGGCCGGCCAATGGATGGTCGAGGCGCTGGAGGCGGCCGGCGTACCGGCGGGCGTCGTCAATTTGGTCCAGGGGGGCCGCGAGGCCGGACAGGCTCTTATCTCTCAGGAGATTGATGGCCTGCTGTTCACCGGCTCCGCCGCTGCCGGGACCTTCTTCCGCCGCCACTTCGCCGACCGGCCCGACGTGATCCTGGCCCTGGAGTTGGGCGGCAACAATCCGCTGATCGTTTGGGACGCCGGCGAGCCCGAGGCTGTCGCGGCCCTGGTCGTTCAGTCGGCCTTCATCACCACCGGTCAGCGCTGCTCGTGCGCCAGGCGGCTGATCGTGCCGGATGACGCGGCCGGTCGCGCGGTGATCGAGGCGACGGCGGCCTTGGCCGACCGGCTGTCGATCGGTCCTTGGAACGGCGAGCTCGAGGCCTTCATGGGGCCGCTGATCTCGGCCCGCGCCGCGAACGCCGCGCGCGCCGCGGCCGCGACCATGGGCGGGGAGCGCATCCGGTCGCTGGGCTCGGTCGAGGGCTTGAGCGAAGCCTTCGTGACGCCGGGCCTAGTCGATGTCACCGGCGTCGACACCCCCGACGAGGAGTTGTTCGCGCCGTGGCTGCAGGTGCGCCGTGTCGCCAGTTTCGACGACGCGCTGAAGGCCGCCAATGCCACGCGCTATGGCCTTTCGGCGGGGCTTATCTCCAACGAGTCAAAGCGTTGGGAGCCGTTCTTGAACCGCATTCGCGCCGGCGTCGTGAACTGGAACCGACCCACCACGGGCGCGGCCGGTTCGATGCCGTTCGGCGGCCTTGGCGCGTCGGGCAATCACCGGCCCAGCGCCTACTACGCCGCCGACTACTGCGCCTATCCGGTGGCCAGTTTCGAAGCCGAGGCGGTGGCGGATACGCTCAAGGATATCAAGGGGCTGCGCGGATGAGCTTCGCCATCGAGGCCAATTGCGACGGCCTGGTCGGGCCGACCCACAGCTATGTCGGCCTCTCGCCGGGCAACTTGGCTAGCCAGAAGAACGCCGGCGAGGTGTCCAACCCGCGTGGCGCCGCCTTGGAGGGCCTCTCCAAGATGCGCCGGCTGGCGGACTGGGGCGTGCCTCAGTTCGTGCTGCCGCCGCATGAGCGGCCCGCCGTAGACCTATTGAAGCAGCTTGGTTTTTCGGGTTCGGAAGCCGCAGTGATCGAGCAGGCTTGGAAGGCCGCGCCGGCCCTGGCGGCGGCCGCCTGTTCCGCCTCGCCGATGTGGGCGGCCAACGCCGCCACGGTGACGCCGAGCGCGGACGCCGCTGATGGCCGGGTCCATTTCACGCCAGCCAACCTGCTAACCAACCTGCATCGCAGTCTCGAGGGACCGCAGACCACCCGGACGCTGCGACGCCTGTTTCGGGACGAAACCCGCTTCGCCGTCCACGACCCTCTGCCGGCGCAGCCTCACTTCGCCGACGAGGGCGCGGCCAATCACGTGCGGCTCTGCGCCGAGCACGGCGCGCCAGGGGTCAATCTGTTCGTCTGGGGGCGCGAGGCCTGGGAGCGCTGGGACGGCAAGTTCCCGGCCAGGCAGACGCGGGAAGCCTTCGAGGCGATCGAACGCCGTCACGGCGCCGCGCGCGCGGTGTTCCCGCGGCAGGGCAAGGCCGCCATCGACGGCGGGGCTTTCCACAACGATGTTGTCTGCGTCGGCACGCGTGAATGCCTGTTCTTCCACGAACGCGCCTTCGAGGATCGCGCCGGGATGGAGCGTGCGGTTCGCACCGTCGCCGGGGGGCTGTTCGAGCCGGTCTTCGTCGAGATCTCGGAAGCCGACCTGCCGATGGCTGATCTGGTCTCCAGCTACCTCTTCAATTCGCAACTTCTGGTGATCCCGGGCGAGGACCGGCTGGTCCTGCTGGCTCCGGCCGAAACGCGCGACAACCCACGGGCTCATGCGGTGGCCGAGGGGCTCGCCAGCTCGAACGGTCCGATTGGACGGGTCGAGTATGTCGACGTCCGGCAAAGCATGCGCAACGGCGGCGGTCCGGCCTGCCTGCGTCTGCGGGTGGTGCTGACCGACGATGAGCTCGCGGCGACGAACCCAGCGCAGCGGTTCGATGCGCGCCTGCACGAACGCCTGACCGACTGGATCACCCGTCACTATCGCGACCGTCTGGCGCCGGCCGACCTGGCCGACCCAAATCTTTTGACCGAAAGCCGGGAGGCGCTGGACGAACTGACCGGCATCCTCGACCTTGGCGGAGACTTCTATCCGTTCCAGAGGGCCGTTTGAGCTTCACGATCCGCTCCGCCACCCCCGCTGACCGCGACGCCATCGTCGCCGTGCACAAGACCGCAGCTGGCGTCACGCCCGGCGCCTTGGCGCGCGCCCCTGAGGAGGTGACGCCGGCCTATGCCGACTACGCCATCGCCAGCGACATCTGCTTTCTGGCGGTCGAGCCCGACGGGTTCGTGTGCGGTGAGATCCACGCAAGGCGCGAGACGATCGCCCTGTTCGCTCACGTGCTGGGCGGCCTGACCGTCGCGGTGCATCCGGGGCGCCAGGGGCGGGGAGTCGGCTCCGCGCTGTTCGAGGCCCTGTTCGCAAAGGCGCGCGTCATGGATCCGCCGATCCTGCGGATCGAATTGGCGGCCGGCGGTGGAAACCCCGGCGCGGTGCGGCTCTACGAGCGGCTGGGCTTCCAGCACGAGGGCCGTCAGGTGGCGCGGGGACGGTTGCCCGATGGCCGGTTCGAGGACGATATCCTGATGGGGATGCTGCTCTAGCCTTTCAGCGCCGCCAGCGCTTCCGGGAAGCGGCGGGACAGCGGAACCTCCAGCGCGCCCAGTTCGATCGCGTAATCGCCCGAGCCCTCAGGTTTCAGGCCTGTCACCCGGGCCTTGTTGACCAGCCAGGACTTGTGGCTGCGGACGAAGCCGTGGCCCGAGAGGCTGTCCTGGAGCGCCGTCAGGGACGAACGCATCAGCGGCCGGCGTTCGTCGGCCAGAACGAATTCGACATAGTTGCCGGCCGAGCGCACGGCCAGGATATCGGCGACGAGGACGCGAAGCAGGCGCGCGCCGTCCTGGATGTCGAAGGTTGCGGGCGGCGCGGGAGCGGGCGCCCCGACGGGCTTCTGGGCGCTGCGTCGCAACGCCAGCCAATAGATGATCGAGGCCAGGCCGTAGGCCATCATGTCCTTGCGGAACTCGTACGGGAACTCGGTCGACAGCGGACCGAACTCGTACCGCTCGTGCAACAGCAGGGCGTAGGCCGCCTTGCGCAACGCCACGAAGCCCGAGACATGCAGGGTCGAGTAGATGAAGACCGCCACGAGGTGGGCGGGCAGGGCGACCCACCAGCGGGGACGCGCGCGGATTATCCACAGCGCCATGCCGGCCGGCACCAGGAAGATGGCGAGGGTGACCAGAGCGCTGCTCGCTTCCCAGATCGAGGGCGGCAGGACGCCAAGTTCCGGCGCGTCGTGCTGGATGGTGAGGACGTTCACGAAGGCGATCGAGCCGATCAAGCCCGCGCCCAGCAGCCATGCGCGGCCCAGCCATAAGCGCTCCTCGCCGGTCATCCCGAAAAGCCCGCCGGTAGTCCCTGATGATTTTCCGGTCGTCCCAGGCAACGGCCGCTGATCCCCTGACGCTTGGCCGGTCGGCGCGGTGCGGGGCAGGTCTCCAGCATCGCTTTTCAAGCCGGACGCCTTCATGACCACGACCGCCTTACCCCTCGATCGGCGCTATGACCTCGACTGGATTCGGGTCGGCGCATTCTTCCTGCTGATCCTCTACCACACCGGAATGTTCTACGTGCCCTGGGATTGGCATGTGAAGACGCCCCACATCGTGGAGGGCTTGATGCCCTTCATGTTGATGACCAACCCGTGGCGGCTCACCTTGCTCTTCCTGGTCTCCGGCGCGGCGACGCGGTTCATGGCCGACAAGACGCCGGTCGGAAAGCTGACCGGCGCGCGGATCGCTCGTCTGCTGCCGCCGCTGCTGTTCGCCATGTTCGTGATCGTGCCGCCGCAGTCGTACTACGAGATCGTCGAGTACCTCGCCAAGCATCCGGGCGCGCCTGTCGGTGTGGAGAACTTCTGGATCCGCTACGTCACGGGCTCAGGTCACTGGTGCGAGGGCGGCGAATGCCTGATCACCCCGACCTGGAACCACATGTGGTTCGTGGCCTACCTGCTGTTCTACACCCTGGTCCTGGCCAGTCTGCTGCTGGTCTGGAAGAAGCTCGGCGCGCATCTGCAGGCCGGCGCCGAGCGGCTGCTGAAGGGCGTCGGTCTCTTCGCCTGGCCGGTGCTGTTCCTGGCCATGCTGCGCGCCACCCTGTACGCCAAGTACGGCGAGACCCACGCCCTGGTCGGCGATCACTATGTCCACGCCGTCTCGTTCAGCGCCTTTCTGCTGGGCTTCGGCCTGGCCAAGTCGGAGACCCTGCGCGACCGACTGATCGCCGTGCGCTGGCCGGCCCTGGTCCTGGCCGTCGCCGCCTGGGCGGCATGGTCGGTCTATGTCTGGACCTATCGCAGCGATACGGCCGTTCCGCCGGAGCCGCTGAAACTGGTCATGCGTTTCGTATTCGCGACCGACACCTGGTGCGCCATCGTCGCCATCCTGGGCTTTGGGGCCAAGCACCTGAGCCGCAAGGGCGGACCGGTCCTGCGCTACCTGACCCTCGGCGTCTTCCCGTTTTATCTGGTGCACCAGACCCTGATCGTGGTCATGGCCCATCACCTAGCCAAGCTGGGCCTGCCGCAGGGGCTGGAAGGTGCGATCCTGGTCGCGGCAACCTTCGCTGGCTGCTTCGCGACCTACGAGATCGTGCGGCGCATTCCGGGCGTGCGGATCCTGTTCGGCCTGAAGGGTCAGCCGGCCGAGAAGGCCGCCAGCCGTCCGCCGGCCTTCGCATAGGCCTGGGTTCCGCGCGTGATGACGGTGTCGCCGGGGATGATCTCGGCGACACCGATGTCGCTTGCGCCGGCCAATTGCGCGTAGAGGGCGCCGAAGTCGCGCAGCGTGACCTCCTGCAGGGTCTTGATCGAGTCGATCACGAAATAGACCTGTTGGAAGTCATCGATCCGGTAGAGCGTCCGCATCACGCGTTCCAGATCGAAGCCGATGCGGTTGGGCGAGGGATCGTCGAGGGCGAAGATCGACTCGGCGCGCGACGAGACGATGCCCGCCCCGTAGATGCGCAGGCCCGCGGGCGTGTTCATCAGGCCGAACTCCACCGTGTACCAGTAAAGGCGAGCAAGGTTGGCGAGACGGCCCAGGCCCATGGCCCGCTGGCCGCCCTGGCCATAGGCCTGCATGTAGTCGGCAAAGGTGGGATCGGTCAGCATCGGCACGTGGCCAAAGACATCGTGGAAGATGTCCGGCTCCTGCAGATAGTCCAGCTCGTGCGGCTTGCGGATGAACTGGCCAGCGGGGAATCGGCGATTGGCCAGGTGGTCGAAGAACACGTCGTCGGGCACCAGTCCCGGTACGGCGACGACGGTCCAGCCGGTCAGGCGCTGGAGTTCCTCGTTGATGCGCTTGAAGTCGGGGATGCCCGTCCGGTGCAGGTCCAGCGAGTCGAGGCCGCGCAGGAACTCGTCGCAGGCGCGGCCATGCAGCATGTCGGCCTGGCGTTCGTACAGGGTGATCCAGACGTCGTGCTCGGCCTGGGAATAGGTTTCCCAGCCTTGATCGATCGTCCAGTCGGGGCGCGCGCCTGGGGGCGGTCCGTTGCTAAAGCCATCTCCGCTCATGCAACGACGCTACGCCCCGATTTTGGCAAAAGCTGTTCGGAGTTTGCGCCAAATCGGCGGATCGGCGGACAGATGTTCTGTCTAGTGCGAAATCCGGGGGCGAAGCTTGTACAGGCCGTGATCGAAGGACTCGAAGATCACCGCAGTCTGCGGATGGCCGATCGGCTCGCCGGTGTCGTCCGGCAGCAGGTTCTGCTCGGAGACATAGGCCACGTAGCTGTTGTCCTCGTTCTCGGCCAGCAGGTGGTAGAACGGCTGGTCCTTGGTCGGCCGGATGTCCTCCGGGATCGACTCCCACCACTCCTCGGTATTGGCAAACACGGGGTCGACGTCGAACACCACGCCCCGGAACGGGAAGATGCGGTGCCGGACGACCTGGCCGATCGCGAATTTGGCGAGTCGAGAGTTCATGGCGTTAACGATAGCAGGCGCACCTGACTGAATCCTGAACGTAGAACTCAGACTGCGGATGACAAGCCGGCGCCTTTCGGCCAGCGAGCGACATGCTATGGTCGACTCGAAGTGAGGCGCCGCAGCGTTCGCGGCGCCTGCGAGACAGGTGGTTTGAACCATGTCGGAGGCGCCGCGCGCGCCCGGCGCCCCGCAAGGGCGGCGCCGGCGGTCGCTGGACGAGTCGCCGTGTTACGCGGCGCTCGATCTCGGGACCAACAACTGCCGCCTGTTGGTGGCTACGCCCACGCCACGCGGTTTCCGCGTCGTCGAGGCCTATTCCCGCATCGTGCGCCTGGGTGAAGGCCTGTCGCAAAGCGGCATGCTCTCCGACGCGGCCATGGAGCGCTCGCTGGCGGCGCTGCGGGTCTGCGCCGAGAAGATTCGTCGCCGCAAGGCGATCCGGGTGAAGGCCGTGGCGACCCAGGCCTGTCGGGGTGCGACCAATGGTCCGGACTTCGTGCGCCGGGTCCACGAGGAGACCGGGCTCAAGCTGCAGATCATCAGTCCGCGCGAGGAAGCTCAACTGTCGGTGGCGGGCTGCATGAGCCTGTTCGACCGTGAGCAGGACGCGGCCCTGGTGGTCGATGTCGGCGGCGGCTCGACCGAGCTGTCGTGGGTCGATCTCAAGGGCGGGGGCCTCGACGCCAAGCCGCGCCAGTTCGCGGCCTGGAAGCTGCCGATCAAGGCGTGGCTGTCGATCCCGGTCGGCGTCGTCACCTTGGCCGAGCGCTTCCCCGAGGGCGAGCGGGCCGAGGAGGCCTGGTTCCGGGCCATGGTCGATGACGTCAAGGCGCGCATCGAGGCCTTTCCGCACGCGGAGCCCATGCGGGAGATCTTCGCCGAGGGCAGGGCGCATCTGATTGGCACGTCCGGCGCGATCACCAGCCTGGCCGGGCTGCACCTGGGCCTGCCGCGCTACGACCGCAACGTCGTCGACGGCCTCTGGATGAACCGGACCGACTGTGACGCCGCCTCCGAGCGCTTGCAGAGCCTGACCGCCGCCGAGCGGGCCCTGGAGCCATGCATCGGCGCCGATCGGGCCGATCTGGTTCTGGCCGGCGCGGCCATCCTGCAGGCCGTGCAGGAGCTTTGGCCCTGTTCGCGCGTGCGTGTCGCCGACAGAGGGCTTAGAGAGGGACTCCTGATGTCCCTGATGTCCGACCAGCAGAAGCGCCCGCGACGGCGCCGTCGCGGCGGCGCCTCCAAGAAGTCTGAAGCCGCATGAGCGACGAAGAACCGCCCCGCAAGCGTATGGTCAAGCCGCCGGCCGGGGGCACCGAAGCCGGTCGCGCCAAGCCCGCGCGCCTGAAGACCGCCTATGGCCGCACGCCCAGCCAGCAGGCCTGGCTGGAGCGCCAGATCAACGACCCGTTCTCGGCCAAGGCTCGTGCGCTCGGCTATCGCAGCCGCGCGGCCTTCAAGATCAGCGAGATCGACGAGAAGTACCGCTTCTTCAAGAAGGGCGCGAAGGTCATCGACCTGGGCTGCGCGCCGGGTGGCTGGCTGCAGATCGCCGTCGAGCGCGGCGTGACCGACCTGGTGGGCGTCGACCTGCTGCCGGTGGATCCGGTCGCGCCGGCCCACATTCTGGAGATGGATTTCACGTCGGACGACTGCCCGCCCAAGCTGCTCGAGTTGCTGGGCGGCGCGCCGGACCTGGTGATGTCCGACATGGCGCCCAACACGGTGGGCCACCGCGAGACGGACCACCTGCGGATCGTCGGCCTGATCGAGATCGGCGCCGAGTTCGCCATCGACGTGCTGAAGCCCGGTGGCGCCTTCGTCGCCAAGGCCTTCCAGGGCGGCGAGACCGCCGAGGTGATCGGCAAGCTCAAGCGCCACTTCGACAAGGTTCAGCACTTCAAGCCCAAGGCCAGCCGCGCCGACAGTTCGGAAGTCTTCCTGGTCGCGACCGGGTTCAAGGGGCGATAACAGCGCCGCCGCTTGAGCGCGGCGGTGGTCGTCGGACCGGAACTTCCTTAGTCTTCGCCTATGTCTGATCAAAAACGCTCGGAGATGGATTGGGAGGACGTGCGCGTCTTCCTGGCGGTGGCCAAGACCGGTTCGCTGTCCGGCGCGGCGCGCGCCTTGGGCGTCAACCAGGCCACGATCTCCCGTCGGTTGGCCCGCCTGGAGGGCGAACTCGGCAGTCTGACCGAGAAGCGCCCCAGCGGCTATGTCCTTACCCCCGCCGGTCGCGCGGCGGTGGCCGAGGCCGAGGCGATGGATCAGGCGGCGATCGCTCTGCGACGCGGCGCGGACGGTGGCGAGGCGATCGCCGGCCAGGTGCGGATCAGCACGCTACCCAGCTTTGCCGTGCACCGGTTGGCCGAGCCCTTGGCGCGGCTGGCGATCCAGCATCCGCGGCTGCGTGTGGAGCTCCTGGGCGACGATCGCAGCGTCAGCGTCACCCGCGGCGACGCCGACATCGCCGTGCGTTTCGGCAAGCCGCCGGCGACGGGCGACATGCTGCTCCGCAAGCTGGGAACGATCCGACACGACCTGTACGCCGAGCGAAGCTACTTGGCGGCGACACCACCGGAGGCCTGGACCTTCGTCGGCTTCAGCGAGGATCTCGAGGCGATCGCGCCGGCGGTGCGGCTCTCGGAACTGGCGGCGGGGCGGCCCATCACCGTGCGTTCCAATGCACTCGGCGCGCAGCGCGAGGCGGCGGCGGTCGGCGCCGGCGTGGTTTTGTTGCCCGCCTATGTCGCCGAGCGCGATCCACGGCTGGAAATCGTTCCGGGTGGGGAGGGGGCCTGGGAACAGCCCGCCTGGCTGCTGCTGCGCCGCGATGTCGACCGTATCGCGCGGCTTCGTTTGACGGCCGACGTCGTGATCGACGCTTTTCCTGGCTAGTTGCCGCGAATGAGGTCTTCCGTTTAGCGGCCCCCTCGGATATATCCGCGCCGCAA
Organism: Caulobacter sp. GW821-FHT11E10; assembly: GCF_058808375.1. NCBI lineage: Bacteria > Pseudomonadati > Pseudomonadota > Alphaproteobacteria > Caulobacterales > Caulobacteraceae > Caulobacter > Caulobacter sp. GW821-FHT11E10. The sequence goes on from NZ_JBXARP010000005.1 coordinate 240,602, forward strand.
AATGGAGACTCCGATGGAGATTCGCGAAGGGCTCACCTTCGACGACGTTTTGCTCGAACCCGGCCCGTCCGACGTCATGCCTACCCAGGTGACGACCGAGACTCGGTTCACGCGTGAAATCAGTCTGAACATTCCGCTTGTGTCCGCGGCCATGGACACGGTGACCGAAAGCCGCCTCGCCATCGCCATGGCGCAGGCCGGTGGCCTGGGCATCCTGCACCGCAACCTCACCAACGAGGAGCAGGCGGATCAGGTCCGCGAGGTCAAGCGCTACGAAAGCGGCATGGTCATCAATCCGCTGACCGTCCACCCCGACACCACCCTGGCCGAGATCCGCGAGATCACGGCCCGCCGCAAGATCTCGGGTTTCCCCGTGGTGGAACGCGGCACCGGCAAGCTGGTCGGCATCGTCACCAACCGCGACATGCGCTTCGAGGGCGACGCCAACGTCCCGGCCTCGGCGATCATGACCCGCGAGAACCTAATCACCGTCGCCGAAGGCGTCGACCAGGCCGAGGCTCGTGAGCTTCTCCGCAAGCACAAGATCGAACGCCTGATCGTCGTCGATGACGCCTATCGCGCCGTCGGCCTGATCACGGTCAAGGACATCGAGAAGGCCCAGGCTCACCCCCTGGCCGCCAAGGACGACAAGGGCCGCCTGCTGGTCGGCGCGGCCTCGACCGTCGGCGACGCCGGTTTCGAGCGTTCGATGGGCCTGGTGGACGCCGGTGTCGACGTCGTCGTCATCGACACCGCCCACGGCCACTCCAGCCAGGTCGCGCAAGCGGTCTCGCGCCTGAAGCGCGAAGCCAACCGCGTCCAGATCGTGGCCGGTAACATCGCCACCTACGACGCCGCTCGCGCTCTGATCGACGCCGGCGCCGACGCGGTGAAGGTGGGCATCGGTCCGGGTTCGATCTGCACCACCCGCATCGTCGCGGGCGTGGGCGTGCCGCAGCTGACCGCGATCATGGAAGCCGTTCGGGCGGGTCGCGAGAGCAGCGTGCCGGTCATCGCCGACGGTGGCATCAAGTACTCGGGCGACCTGGCCAAGGCCATCGCGGCTGGGGCCTCGACCGCCATGATGGGCTCGATGTTCGCCGGCACTGAAGAGGCGCCAGGCGAGGTGTTCCTGTACCAGGGGCGCTCGTACAAGAGCTATCGCGGCATGGGCTCGGTGGGCGCCATGGCCCGTGGCTCGGCCGACCGCTATTTCCAGAAGGACATCACCGACAGCTTCAAGCTGGTGCCGGAAGGCATCGAGGGCCAGACCCCGTTCAAGGGTCCGATCGCGCCGGTGCTGCACCAGCTGGTCGGCGGTCTTCGCGCGGCCATGGGCTATGTCGGCGCGCCGACCATCCCCGAGCTGCAGAAGCGCGCCAAGTTCGTCCGGATCACGGGCGCGGGCCTGCGTGAAAGCCACGTCCACGACGTGATGATCACGCGCGAAGCTCCCAACTATCCGAGCGCGGTCTAGCCGATGCGGATGGCCTTCGAGCTGCAGATGGTGGCGGTGGCGGTGATCATTGGGATCATTCACCTCCTGTGGGCGGCCGCGGCCGCCCAGCCCCAACGTGGCTTGAAGTGGAATACCGGCCCCCGCGACGAGCCTGTCGTTCTGACCGGCGTGGCTGGTCGGCTCGATCGGGCCTTCGCCAACTTCCGCGAGACGTTCCCGTTCTTCGCGGCGCTCGTGGTGATCGACTATCTGGGTGGCCGGCTCGGTGAGCCGACGGCCTATGGCGCGGCGATCTATGTGGTCGCTCGCGCCCTCTACATCCCCCTCTATGCCTTCGGCGTGCCCTATGTGCGCAGCTTGACCTGGGTCGCCTCGATGGTCGGGATCTTGATGCTGCTCGCGGCCCTGGTGGTCTGATGCGCGACGGTGGACGGGTTTCAGCGGCGATCGAGGTTCTGACCGAGATCGAGACGCGGCATTTTCCGGTCAAGATGGCGCTGAAGCGCTGGGGCGAGGCCGCGCGCTACGCTGGCTCTAAGGATCGGGCCTTCGTCTCGGGCCTGGTGCTGGACGCTCTGCGCCGCAAGCGGTCGCTGGGCTGGATGATGGGCGACACCGCCCCGCGTGGCGTTGTGCTGGGCGTACTGGCTTTCGTCTGGACGTGGACGCCGGACCGTATCGCCGAGGCGGCTTCGGAAGAACACGGCTTCGGCGCCTTGACCGACGTCGAGCGCGAGCGTCTGGCCAATCCGGTCTCACTGGACGACGCGCCGGTCCCGGTGATCGGCGACTATCCCGACTGGCTGGAAGAGCGCCTGGCCCGCGCCCTGGGCGCCGACCAAGCCGTCGAGATGCGCGCGTTGTCGGAACGGGCCCCGGTCGACCTCCGCGTCAACACCCTGAAGACCGACGCCGAGCGCGCCGCCAAGGCCCTGGCCCCGATTCATGCCGCGCCGGCCGGCGTCCTGCCCAACGCTTTCCGTATTCCCGCGCCCGCCGCCGCCGACCGCACGCCGTCGGTGGAAGCCGTGCCGGCCTTCTCCAAGGGCTGGTTCGAGGTGCAGGACCTTGGCTCCCAGATCGCCGCCGCCGTGGCCGGCGAGATCAAGGGCAAGCAGGTGCTGGACTTCTGCGCCGGCGGGGGCGGCAAGACGCTGGCCCTGGCCGCCGCCATGGGCAATACCGGCCAGATCTTCGCCCACGACAGCGACGCTCGCCGCCTGGCCGACACCATCCGGCGCGGCCAGAGGGCAGGGGTCCGCAACCTGCAGATCCGCTCGCCGATCGAGGCGACGCCGCTCAAGGGCCTGGAAGGCAAGATCGACGTCGTCTTCGTCGACGCCCCCTGCACCGGCTCAGGAACCTGGCGCCGCCACCCTGATGCGAAATGGCGTTTGTCGCCCGACCAGCTGGCGAAGCGCCAGATCGAGCAGGACAGTGTGCTGGAGGACGCCTCGACCTTCGTGAAGGCCGGCGGTCGCATGGTCTATGTGACCTGTTCGCTGCTGGTCGACGAGAACGAGGACCGCGTCGCCGGTTTCCTCGATCGCCACCCCGAGTTTTCCGTGAAGCCGATCGCCTTGCCGGGCGTCGAGCACGTCACGCCCGAAGGCTATCTGCGCCTGACCCCGCACCGCGCCGGGACGGACGGCTTCTTCGCCGCCGTGCTGGAGCGCGCCTCCTACACGCCCTGACCGAACTAACGACCGCTGGAGACCCGCCGATGACCACCGAAACCCACCACCAGCGCGTCCTGATCGTCGACTTCGGCAGCCAGGTGACCCAGCTGATCGCGCGCCGGGTGCGCGAGGCGGGCGTCTATTGCGAGATCCACCCGTTCGACAAGGCGGAAGCTCTCGTCGACGACTACAAGCCCTCGGCCATCATCCTGTCGGGTGGTCCGGCCAGCGTGCTGGAGGCCGACAGCCCCCGCATAGGCCGCAAGCTGTTTGATCTGGGCGTGCCGATGCTGGCCATCTGCTACGGCCAGCAGCTGCTGTGCGACGTCCTGGGCGGAAAGGTTGAGGGCGGTCACGCCGGCGAGTTCGGCCGCGCCGAGCTGACCATCGGCAAGCAGAGCCCGCTGTTCCAGGGCCTGGCCGGCGTCGGCGAGCTGGAAACCGTCTGGATGAGCCACGGCGACCGCGTCACCGCCATCCCCGAAGGCTTCGAGGTCGTCGCCACCTCGACCGGCGCGCCGTTCGCGGCCATCGCCAATGATGCGAAGAAGATCTACGCCGTCCAGTTCCACCCCGAGGTGGTCCACACGGTCAACGGCTCGAAGATCTACAAGAACTTCCTGGCCCTGGCCGGCCTGAAGGGCGACTGGACCATGGCGGCCTTCCGCCAGGAGATGGTCCAGAAGATCCGCGACCAGGTCGGGACCGGCAAGGTGATCTGCGGCCTGTCGGGCGGCGTCGACAGCTCGGTCGCCGCCGTCCTGATCCACGAGGCGATCGGCGACCAGCTGACCTGCGTGTTCGTCGACACCGGCCTTCTGCGCAAGAACGAGGCTGATCAGGTCGTCACCCTGTTCCGCGACCACTACAACATCCCCCTGGTCCACGTGGACGCTGGCGACATGTTCCTGGGCGAGCTGGCCGGCGTCAGCGACCCGGAGACCAAGCGCAAGACCATCGGCCGCCTGTTCATCGAGGTCTTCGACAAGGAGGCCGCCAAGATCGACGGCGCGTCGTTCCTGGCCCAGGGCACGCTGTATCCCGACGTCGTCGAGAGCGTCTCGGCCCGCGGCGGCCCCTCGGCGGTGATCAAGAGCCACCACAATGTCGGCGGCTTGCCGGACTATATGAAGCTGAAACTGGTCGAGCCGCTGCGCGAGCTCTTCAAGGACGAGGTCCGCGCCCTGGGCGTCGAGCTGGGCCTGGCCCCGGCCTTCGTCGGCCGCCACCCGTTCCCCGGTCCCGGCCTGGCCATCCGCATTCCGGGCGAGATCACGCCCGAGAAGGTCAAGGTCCTGCAGGACGCCGACGCCATCTATCTGGAAGAAATCCGCAATGCCGGCCTCTACGACCAGATCTGGCAGGCCTTCGCCGTGCTGCTGCCGGTCAAGACCGTCGGCGTCATGGGCGACGCTCGCACCTATGAGAACGTCCTAGCCCTGCGCGCGGTCACCTCGACCGACGGCATGACCGCCGACTTTTTCGAGTTCCCCTGGCCCATCCTCGGCAAGACCGCCACGCGGATCATCAATGAAGTCCGGGGCGTCAACCGGGTCGTCTATGACGTGACGTCCAAGCCGCCCGGCACGATCGAGTGGGAGTGAGGCGGGTTTAGGAGGCGCGATAAAGCACGCAACCCGCCTCAGAGCGTCCCGCCATGTCCGATCTTCCGCCGCCGGTGAGCCCAGACATCGAGGTCGTTGTCGTTCATCCACCTCGCCTGGCGCCGCTGGGCGGCGAGGGGGTCTTTAGTGCGGTGCGTATCGGCCCCGATAGCCTCAGGCAGGAGGCGCGGCTCGATGACGCTCTGAAGGCCTTGCCGGGAGTGTCGCTGTTCCGACGCACGGGAAGCGGGGCGGCCAATCCCACCACTCAGGGCCTGTCGCTGCGGGCGATCGCGCCCTCGGGGGCCGGGCGCGCCTTGGTGACCCTGGACGGTGAGCCGCAGAACGATCCGTTCGGTGGTTGGGTGATCTGGAGCGCTCTGCCGTCAGAAAGTCTCGAAGGCGCGACGATCGTGCGCGGCGCCGGCGCGGGTCCCTATGGCGCGGGCGCCCTGACCGGCGTGGTGGCGCTGCGGGAGCGAGAGACGCCGGACGGCCTGGCCGTAGCGGAGGTTTCGGCCGGGCAGCGCGGGAGCTATCGCGGCGTGGTGTTGGCCGGCGGAGCCGGCGTCCTGGCCAGCCTCTCGGCTTCGCGGACCGATGGCTACTACGCCGTGCGCGGCGCACGACGCGGGCGCGCCGATACCCGGCTGAGTCTCGATGACGCCGCCGCTTCGATGCGGGTGCAGCGCCAGCTTGGCCAGGTACAGGCCGCGTTGAGGGTTTCGGGCTACCAGGTCCACCAACAGGCGGGGCTGCTGGGCGCTCGCTCCAACGCTAAGGGGCTTGCCGCGAGCCTGACCCTGGCCAAGCCCGCGGCTCAGGGCGTCGGCGGGTGGCGGCTGCAAGGCTGGGTTCGCCGCAGCGATCTGGAGAACAGCTCGGTGGCCGTGGCCGCTGGCCGCGTGGCGACCACCCCGGCGAGCGAGCAGTACGACACGCCGGCCACCGGTTACGGCCTCAACGCCGCGCTGCAGGGGCGCCGGGGCCCGCTGGCCTGGGAGGTTGGGGCTGACCTGCGCCTGGCGGACGGGACCGAGCACGAGCGCTTCCGGTTCATGGGCGGGACCTTCACCCGAGACCGCGCGGCGGGCGGCAAGACGCTGGTGGCGGGGGCCTATGCCGAGGCGGTGTTCGACAAGGGGCCTTGGCTGGCCACCGGCGGCTTGCGGCTTGATCGCTCGCGGGCCTTTGACGCCCTGCGCCGCGAGCGGGATATCGGCACGGGCGGCCTGACCCTGGACCAGGCCTTCGCCAGCCGATCCGACACCACGCCGACGGGCCGACTTGGCCTGCGCCGGGCGCTAAGCCCCACGCTCTATTGGCGCAGCGCGGCCTATGCCGGGTTTCGGCCGCCCACGCTGAACGAACTGCATCGGCCGTTCCGGGTCGGCAACGACATCACCGAGGCCAATCCGGCGTTGAAGCCCGAAACCCTGCAGGGCCTGGAAGGCGGCCTTGACGGCGAGGGAACGGTCCGCTGGTCGGCCGGGCTGTTCTACAACCAGCTGACGGATCCGATCACCAACGTCACCATCGGCGTCGGACCTGGGAGTTTCCCCGTGGCCGGCTTCGTGCCCGCTGGCGGGACGCTGCGCCAGCGCCAGAACGCCGGGAAAATCAAAGCCTGGGGGCTGGAGGCCGAAGCATCCGGCCAGGTGGGGTCGCGCCTCGAATGGCGCGCGGCGGCGGCCTATACCGAGGCGCAAGTCGAGGGCGGCTCCGCCGCGCCCCAGCTCACCGGACTGCGGCCGGCTCAGACTCCCAGATGGACGCTGACCGGCGGCGCTCGCTTCAGACCCGCCGACGTCTTCAGCCTCTCGGCCGATCTGCGTTACGAAAGCGCGCGCTGGGAGGATGATCTCAACAGCCGCAAGCTCGCGGCGGGGCTGCAAGTCGATGGCCGGGCGACCTGGCGTCTGCGCCGCCAGGCCGAGATCTACCTGGCGGTCGAGAACGCCGCCGACGGCAAACTCGAGGTCGGCAAGACCGCCGACGACGTCGCCAGCTACTCGGCGCCGCGAACCTTGCGTGTTGGATTGACCATCCACCGTTAGCAGGGTCGCTAGGCCGTTCTCACCCCAGCCGGAAGCCGGGGTGGAAACGGTGGGCGGCTTCCTTCCATTCAAGCCGCCACATCTGGCCGCCAGCCGTTTTCCAGCAGGTCCAGCGCCATCAGGTGGGCCACCTCCAGGGTCAGGCCTTCCAGGGCGTCCACCAGCTCCAACCGCCGGTCCTGCGCCGGGGTATGGGCGTAGAGCGCGCAGATGGCGTGCAGTCGGCCGCGAATGTTCGGCGCCTCGAAGCTCGAGCCCAGCAGGCTGAACTCGGACGGGGGTGCGCCATTCTGGCAGGGCGGGCGACGATAGGACGACGTAGGCATTTCTGGAGCTTCCTTTCTGGAAACGGGGTCATTCTGAGGTAGAGGGGGTGTTCCTAGGTCGAAGAGTCAGGCCACCAGGGCGGCGTCCCGGCAGCGCAGACCGTTCATCCGTACGTCCGCCTGGCCCAGACGCACGCCGACCAGACCGGTCAGGCTGTTCAGCACGTCGTCCAGCGGCGCGGCGAGGGGAGAGAGCAGGGCGGCGACCGCGCTGGTCAGGGTCGATTCCCCCAGGCCCACTCCCAAGCCGAGGATGTTGGCCTTCAGGGTGACGTCGCCTAGCAGGGTCGAGACCGTGGCCTTGGCCAGGTCGGTGGTCGAGACGGTCTTGACCGCGCCACCGCGCACCTCGGCCTGGCTGAAGCGCACCGTCTGCCAGGCCTGGCCGCCGATCGACACCGAGGACTTGCCGGTGACGCTGAACAGCGGCGCCTTGGCGAAGGTGGCCGTGGCGGGAGTTAGGGCGGTCCTGAAGTCGTCCAGGTCCCCGGTGTCGATCTCGCCGATCGCGAGTTTCCCAAGGCCCGGCCGCACGTCCAAGGTCGCTTCGCCGGTGGCGCAGGCCATATCTTTGAGCTTGGCCTCGCCGGAAGCGGCCTCGACCAGGACGGGCAGCTTGACCTGGGCGGCCGACAGCAGGCCCGAGCCGCCGATCTTGGCTTCCAGATAGAGACGGGTCTGGGCGGTGCGGACGATGACGTCGCGGCTGTCGGTGATGGTCATCCAGGGCGCGTTGTTCGGCGGCTCGCCGATGGCGAGCCAGGCGGTTAGGCCCGCGACGCCGGGAACGGCCGTCCCGAGGTCCAGCTCGACCTGACGCGCGCCGTTCGACAGTTCCAGCACCGCCTTGGACAGGCTCATAGCGTCCAGGCTCACCTTAGCCCCGCTACCGCCGGTCACGCGGCTCTGGGCGCTGTAGGGGCCGACGTCGAACATCCGGCGAAGGTCGGCCGGCGTGCGGTTGGCGGCCGCCGTGGCCAGGGTCTGGGCCGCTGTCGAGGCCCGGGTCTGGCCGTTGTCGGCGAGGACGCGCGACAGGGCCTTCAACGCCTTGCCGGTGGTGAGGTTGGCGTCGAGCACGTCGTTGTAGGACGCGCCAGTCAGGTTCAGTTCGGTCTTCACGGCATCGAGGTAGCTGAACAGTTCGACGTCGGCGTCGGCCAGGGCGTCGTAGTCCATCACCGACAGGCTGACCTTCGACCCGGTCAGGCCGGAGAGCAAGGCGTTGGCGATGCCCCCGTCCAGGGCGGCCAGGCGCGTACCGATCGAGAAGCTGGCGAGGTCGGCGCGGGCGGCCGTGGCCTGGCGCTTGATGGTCAGGGTCGGCTTGCCGGTCAGGATCTGGCCGAAATAGAGCGGCGTCTCGCTGGAGAGGCGCACCCGCACGGCGTTGGGATCGCTGGCCCCCATCTGGAAGCGCGCCGAGGCGGCCAGGGCGCGATCTCCGGCATAGGCGCCCTTGTCGATCGTCACGGTCAGCGGGCCGGTCCAGCCGTTGTCACGCGCGGTGGCCAGGGCGGCGGCCTGGGCGTTGTCGAGGTCGCGCGCGGCGGCCATGGCGGCCAGGTCTGCAGTGCCCTGCAGGCGGCGGGTCTGAACGAACACCGAGCCGAGATCGACGGCGAGGGCGCAAATGCCGAACAGGGCGAACAGGCCGACCGCGCCCATCAGGCCGACGCCGCCGTCCTCGTTCGAGGCGAAATCGCGATGGGTCATGATCAATAGCCCCCCAGGCGCACGGTGGCTTGGCGCAGCACCGTCTTGGGCGGGGCAGGGATCAGGCCCGAGAAGGCCGTGAAGGTGGCGCCCGTCGTGTCATAGCTGACCGACACGGTCAGGCGGTCGGTATGGGCTTCGACGGTCATGGTCGCGGCGGCCGGGCGCAGGCTGGCGTAGTCGGTGACTTCGTTAGTCAGGGTCGTCCGGGCTAAGGACTCGCGCTCGGCGTTGTCCAGCCCCGCCAGGGCGGCGCGGGCCGAGTCATTGGCCAGCTGTTGCACCGCGTGGGCGGTCCAGAGGTATTGCCCCCAGACCATGGTCCCGATCATCAGGATCAGGAAGACCGGACCCAAGATCGCGAACTCCACCGCCACCGCGCCGCTTTCGGCCCCGCGGGCCGGGTGACGCCTTTTGCGTTCCGACATGCGACTTCTCCTCTTCTGGAAGAGCAGTGTGCGACGGCGCAGCTTTTGATTGGTAAGGGACGCGATCAGCGGATTACACGCGATTCATGCGACATCCTGCCACACGGCTCCATGCGCGCCTTGGGTGTTTTGGCGGTTGCGGCGCAACAATAACGCGACTATCGCATAGTCGCGGGAACACGGTTTCCGTCGGTTAGTCGACACTTTTACGCGTTTTACGGAATGGCGAGAGGTCGTCTTGAAGACACAGGTTCCAGAACCCCAATCGGTCACGGCCGGCGAGATCAGCCGCAACTTCGGGCACTGGCAGGACCGGGCGCTGGAAGCGCCAGTCATTGTCACCCACCACGGTCGCCCGCGTGTCGCGGTGGTCTCGGCGGCCCACTTTTACAATCTTTCGGGCGACATCACCGGCCGCCGGGTCGAGGGGCGGTCCGAAACCGCGCTTGCGGCGTTGCGCGAGGCGATGAGCGAGGCCTTCGTCGCCTTCGACGAGACGCTTAGGGTCGTTCAGGTCAACCACCCCTTCGAAGCGCTGGCGGGTCTCTGCGGTGGTCAGCTGGATGGCCTGGGCTGGAGTGAGCTTTTTCCCGCGCCTTGCCAGGCCCTGATCGGCGAGCATCTGCTGCGCGCCCTGAAGGCGGGCGAGATCACCGAATTCGAGGCCAACGCCTCGCCCAGCGGCGACCGGCGCTGCAGCATGAAGGCGTTTCCCTATCCGGGCGGGGTGGGGCTGCTGCTGCTGAACCGCAGCGAGGAGCGCGACCTGCGGCGACGTTTCGAGACGGCCAATGCGTTCCGGACCGCGACCTCCAACCTGCACGATGTGGGCGCGGCGCGGCTCAACATCCGTGGCGTCTTCGCCGAGCTGGACGAGCGGTTCGCGACCATGACCGGCTTCAAGGTCGAGGAATTGCTCGACTATCGCCTGACCGATGTCATTCGCCCTGCCGAGCGCCACGCCCTGGCGGCGCGGATCGAGACCGTACTGAGGACCAATGAGCCGGCGTCGGTCGGGGCGACCCTGCTGGTCAAGAACGGCGGCGAGCGGGAGATCGAGCTTAGTCTGGCGCCGTTGCTGGAAGAGGGGGCGCCCATGGGCCTGATCGTGGCGGCGCGGGTCGTCTGATTTTCACGCCCTAGACACGTTCAGGCCCGCGTTTGCCCAGGGGCGGTGGTTGTCGGCGGCGCCATTGACCACGCCGCCGCCCAGGGACCTGTTTGAGCCGAGCACGTGACCCGTATCCGCCGGGTCTCAATTGAGTGGCCCCCGTCGTGGCGCCGCTATCCAGACATAGAAGGTCGGCAGCACCAGCAGGGTCAGCACCGTCGAGGTCAGGAGGCCGCCGACCACCACCGTGGCCAAGGGCTTCTGGACCTCGGCCCCCGGACCTATAGCCAGGGCCATCGGTATGAAGCCCAGGATCGCTACAAGCGCCGTGGTCAGCACCGCCCGCAGGCGGCCGACCGTGCCGCCGATCACGGCGGCGGCGATGTCTGTCTCGCTGGCGACCCTCTGCCTTATGCTCTGCATCAGGACGAGCCCGTTCAGGGTGGCCACGCCGGAGACGGCGATGAAGCCGACCGCCGCCGATATCGAGAACGGCATCCCCCGTAGCAGCAGCGCCAGGGCGCCGCCGACCAGGGCCAGGGGCACGCACGCAAAGACCAGCGCCGCCTCTGTCGCCGAACCCAGGGCCAGGAACAGCAGGATGGCGATGACCAGGAACACCGCGGGCACGATGATCGCCAGCCGGGCGCTGGCCCGTTCGAGGTTCTCGAACTGGCCGCCCCAGGTGAGCCAGGAGCCTGGCGTCGGCCTGACCTCGCGGGCCACCGCGGCTTGAGCGTCGGCGACGAAGCCGCCCAAGTCGCGGCCCCGGACATTGGCCTGGACCACGATCCGTCGCTTGCCGTTCTCGCGACTGACCTGGTTGGGCCCCTCGGCGGTGTCGAAGCGGGCGATGCTGGACAGCGGGATGGCTGTTGGGCCGCCGCCGCCGTCGCTTTCCGAGACGACAGGCAACTGCCCCATGGCGGCCGGGTCGGTGCGACGGACATCGTCCAGGCGTACGACCACGTCGAAACGGCGGTCGCCTTCCAGGATATGGCCGGCCTCGCGCCCGCCCAGGCCGATCTCCAGGGCGTCGGCCGCGTCGCTGGCATGGACGCCGAGCGCGGCGGCGGCCGTTCGGTCGACGCTGGCGGTGATGGTAGGCTGGCCCGAGATCTGCTCGACCTTGACGTCGGCCGCGCCGGGGACCCCGCGCAAGGTCGCGGCCACCTGGTCGGCCGTCCGGCTCATGGCCGCGAAGTCGTCGCCATGGACCTTCACCGCCACATCGGAGCGAACGCCGGCGATCAGCTCGTTGAAGCGCATCTGGATCGGCTGGGTGAACTCGTAGGCGTTGCCGATCAGCTTGCCGAGATCGCTCTCCATCCGCTCGACCAGCTTGGCCTTTGGCAGGTTCGGATCCGGCCAGTCCTTGCGGGGCTTCAAGATCACGAAGGTGTCCGAGGCGCTGGGCGGCATCGGATCCGAGGCGATCTCGGCCGTGCCCGTGCGGGTAAAGACCAGGGCCACCTCGGGCTGGGCCGAGAGCACCTTTTCCACCTCGAACTGCATGGCCTGGCTCTCTTCCAAAGAGATCGAAGGCACACGGCTGGCCTGGACCAGCAGGTCGCCCTCATCCAGCGTCGGGGCGAACTCGCGGCCCAGAGCGAAGAAGACGACAAGGCCGATCAGAAGGGCCGCCGCCGCGCCGACCGCCACGGCCGCCGGCCGCGCCACGGCGGCGCGCAGGGCCGGCTCGAAGCGGGTGCGGACGGCCTTCATGGCGCGGGTCTCGCCATGGCCCTTGGGCTCGCGCACCGCCAGGGCGGTCAGCGCCGGGACCAGGGTCAGGGACAGCACGAAGGCGCCGGCCAGGGCGAACATCACCGTGGCCGCCATGGGCGTGAACATCTTGCCCTCGACGCCCTCGAAGGTCAGCAGCGGGGCGTAGACCAGCAGGATGATCGCCTGGCCGAAGGCGGCGGGGCGGGCCATCTCCTTGGCCGCTTCGACGGTGACCGACAGGCGCTCGCCGGCGGTCAGATCGCGGCCCTCGTTCCGGCGACGAAGCGCCAGGCGACCCAGGGTGTTCTCGATGACCACCACCGCGCCATCGACGATCAGACCGAAGTCCAGCGCGCCCAGGCTCATCAGGTTGCCGCTGATCCCGAACCGACGCATGGCGATGGCGGCGATCAGGAAGGAGAGGGGGATGACCAGGGCCGTGATCAGCGCGGCGCGGAAGTTCCCCAGGGCGAGGAACAGCACCGCGATGACCAGCAGGGCGCCGACCGTCAGGTTGTGCTCGACCGTGCGAATGGTCGCATCGACGAGCCGGGTGCGATCCAGCACCGGCTTGATGATCACCTCCGGCGGCAGGCTGGGCGCGATGGCCTTGAGGCGTTCGTCGACCCGTGCGGCCACCGTGCGGCTGTTCTCGCCCACCAGCATCAGGGCCGTGCCGATCACCACCTCGCGGCCGTTCTCGCTGGCCGAGCCCAGGCGCGGGGCGTGGCCGATCGCGACCGTCGCCACGTCCGAGACCTTGACGACGGCGCCGCCCCGACGGCCGATTGGCGTATCCGCCAGCTCGACCAGGCTTTTGACCCGCGCGTCGGTGCGGACGATATAGGCCTCGCCGCCGCGCTGGACATAGCCGGCTCCGGCGATGCGATTGGAATGCTCCAGCGCCTCGACCAGCTGGGGCAGGCTGATGCCACGCGCGGCCAGCTTGGCCGGATCGGGATGGACGGCGTATTCCTTGACGTAGCCGCCAAGCACATCGACGCCAGCGACGCCGTTCAGGGTTTTCAGCTGCGGCGCGACGATCCAGTCCTGCACGGTGCGTAGGTAGGTGGCCTTCTCGATGTCGGTCCGCAGCGTTTCACCCTCCGGCGTGACGTAGGGAGCGCCGGTGCGCGCGGCGGCGCCCTTGAACTCGACGGTCCAGATGTAGACCTCGCCGAGACCGGTGACCGGCGGCCCCATGCTGGGCTCCAGGCCATCGGGAAGGTTGGCGCGCGCCGCCTGAAGCCGCTCATTGATCAAGGTGCGAGCGAAATAGAGGTCGGTGCTGTCGGTGAAGACGGCGGTGATCTGCGAGAAGCCGTGTCGCGACAGCGAGCGGGTCTCGACCAGACCCGGCGTTCCGGCCAGGGCCGTCTCTAGCGGGAAGGTCACTTGTCGCTCGACCTCCTCGGGACCGAGCGCCGGCGCGATGGTGTTGATCTGCACCTGCCGGTTGGTGATGTCGGGCACGGCGTCGATCGGCAGGCGCGACAGCTGCAGCAGGCCGTAGCCGAACAGGGCGACGGCCAACAGGACGACAATCCAGCGGAAGCGGATCGACAGGTCGATGAGGCGGTTCAGCATGACTAGTCCTCGTGCCCCGCTTCGCCCTTGCCCAACTCGGCCTTCAGGCGGAAGGCGCCCTTGGCGGCGATGACCTCGCCGCCGGCCAGACCCTTGAGGACCTCGACCGAACCGGCGGCGGTGCGGCCGGTGACGACGGGCGTGGCGCGGAAACCCTTGGGCTCGACGACGAACACCACCGTCCGGCCTTCCAGGGTCTGGACGGCCTCGGCGGGGACGGTCAGGCCGCTTTGCCCCCTGGCCAGGACCACCCGGGCCGAGACGATCGAACCGATCTGCGGCGCCGGCGCGGTCGGCTTGGCGCGGACGATCGCCGCGCCGGCGCCCAGCGCGCTGGGGGCGACGGCGACGATGCGCGCGCTGGCCTCCCCGCCGTCGGGGCGCTGAACCATGATGGCGTCGCCGACCTGTATGGCGTTGGCCGAGGCCGGCGGGGCGTCGAAGACGTATTCCACCTGACCCTGGTCGGCGATCTCGGCGACGAGGCCGCCTTGGGTCAGGAAGCCGCCGACGCGCGCGTCCACGCGGGTGACGGTCCCGGCGAGCGGGGCGCGCAGGACCGCCACGCCGCTGGCGCTGGGCGCGCCCTGAGCGGCCGCCTGGGCGCGGGCGGCGCGCAGCTCGGCCTGCGCCTTGTCGGCGCCGGCTTGACTGGCCTCCCAGTCCTGGCGCGCGACGACACCGGCCTCGAACAGGCGACGGTCGCGGACGGCGGCCGCTTGCGCGGCGCGCGCGCCGGCCGCGGCGGTGTCAACGCTGGCGCGGGCTCCGGCGCCCTCGGCGCTGCGCAGGGTGGCGATCGCCGCATTGGTGGTCACACGGTCACCGGCCGCGACATGAACGCGCTCGACCGTTCCCGACACCGGCGCGCCCAGCGCGGCCGAAGCGTTGGCGGCCAAGGCGACCCGGCCAGGCAGGACCAGTTCGGAGCCGCCGCCGCGCCCGACCGTGGTGGTCAGAACGCCGGCCTTGGCCGCGTCGGCGGTCGAGAGGGCGACGAAATCTTGTTCGTGATGGTCCTCTTCCTCGGCGTGGGCTTCAACAGCGGCGGGCGCCTTGTCGATCAGGCGGCCCAAGCCGAAGCCGAGGCCGGCGGCGGCGACCAGTGCGACGGCCGTTCCGGCCAGGATCCATTTGCGGTCGGTCACGAGGCGTCTCCCAAAGCGATCTGTCCATTGGCTTGGGCGAGGTCCGCCTGGGCCTTGACGCGCGCCAGGCGCGCCTCGATGTGGCGTTGCCGCGCGGAGATCAGGTCGCGCCGGGCGGAAAGGACTTCGAGCAGGGGCAGCTTGCCGGCCTCATACCCCAGGCGCGCTAAGCGATAGGCTTCGCGGGCGGCGACTTCGCCCTCCCGGGCGGCGGCGAAGGATCGTTCCGCCGCGCGGGCCTCGCCCTCGGCGCTGCGGCGATCGGCGGTCGCGTCGGCCTGGACCATCAGGAGGCGGGCCCGCGCGGCGTCGGCTTCGGCCTGGGCCGATTTCACCGCGCCGCGGTTGCGGTCGAACAG
Source organism: Caulobacter sp. GW821-FHT11E10 (assembly GCF_058808375.1). Lineage (NCBI taxonomy): Bacteria > Pseudomonadati > Pseudomonadota > Alphaproteobacteria > Caulobacterales > Caulobacteraceae > Caulobacter > Caulobacter sp. GW821-FHT11E10. The sequence continues at coordinate 255,804 of NZ_JBXARP010000005.1, forward strand.
CGGCAAGGGGAGCGAGAACCCCGCCACTGCGGCCATGGCGTCGTCGCCGGCGAGGCGGCGAACGCCGAAGCTGACCGTGACGTCGGGCGCAGCGCGCCGGCGCTCCAGATCGAGCCTGCGGCTGGCGACCGTCTGCTCGGCCGTCGCGACGGCGACCGCCGGGGGCGGAGCGCTGACGGGGGAGGTGGGCCAGGTACGGTCCAGCACGCCCGGCGTCACGGCGCTGAAGGTCCGCTCGCCGCCGGTCAGGGCTGAAAGGCGCTCCAGGGCGGCGCCGGAGTCGGCCTCGGCGCGGGCCTGCTCGGCCTGCGCCGTCGAGACCGCCGACCTGGCCTGGAGGGCGCGCAGTTCGGCCTCCTTGCCATTGTCGACCAGCAGTCGCGCGGCGCGGGCGTCCGCCTCGGCCAGGTCGACGGCGTCCCGGGCGACCACCAGCCGCTCGGCCGCCGCCTCGGCGGTCGCATAGGCCAGGGTCAGGTCGTGGGCGAAAGCCACGCGGCCCAGGCCGGCGCGCGAGCGGGCGGTGTCCAGCTCGGCTTGGGCGGTGGCGACGCGCGCGCCGCGCTTGCCGCCCAGCTCCAGGGTCTGGCCGACCGACAGTGTTGTCTCCGCGCTCTGGAAGTCGCGATAGGGGCCGTCGCCGCCGACATTCTCGACCTGCAAGTCCAGGGTCGGGTTGGGACGGGCGCGGGCCTGGAGGGCGCGGCCCTCGGCGGCGCGTGTCTCGGCCTCGCCGATCACTAGGCGCGGAGCCGTGGCCTCGCGCAGAAAGGTTTCCAGCGGTGGCGCGGTCTGGGCCTTGGCCGCGCTCCATAGCGCGCCGCAGGCGACGGACGCCAAGGCCGCGCGCAGCGGCCATCGGTTCGATGACATCAAAGTTCCTCGCAACAAAAGGACGACGGCGCGCGGGATGCGCGCGGATTGTCAGGCGCGAGGCGGGTGGTCGGGGGGCGAGGTTGGGCGCGACGCCAGCGCGCGGGCCGGGGTCGTCATATGTTTGGCGATCCTGGGCGACGGCGCGGCGACGGTCAGGGTTGGCGTGTCCAGCAGGGAGCCGGCATGGTGGCAGTGCCCGCCCAGGCAGCAAGCCGCCTCGCAGGGCGCGCTGTCGCCCGATTGGTCGGCCTCGGCCGTCTGGTAGGCGGAAGCGCTGGCCGGTGGCTCGCTACAGACACAAGCCGCCGAGGCGATCATCGGCGCGACGACAAGCATGGCAAGGACGCAGGCGGCCAGAAGACCCCCCAAGCTCCGCGACCATGTCGTCATCTTCAGCATGGCGCTCTAATAGCGTCAGCGCGCCAAGTTGAGAACGCGTTACATAATCACAGCCCAAGCGTCGGGAGCCCGCGATCGCCGTCTCTTGGGATCGAGGTCATCGACGGCTCTTGACTCATCACTGACCTTGGGTGGGGCTGCTTTCAAGAGGTGAACCTCTCGTCCAAATCGCCCCCGGTGCCGCAAGGACGCCAGCTGTAGACGCAAGCACGAGACGTGCTACGGTTGGATCGCGTTGCAGTTCAGGTTTTCGCGCGACCTTTAGTGGCCGGCTTGCTGTCCAGCTGGTCGCAGCATGCCAAGAGCCTTAGACCGTATGCAGTCGACGCTTCAGCCATGAAGGCGGGCGTTATGGTTATGATCCAGAACGCCAGAGCCGCGGCAAGCGCGACCTCAACGACAGCGGCGGCCGACACCTGAGGCGTCAGCGTCCGCCAGTGGAGGCCGATCAGCATGCCGTTGACCACCAGGGCGACGAGCAGAATCGGCACGGCCAATGGCTTTAGCGCCAGGAGGTTTCGCCGAAAGCCGTAGGCGGTATTCTCCTGCAGCAGGAGCTTGAACCGCTTCTCGTCCCGGGTGGCCTCGCGTAGCCAAGTAACGCAGGCGCGATAGCGGCTGTCGGCCTCGGCCGGATCGGCGCGCTCGTCGTCGGGCGACGGCAGCGGCAGACATTTGCCGCCCAGAAAGCTGTGGTAGCGCTGCTTCGTGTGGCGGTCGACGCGCGAGTCCTCGTGGCGCAGCAGCGCCGTCGACAGGGCGGGACCAAAATCGACCAGCTTGGTCTCGAGGCGCTTACCGGCGCCGCGCGCCACCTGGGCCAACACGTATGTGACGCCACAAAAGGTCAGCAGTCCCGTCAGCGCACCGAGCGCCGTCCAGGCTTCCGGCAGCCATATGGCGGCCAGGAGAAGCAGCGGCAGCAGGGTCAGGAGTGCCGGGTTCTGACGCGCCGTCCATTCATAGGCGCTCGGAATGGGCGTTCTCGGCAATGCCATGGTCAATCCGTCTCCTTGGAACTGGTGGCGGCGACCGCCGCAGCGCTGATGGCGCGCATGTCGTCCATGCCGCGGATCAGGAAAGCCTTGGGCTGAAGCTCGTTCTCGCCGACTACAGCCGCCGAACGCCGGTCCTTGCCCGACGGCGTCGCCGCGCCGAGGTGACTGTGCCAAGTGCCGGCGAAGATCAGCGCACCGCGGGTGCGTTCGGTGAGATCCATCCGAGCCTCGGTCAAGCCCTGGACGCCGAGCACGAACTCGGCGCGCGAACGGATGCTGTCGGGCGGCGCAGGGTGGATGTCCGTCACATAAATCCGCTTGGCAATCAGGGAATGGAAACCGACTAGGACGCCGCCGGTCTCAACCTTGGCGTAGCGTTGGACATCGGCCTCGATCGCGGCGAGCGCGCGCGGCGAGATTGACAGGCTCCAGCCTTCCAGACCTTCGAGGGGCATCCGCCGCCAGGCCGGCGCGGCGACTTGGCGATGCTGGACGCCAAGGTCCTGGCGAAGAAGCAGGTCGATGCGCCCTTCGGTGAGCGCCGGGTCGGCGTCGGCCAACAGCTGGCTCATCGTCGCGGCCATCATGCTCAACTTGGCGTCGCTGACCTTCATGGTCAGGGACCCGCAGCCCTGGCCGACATTGATCGTCGCCAACTGGCCGTCGGCTGGAAAGAGATGGCGTCCGACATCGGCGTCGCGGTGGGCCAGGGCATATAGTTCACCCATCAGCTCCACGCCGTCAGGGTTATGACCCAACCCCTCCGTGGCGAAATAGCCAAGGGCGCCGTGATCGAACAGGCCAGCTTCGATGACCCTGGGCTGCGCCTCGCTGACGCTGCCGGCGAGGTCTTCGCGCACGATCGTCGAAGCAGTCGAATTGACCAGCCAAGTCACGGCCTCGACCCCGTCCAAACCGTCAAGCAGAGCTCGGTGGTCGCCGTACACGGACACGATCGGCTGGCCGAAGCCGGTGATCGTCTCGGCCAGAAGGTCGGCCTTGCCACCCAACCACCCCAGCTTGCTGTTCGGATCCGGCGTCAGGGCATGGCGGGCGGCGTTGTGGGGCTTCATACTCGCGCGGTCACCGCAGATGCCCGGGGCGTGACCGTCGCGAGCGCGGTGCAGGGCAATCTTGCTTCCAAGGCTTCCGCAGCCCAGCAACGCCCAGGGCGCGCCCGCCGACGCATCCGTCAGGCGCCCGAGCAGGTCCGGGGTGATCTCGGCGTACACTGCCAAAGGCGTGACCTTCGCGTTGCCGATGCCCAGCCCAACCTTCTTGGCGTGGATCAGGTAGGGGATCAGTTCGATGTCACTCTCACCGCCGACCAGCGGATGGGGCCTGCGCACGGCCAGGACGATCGGTGCGGGGATCGTCTCGCCCTTGTCGAAATCGAACCGGCCGATGGTGGCCAAAGCCGCTGCGAGGCCGTCGCGCAGGTTCAGGCGCTGCGCCAGGGCCAGAAGGCTTTGAACGTCATCGACGCCATCCGGCTCATAGTGTTTGCAGATCGCGGGGCCACCACCCTTGGGGTCGCGGCCGGCCCAGACCAGGAAGCCCAGGCCCGTGCCGGCATGGAGGTCGCCCTTTCGCTCTGAGACACGCGAGGCATCTCGCGCGGTCTTCTCGCTGATCTCGCGCCGAAATTGTCCGATGAAGAGGTCCTGCTGCGCCTCGGTCGGTCGCCGCCAGCCGTACGACATGTCGAACAGTTTCCGCCCGCCCGCCGGGGTCACCAGGCGGCGCAAGTGATCCGGATCAAGGATCAGATAGTCCTTCAGCGCGTCGCGGCGCATGGGCTCCCACCCCTGGGCTGGATCGATCAGGCAGCCCTCGGCGGCCTTACGCAGCCAGATGACGAGCTGGTCGATGGTCCGCCAGGCACCGTTGGCGGCGAAGAACTCGTCCAGCGAACCGTCGACCAAGCAGGGGATCGGCCGGCCGTCCGGCGTCCTATAGGGCTGGACGTGTGGGTGGTCGCGACTGAAGTCCGGCCGCAGTGAGGGCACGGGCGCGCTCAGCGGGAACGAGGCCGCGAAGTCAATGCGTACTACCTCCTGCGGTCGCACTCCCTTGGGGCTTTCGCCTTCGGCGGCCCAGCGCGAGCCGAAGCCAAGATCCAGGGTAATGTCCAGCCGCGCGTCGTCGCCCGGATAGAACGGGCCCTGCACGCCGATCACCGCCGGATGGGCGATGATCTCGTGTACGGCCAGCGCGACGGCGGCTTGATCGACCGTCATGGCTCAGCCGTGCCCCACCGGCTTTGAGCCGATCAGCCCGTGGGGGAGGGGCTTGGCCCCGATCAGGCCGATCGAGGCGGCGGCCGCGGCCCTCGAGACGGCCTTGGACGAGACCGCCTTCAAGCCGCCAGCCTCGATCTCGAAGGTCAGCGGCTCGGGGCCGCCATCGCCCAGGCAGAGAAACTCGCCGCTGACGTCCTTGGCGATCGCCTCGTACTCGCGCTTGGCGCGGATGCAAGGCGGATCGGCGTCGTCGTTGCAGATCGGCTTGGAACTGGCGATGAACTTGGCGCCTTGCCGCGCCTGGCCGAGCGCGTCGCGCGCGTCCGGGCTGACCTTGGCGTCCTCGCCCTTCTGGTTCCAGCTGTCCCACGACAGGCTGTGCCAGCTGCAGTGGTGCGGCGTCAGCAGCAGGTCGTAGCTCAGGCGATCCTTGTCCGACTTGTTGCGATCCCAGACGCGCTCCCAGATCGCCACTTCGGCGTCGCCACCCACCAGCACGCGGCACGCGTCGCTGGTGTAGCCCGAGCCGATCTTGAAGCGGGCGATAATGCTGGAGTTGTTCTTGGACAGCGTCTCTTCGACCTCCTCGTCCTGCGGCTTGATCGGCGCCAGCAACAGACCCTCGAAGTTGTTCTCCACGAACCCGCCGATCGTGGTCCAGGTCGCGCCGCCACGCACCAGGATCGGGCCGAGATCGTCGGTCTTGCCGTCGATATCCTCGCCCATGATCAGGATACGGTCGCCCTCGCCCAACCAGAGGTTGGTCTTGTACTTGTTGACGCGGCGGCGTGCCTCGGTGGCCCACGCCTTGGCGTCGTCACACAAGTTGTGGGTCTTCTTGTCGGCCCGGCGGAACACCAGCGGCGAGGACCACATCTCGCGAATGACGATCTTGCCGCTGCCCTTGACGTAGTCGTCCAGCGGGCCGGTGTGGAAGTGTGTGATGAAGCCGCTGATGTGGTCCTTGTCTGGGTGGGACAGCATCATGACGTCGACGTAGGGGCGTCCCTCGCTGTCGGTCTTCAGCCTGTCCTTCAGCTGCTGGGCGACGTCGGGCGTGTCATCGTCGGCGTCGTCGGCGGCCTTACGGATGTTGCAGTCAATCAGCAGCGTCTTGCCGCTGTCGAGGGTGATCAGGGTCTGGTCGCCGCAGCCCACGCGAAAGTGCTCAATCTTCGCAGTCATCTTGTTTCCTTCAGCTATGCGCTGACGGTCCCGGCTGGCTCCCTAATCGCTCGAACGGGTGCCGGTGGCGGCGAGCGATTAGGGAGGCCCCGAGACAACCGTCCTAGCGCTTGTCCTTCGGCGGATTGGGGTCGTGGCCGTGGCTGTCGCTTTGGCCGATGCGGCCATCCAGGTTGTGGATGCGCAGTTCCGTCCCCTGGTTGCGACTGATGGTGCGCCCGCTGTCGACGGCCTCGCGCTTGGTGTCGAAGTGGCCGCTAGCGCGTTGGGCGCCGCTCCGCTTCACATCCCAACCACCCTCCGAATTGGGGACAATGTGATGGGCGTCCGGCCCAGCCTTCTTGTTCAACTTTTCTCTCCATCAAATTTGATGCCAACAAAAACGATGGCAACAAATTTGATGTAGCGCAGCGCTCGCGACTTGCCAACATTTTTGTTGGTGATACGACCCTGTTTGAACTCGTCTGGGTTCAACGATGGAAAGTGCGCATGCCGATCACGATGAAATTCAACCCAGGGTTCCAAACGGACGAGGAGGCCGTTGCTAACTTCATCGTTCGAAAGAACGAATTGGCGCGCGTGCTGGCCGCTTTTGAGTTGGGTGGCCGCGCAAGGGTCCTTGTCACTGCGCCTAGAGGGGCGGGCAAAACGACGCTCTGCCGTCGCGTGATGGCTGAGGCTCGTGAGGGCGGCGCACTTTTCGAACAGTGGCACCCGATCTTTCTCGGTGAGGAGAGTTACACGGTCACCACGCCTGGCGAGTTTTTCCTGGAGTGCCTGTTCCATCTGAAGGATGGGGACGATGCGCCAGGGCTGCGGATCAAGTATGAGGACGCCGCGGCGGCAAGGTCCGAGGCGGAGCTCCTGAGAAGCTCTTTGGGCGCCCTAAAAGGTCACGCGAATGCTATCGGAAAGCGTCTGCTTATTATCGTAGAGAACTTGCACATGATCCTTCGTGAGCAAGTTTCTAACAACGCAGACATTCTTATAAATGAGCTCAGTGATGCATCTGCATTTGGCGTCCTGGCAACCTCGGTTGCGCGCGCGAGGGGTGACAAAGTTTTAAACCTTGTTCAAAGCTTTGACGTTGTTCAGTTGAAGCCGCTGACACTTGAAGAGTGTCGCTTACTATGGTCGAATTATTCTCAGCAGGACGTTAGTCTCGAGAAAATTCGACCATTGCACATTTTGACCGGTGGAAGCCCGCGCCTGCTTCATATTCTTGCGGATTTCATGAAGACGCCATCTTTGCGCGATCTCATGGATAATCTGAACTTATTGATCGATCAGAACACTGAGTATTTCAAAAGTCAGCTGGACGCGCTGCCTGCCACTGAGCGAAAGGTATTTGCCGCTCTACTTGATTTATGGGACCCCAGCTCAGCGAAGCAAGTTTCGGAGGCGGCTCGCGTAGAAACAAATATAGCCTCCGCAATGCTATCCAGATTGAGCGATCGGGGATCCGTGGTTAAGGAGCCCGGGAAGGGTCGCCAGGCAATTTACTATGCATCTGAGCGACTCTTTAATATATACTATTTGATGAGGAGGAGAAATCACCCCTCTGCACGCGTTCATGCGCTCGTGTCATTTATGACGGAGTATTATGATCGTGACGAACTGGTTAACACTACGGCAATGCTTGTTCGTGAGGCCTGCTCTCTGGAGCCGGGGCGTCGCGAAGACTATCATTCGGCGTTTGGTGCAATCATCGCGCGGGTTTCGGATGCTGTGCGCCAAGCCATTCTTGATCAGACGCCTCAAGAGTTCATCCGACCGTTCCGAGAGGCGCAGCGGCTAGTTCAAGAAGTGCCTACGCGGGCTGAGGGGGGCGCGAGCAAGGCGACCGACGAACTGGCCGACCGCATCGAGGCTGCCGCTGACGCCGGCGACCTGAAGCTGGCTGAAAGTCTCATTCGAGAGGCGCTGGCGACCAATCCAAATTCAAGCAGCATGTGGCTACGCCTTGCCATTCTTCATCACCGTCAAAAACAACCAGAGCAAGCGCTGGAGGCGGCGAAAAAGGGGCGAGACCTCCGGCCCGAGGATGCATGGGCCCATACCATTGTTGGGCTGCTGCAAATCCGTTCGAGCGAAAAGGCAGAGGGTGAGGCGTCCCTTCTGCAGGCAATTGCTATAGATCCCAATAAAGCTATTCCGCTAACTGAATTGGCGCGATACTATTCAGAGATCAGTGCTGACGATAAAGCTATTGATTTCTTCGAGCGAGCGAGTTCTCAGGCACCGTTGCGGGATCCCGCGCTAGCTCAGTACGCGCTACTACTCATGAAATTGTCGCGAGCCGGTGAGGCGGAGAAAATTCTCGGCGGCCAAGCCGGTGAGCATGCTGACAGCTATCTAGCGCGACGCGTCTTGGCGGACATTTACGCTGATAGCGGTCGAAAGGATGAGGCCATTGCCCTGCTTCGCGATGCTGCGGAGCGGCACCGAAACTGGGAATCTTGGGCGGATCTCGGTGTGTTTCTCGCCCAGCAGACCGATGACGCCGCAGGGTCGCGCGCGGCGCTCGAGGCGGCGATCGCGGAAAAGAAGGACGAGCCTAGCCTATATCGCCTCTTGGCCCGAAAAATGTTGGATTGCGGTTCGACGGTTGAAGAGGTGAAGGTATTGGCCCGAAGCATGATCGACAATGCTCCAAAGCGGAAGTCGATACGTGCAGCCGCCGGGCAAATATATCGCGATGCCGGCGATGATTTAACTGCAGAGAAGACGTTCCGCGAAGCTATTGAAATGGGGTCAAATCTAGCGAAAATTCGCCTTGCTAGTCTAATTTTGTCAAACGGCGGGTCTGAAGGTGAGGCCGAGTCGCTCTACCGTGATGCTTCTGAAAAGGTCAAAGATAATTGCCGTCCGAAGAAAGAACTTGCTGAATTCCTTGTTCACAAAGGTGAGGATAGTGAAGCTGAGAGCATCCTCAATCAACTGTACGAGACGCACGCAGATTGCGTATGTGCGTTGACTTTGCATGGGCAAATTTGCGCTAGGCGCAAGGAGAAGGACGCTGCGCGCGAGAGGTTCAGGGCAGCGCTCACTGCAAGCGGCGATCAAGCAATAGCGGCCATGACAGGCTTGGCGTTGGTGGTCGAGCAAAGCGAAGCCGAGGAGCTTATCGCTCGCGCTATTAAAAGATGGCCGAATGATCCACGGCCATTTCTGACGCGCGCCCAGCTAAAAGATGGAATTATAACCGATAGAATAAGAGATGCTCAGCGGGCAATTGAAATCAAAGAGGACTATACCGAAGCTCATCTTATTTTGGCGAATTTCCATGCTGTTGCAGGTGGAGTCGACGAGGCGGTGGTCCATCTTGACCATGCATTGCGAGACTTGCCGAAGAAGCGGGAGCTTATTTCGGCCTTTGTGTCGAGCGCCATGGTCGTTGCCAGAGGCGGTGCCAGCTCTGAGGTAAGCTCGATGATTCATGCCAGAGGGGCCGAGAGAATGCTGGAGCCGTTGGTGGTGGCGCTTCAGATTATCCGTGGCGAAGAGCCGTTGGTGGCAAAGGAGGTATTAGACGTCGCGACAGACATCGCCAACGGTTTCGGCTGAATGGCGTCGATGCTGTGGCGTTGAAGATCCTCGAGTAGGCATGGCGTGGGGGCGGTTCGACGAAGGTCGGTTTTCTGGCACTGTGTCCAGGGCAGCTTCTGGCGCTCCATCCGCGCGAGGGTCTTGAGGTTGACGGCTAGCTTGGCGACCCGTTGGCCAAGGCCAGCATCGCGCGGCGCATCCGCGTCCCGTTCTGGTGGCCGGCGGCCGAACGGAAGACGTCCCTGGCCCTTTCCGACAAGTCTTGGGGAAGTCTGCTCAGCCAAGCCGAAAGGGCTGCCTGGCGCATCGTCACCCAATGACGTCCATCCATGCTGCTCAGCAACGGCGCCAAGACCTTCTCCAGAAAAGCCTCGCCGAACTCGACCGTCAGAAACGCCTCTAAGATCGTTTCATTGGCCATGCTCATGAAATGCTCCGGGGCGACGGGCGTGTCCTCCAGCACTTCCAACGCGAACCGGCGCACAAGATCGTCAGGACCATCGGGCAGCAGGCGCGCGGCGCTCTGCAGCCGGTGAAGAAGATCGGGATCATCCGTGCGCGCGGCCTGACGAACGAGCGCATCGATCGCCGGCCCCAGGGTCCCGCCAATCCTCACCCCTTCGAACCGCTCGGCGAGCTCATTGAGCTGATCATAGAACGGACCGCCCGCTTCCAGGGTCGCCGTCCAGTCACTGATCGGCAGCATCGCCAAGCTCTCGGCCAAGATTTCCGCCACTTGCATGCGGAGAGGTTGAGCGAGCGCCATGGGCAGAAGCTCGCTGGCGATCAGGTAACGAACGGCGGGCGTCATTCGCTTTAGAAGCCGAATGAATTGAGGGCGGTTAGCCGCCACTTGCCAAATCTCGTCGGTACTGTTGCGGCTGACCTCCAGATAGAGGACCGGCTTCTTCAAAATGTCGCTGATCCGAAGCTGGCCGGGCGTGCGACGAACCCGCGCCGTCACCAGGGCAGCATAGAGCGGAGCGGTGCTTGAGTCCTCGCCGATCCTGTCGACGAGCTTGGAGAGCGTTAGATCCCCGGCGATCCTGGCCAGCCGTAGCTCCATGGCCTCCACAGCCTGGGCGTTGGCGTCGACCCACACCCGAAGATCCCCGAACGGTTGCCTTAGCGGCTGTCCCGCAGCCGCGCCCAGAAGCAGAAGTGTCGGCAGGACGGAAGCCCCTTGCCGCATGCAAGTGCTGAGGTGCTCGCCAAAGCCCGCGCTCGAGGTGAGGTGCTCGATCGATGGCCGCGCGGCGGGGACGTTGCGCCAGGCCCGCAGGAGCCCTTCGAGAGCCGGCCGAGCGACGATATTGAAATCGTCAGCGCCGTCCCAGAGCGTCTTGACGAACTGCGACCAGTCGATGAACCGCTCCCACTGCGCGCTCGCGCGCCACAGGGACTGGTGCTCGCCTTCTTCGGTCCAGGGTTCCATAAGCTGGGCGAGCGCCAAGGCCAGGACCATGGGCGGGTTGGAGGGGTCGATCCCGCTCAGATCCCGGTCTGCGACACGCTCGGCGAAGTCCAGCTCCACCGCCGCCGTTCCATGGAGCTTCAGTTGCGGCGTTCGGACCCCGTCGCTCTTGGCCGTCTTGGTGATCAGCTCGACGACGTCGAGGATCGCCGATGAGGCCTCGGCCAACTGCTCAGACTGAATCTGACTGATCCTGGCGGGGATCGCCCAGATGATGCGCTCGCGCTTGGTCTTGGAGACATGGTCCAAGACGGCGGCGAGCGCCGATGCGTCCTGCGACTGCTGCGGCAACCAGGTTGCGGTGTTGATGACGCCGTCGGCCAGGCTGTTCCAGGCCGATTTCCAGTTCTGGTCGCCAGATCGCTCCAGCCGCGCTAGCATCAGCGCGGTCCTCGACAGGGGAACCTGCGTCGAGCCGTGACGGAAGCCATCGATCAGGCGGCGAAACACCACCATGAAACCGACATGCTGGGCGAGCCGCGAGAACTCGGCTTCATCGCCCTTGGCGATCGCGTCGCGCAGCGGTCCCTCGATTAGGATCTGTCCGGCGGTTTGCGGCGGCGCGCCATAGCGCAGCGCCGCCACGCCGCGCGTCCAATCATCGTCGAAATCGACCATCCATGGGGGCGGTTGGGCCAGATGGGCCCAGATGCTCTTTTCGATCTCTTGGCGGTGGGCGGCGTAATAGGCCATGGCCGCGAAGCTGACCTCCTCGCGCCACTGCATCCAGAGCGTGGCGATCTGGTTGACGAAGGCGTTGATCGAGCGCGGCGTTCGGCCATCCAGGCCGCGTTCTTCGAGGATGCGCGCGGCCGCATCGATCCAGGCCTGATCGACATCCTCGCCAAACGCCTCGCGCAGTCTACGCGCCAGATAGTCTTGCCACTGGGTCAGGACCGGGGTGGGAAGGCGGAAGACGACGTCGAAGGTCTTTTCGGCGAAGCCTTGGGCGACGTCGTGCTTGTCGCCATGCACCCGTGCGATGGCCACTTCATCTACCGGCAGCAGCACGGTCGGTGGGGGCGACGGGGTCATGGCGCCCGGATCGCCGTGGAACAGGCTGCGTATCGTGCTCCACAAGGTCAGAAGCTCGGCATCGGGCAGACGGTCGAGGTTGTCGATCACGAAGACAAGGCGATCCTGAGTACGCGCGCGGATATGGTCGAGCACCTCGCGCAGGAATTTCTGGAACTCCAGGGCGGTAGGATCGGGGTCCTTGGTCTTGCGGTCCGTGCGCGTCTCGCTGACCTTGTTGGCGAACAGCGCGCTGGCCTGGCCGCCCTTGTCCTTGGCACCCAGCAGTCTGGCCAGATTAATCAACATCAGCGTCACGAACGGCGCTGCGCATAGAAACAGCGCGCCAAGGAAGACGTAGCCGAAGCTGTGCTGGCCGATGACCAGCGCGCCGAACTGGGCCTCGTCCATCCAGTCGGCCTTCAGGAACTGGAGGGCCAAGGGGATCAGAAGCAGTAGGGCCAGGCAAAACCCGGCGCCGACGGACAGGGTGGGGGTCACTGTCGATTCGGTCTTCTCGGTCTTGCCCAAGAGCCTGTCGAGCTTGTCCTGAAGGGGTTTGATATCGCCCATGGCCTGTCGGCCAGTCCATCGCATCAGCTCCTCAAGGAAGGCGCGCCGAGGCGCATCGCTCTGATGCAGCCAGGCGTCGTAGAGGAAGAAGCGCACGGATTTGCCGCGCAGCTGGTTTTCCACGAGCTGGACGACGGTGGACTTGCCACTGCCCCAACCGCCCAGCAGCCCCACGACCTGAAGCGGCGGGTTGTCGATCAGGGCTTGGGCCAAGGCTTCAGCCAATCGCGAGTGCGCGCCAAACTCGTCTGTCGCCTCACCCCCCTCGCGGATGAAGCGCACGCCGCGCCCCGGCTTCTTGGCGGTCATAGTGCCCCCTGACCCGAAAGGCCTTCGGCGCCCACGCCGTCGCACCCTCCCGAGCGCGCGTCTAGCCCAAAGCCCTCTTCAATACCCCTGAGGGTGGCGAGCGCCGTCGAAACTGGCAATGGGAACAGGCGGCCGAAATCCTTCCGAGCGTCGCGCCGAAATCACCGCTGGGCCCCCACGCTGATCGATTTCGCCCCACGTCTAGCGACTTGAATGTCCAGTTCCTGGAGGGGCTCTAACGTCAGCAACTGGCGCGCTTTCGCCGACCGTGCGCCGTCAGCGCCGGGGTGCACTCTCGACGCAGCGGTCCGCACTTTGGCGCATTGAACAGCAACTTCCTCCACTTCCGATCTACAGCAGTCAGGAGATGGAATTTGAGCGCCTTGCCAGCCTCAGTTGTGTACTGGATTTAAGTCGCCAATAGGCTACGCTGTGCCTAAGCTCGCTTGAGGTTAGCATGTCGACGCCCAGGTCACCACAACACCGTCGGGAAGTCCGGATGGAGGTGTTGTCTATACTGGCGCTGATTGCAGCAGTCGTCGGCGTCATAGTGACCGCAAAGTCGGGAGGGACTACGAACCTACCGACCGCGCGCGCCGCAGCAATCACGACGGACGAAGTTCCGCCATACGGCGCGCCGGATAGTCGTACTGCAAGCTCTAGTGCCTATGAGGAGAGTCAGTCTCGCCATATGGCCCCAGCCGCTGCGGCGGCACCGGATGCAAGCCCGTCCGCATTAGACTCGGGCCGAAACGATTCCGGACATCGCGATGGAAGCGCCGCGGTCTCGGAGCTCAAGTTCTCGGAGCCACCGACCCGACGGGATCCGCCCGCACAGAAGCCGCAGGATCCTAATTTCCTCAGATACTCAGAAAGGCCTAGCAATTGATCTCAAGCTTACTGCGGGCCGCAACTGCCACGGCCTTGGCCGTTTCGAGCTACAGCGCTCCCCAGGGACCGCTCGACGTTCAGGCGACGCTACCGTTCAAGATCAAGGATTCTGGCGGAGAAAAGAATCTCTTCCGGATAGCCTTTCGTGCGACATCGACCATCAGTGCCGATGTCCCGGTCACGGCGATCCGATTTGGCCAACCCTACGGACCGATTGACCAGGCCTTTGGCTGGGAGGCCATGAGCCTGGCTGGGAACACATGTGTAGTGCGCGAATACCGGCTCAAGGGTTTGGAGGTCTGGGGACGTTACCCAAATCCAAAGGACTCCCTCCCTGAACTAAACTCGCTCTACAAGGAGACCCCTTGGATCATCGCGCCTGATCGCGCGTCGATTATTGTCGCCGATTTCGATTGCGAAGCTCCCATCGTCGATGGGGAAATCTTCGACATCCAAATCCGAATTTACGCAAAAATCGGCCAAACTTGGCGTCCCGTGTCCTTTACTTTTCAGGACAAGAAGGTAGCGCCCCAAAGGCCCTGAAGTCTCGTTCGCGCATGGGGCTTCAGGTCAAGGCCTGCACGCTCATTGTCGCCAACAACGGCGAAATCGACAGACTTGCAGCGATCCTACGGACGCCTGGCGGCGTAGATCCCAGTATCACAGCCGCTTTCCACTCCTAAATCGTAGCAAGCCGCAGGTTCCGCGGGCCCTCCGATCAGCAGCACCAAAAGTTGCAAATTTGGCGATACTCGATCAAGCTGAATGCTGAGAAGCTTCGGGGGGATGGGCATGGCCAAATTTTGCTCGGAATGCGGAGCCGCGCGTCTCGATGAAGGGATCAACTGCGGGACCTGCGGGCACAACTTTGACAGCCCGCTGTCGGATGAGGGCTCCTTGGAGAGCGAAGTCTCCGAACAGCCCGCCCCCTCTTCCGAGCTACCGGTCGATGGGCCGTCAGACGACGCAGGTCGCCGAAGGATCTATCTAGTTGGTGGGTTGGTCGCTCTGGCGGCGCTGTTCGCCCTGGTCGGCTGGTACGCGACACGAAGCGGCGGCACGGGCCAAAGCCCAGGGGGCAGCGCGGCCCCAGTTCAGCAGGCTCTCAACAAGGCGGCTTTGCCGGATGATGAACGTGCTCTGCTGAATTCGATCGGCTTCGACACACCTGTTACCCTCAACGTAAACCCCGGAGGCGTCGTAGATCTTGAGCCAGCGGGATTCCGCGCGGTCTTTTTCGAGCCGCATTCCATGGGCCTGGTTTCCCTACTGCACGCCAGCGACAAGCTTCCGGTGGTGTCGAACAGCCAAAGCAAACGGCGCTGGGATTTTGACCTGAGCCGTCTTTCCGGCGAGGGGAGCAGTCGGACGTTTGTCGCAGGCCAACGTGTCGTAACCGGCCGCTCGAATTTCGAGAGCTGGAAGGAGGGGCCCGTCCAGAACCGCGCAGCCACGATAAGCTACGTCATCGAAGTCTCGCCTGACCTGACGGGCGCAACGACGAAGCGGATTGAAGGCCTGGCATTTCGGCTGGTCTATCAGCGTGATCCGGCGGTTGGAGAATGGCGGGTGGTCAATCCCAGCCCGTTCCAAGAGGAGGTCTTGAAGGAGCGACTCGCTGAGGAAGGCGCGGCCAAGCTGGCGAGCTTGGCCGAGGCGGTCGAAAAGGCGCGCGCTCAAGCGACAGACGAGGAGGCCGAACGACTGAAGCGAGAGGGGCTGCTCGAACAGGACCCGGCTAACGAGGACGTGCTGCTAGTGAGGAGCGCCGGCCTTGCCTATTACAAGAAGGTCCACGCCTTCCCGTCTGTAACCACGCCGGAGTTGATTGCATATTGCGCGAATTTGAAAGTGAAGGGCTACGGCGAGTGGCGGGTCGCCAGCCTTGATGAGTTCGAGCAGGCAAAGGGTACCCAACATTTCTCCGAAGTTCCAAAATGGCGGGACACGACCGACGGGCGCCTCTGGGGAGACATGAATCGTCCTTCACACCCTGACGGTGCGGCCAGCATCCTGACGAGCACTGTCCAAGGCAATAGCGGGCGCGCATCGATCTACGAAATGCCAGCGCAAATGTACGCTCCGAGACTGGCGGCGATCACGGTCGACGGTAGTCGGAGAGGCTGTTGCGGAAGTCCAAATCTTGGATCTTTGAGCTATTCGAAGGATATGGAGCGGGTGCGCATAACCCCCTTCTTCGAAGAACATGAACTTCGCACCGTGTGCGTAGCAAGAATTCCATAGAAGCTCTGAGAGCCGTCCACGCAGCGCCCTTGGCGGCATAGATCGGAACTCCTGACAACGCCGCCACTTTCCAGGCATGCTCCCGCCTGGCCCGCGCGCCTGATGGCGTGCCGTGATGTGTCATGCCAAGCTAATGTCGGCTAGGCTCGGCCGTAAACACAGCATAGCGTTCAGGCGCATCCGAGAACGCCGCTCGCGCTAGGAAGGCCTCAAAGAGTGACGATCCGCGCGCCTGAAGCGTCTCGAAACTTTCATCCCCTCGCGCTGGGATGCGATCTGAAGAGCTCGATAGGGCAGGCGGACCGGTCCGTCATATTTTGAGGGCGCGACCTGCGTAGCCTCGGGGCGGGCGATATTGAGGTTGTCGACCAGCTTCTGGCAGGCCGCGTCCCAATCCGCGCAGCCCATCAACACCTTGCTGACCAGCCGGCCTAGACCGGCATAGCTCTTTCGGCCTCGATCTATGCGCCGGACCAGCGTCTCCTGGTACCCACGCGGCTTGGCACCCGAGGATTGCGATCCCACTATCGTGACAAGAAGAGCTGGCGACCTTCTTGTCTGGGCCGCGTGACGTCGCTTTCTTGGAGCCCTGCCAAGTTCCGCTTCTGGCGCACACGATCCCGCCGGCCGATGGCTTGACGACCAGGCGGGGAGGGGCCGCCCGAGCCGCCGCGCCTAGTGCTGCGGATCTTCGAACTTGCCCAGGATTCTCCGGCCCAATCCGCCAATGAGAAAACTGCGCTAGGGCGGGCTAGCTGCGCCGCCTGCGCTCCATCGGGCGTAGGAACGACAGATGCACCTGCCGGCCGTTCATCCCCAACGCGTGACGGGCACACAGCGCATCGGCAACAGTCATTTCGCGTATATGTGAAGGGGCGATCTCGTAGCCGAACGTCTGGGCCGCATCTGGCAACTGTCCATTGGGAAGTCCCAGAATCTTCCGGAGAATGCGCTCGTCTATGTAGTAGAACTTCTCAAAACTGAGTGGTGCCGGTTCCAGCGGCGGGCGTTCGCGAAAGCCGTGGGAGCGGTTTGTGGCGCGGTCGATCCGGGCCACCAGCGTGTACCAAACCCGCTTGTGCTTGGTGAGCTCTCGACCCAGCGCGTGATCGATGTCCAGCCCTCGGGCGCAGTGACCAAAGACCTTGCGCGCCGCGTAGCGATAGTTTGCGTAGTCGGGCGCAACATAGAGCAGTCGCAAATTGCCACGGATGATCACGAAGGCCTTTTGGGGCGAGATCTTGCCGATTTGGTAGAGCTTCCCGTTGAGCGAGAGAGCCATGGAGTGAAACTTGTGCCCGGCGATCGGGATCTCACCTAGGCTTAGACCGCCTAACCATCGCCTGGCCCTTTGGGTCTCGCTCCGCGCGGCCAAGGTTTGGCCCGTTGAAGCCTTAGCGCCAATCGCCGACATCAGCTGTCAATGTCCTCGAAGATGGCCTGGACCTCGACAGGCGCATCCGGGGGAGCTGGCGACGCCTTGGTCGAAGGCGTCTCCTCGGGGAGCTCACCGAGCCACTCGTCGATCATGGATCGGAAGGTGTCAAAATCGGGGGACGCGAAGGGGCGCGCCTTCAGGTAATTTTCCACGTAGCGCAGAGCGTCCTGAAGGTCATCGAGATAGTGTTCGCCATCCTTGCCGACCTGGTCGCGCCAGCGCTGCATCGTCGCGACCGGATCTTTGAGCCAAACCTCGTTGAGTTCAGCTTCGAATGCTGAGAGCTCCTCGGACGTGAAGAGGCTGGTGCCGCCCTTGGCTTCCAAGAAGCCGACCTCGAACATCCCGTAGGCGTTCTCCAGAAGGGTCTGTACGGCGAGCTTGCGGCCCTGCTCGGGCAAAAGCCCGAAGGCGTGTAGCCGCACGAGCAGGGCCAGGGTGGTGTCGTTGGCGAGCCATATCCCCAGGGTGTTGCCCAGCTGGCAAATCTCCGGTCGCATCGTCACGAAGATTTCGAGGAACGCGCGATCGCAGCGGTAAGCCAGGAAATACTCTAGGGCGTTGTCGAGCCTGGCGTCCTCAAGGCGCTCAGCCACTTCGCCATAAAGACTTGGCGGCACCTGAACGAGGTTGGGTTTGGTCGGTAAGCCGCAGGCTGCCTCCGTGACGAGCCGTGAGACCTTCACGCCGCGCACGTAGAGGGTGACCCGTTCAGGGGACTCAGCCACGATCGCGCCAAATGCGTCCGCGACGGTAGGGTGTCGGTATCTCCAGCGCGGTCCCTGCGGATGGAGGACAAGCTGGGTCAGGCTGTCGCGCAGGTGCTCCATCGCCCGTCGCAGAGCCGCAGGGGTCACGTCCAACAGATCACAGACCAGCGCCAGATCCTCGGTCGGCTTGATCGGCGACAAAACCTCGCCCTCAGCGTTGAGAAAGATCAAGGCGATTGCCGCCTGCGAGGCGTCATCAAGGGCTGAAAGGACCTCCTTGAGGAAGTCGATCGGCTCTTCGACGAACCGATTGAGGCTATAGGCGTCAAGCTTGAGGCTGCGGGTGAAGCGAGGATCGCCAAGCCGGCGCGCGATCTCCGGCAAGAAGCGCTTGTGAGCCGCGATGGCCGGCAGCATCGGCTTTAGCGCCGCAATCATCGCCTTGGGCTGCGCGCCGGTTTTGATGTGATTGTAGAGAATCTGCGCCCGCTCGGTGGTGGTGAGCTCTTGGACATCGATGATGACCTGGCTTTCTTCGAGCGGCTTGAAGCGGTCCACGCGCAGATGCTGCTTTGCCGCCGACCAGATGTAGTTGCGCGACGTAAAGACGATCTTGGTGCCGGCACGAACGGCGGTGTCCAGCATCGGCAGGGCGCTATTCCAGTCGCGCACGCGGGCGATGTCGAGTTGGTTGGGCCCGAATGCGTCATCGACCCAGAGAAACTGCCTTTCGTGCGGGTTCCAGTGATCGAGCTGATCGGGGCGCGAGATGAAAAGGGTCTGGACGCAGCCCCCGTCCAAGGCCCCGAGCGCGAGCGTCGCGGCGATCGTCGATTTGCCGGCCGCAGGATCGCCAAGCAGCAGCGCAAACCCCTTTTCCTGCAGCGCCGCGACGGCCAACTGGTGGGCTCTTGTTGGGACGAAGCACCTCAAGTCATCGCCCAAGGTGCTCAGCATGTGTCGAGCCTGGACCTGAGCGCGCTCGTCGAGGATCAGCGACAGGTCGCCAATTCCGTAGACGCGCGGCGCCATCATGCGCAGGGCGGGCCGGGTTCGCAGCTGATGTTCAATCCAGCCGCCATCGAACACGCGGCAGACCTTCGCACCGGCTGCTTGGAACGCGGCGGCGATCTGGGCCTCGGCCTCGCCGGACACGCCAGCATTCGTCATGACGATGTAGTCGTGCGCCAAGCCTTTCGCGGCTAGGGCCGATACCTTCGCCAGCTCCGGCTTCAGGTGCGAAAGGCTGAGCGTCGCGCCGGGCTTGCCGATGAATTTACACTGGATCGTCGATCGTCCGTCGGCGATCTCCTGTGACCCGCCCCAGGCGCCCAAAAACGCTGCGTCGCGACCACCGTCTCGCGAGTGCAGGAAGCTCTGGACGGGGCGCTGCAATACCTCGCTCGAAATCGCGACGCACAGGTCCTGAAAGGCTTTCCAGCCTAAAGCGCGAAGATCGAACAGGCGGCAGGCTCCAACCTTGACCGTTTCCCTTCGACACTATGTCGGAGTCGCGTCGATGCGCCACCTTGGCGTGCGCGCTAGGGTAGCGTAGGTGCAAGCTTGAGCTGCGATAACCCGCGCCTCCAAACGTCAAGCAGAACGGAACCATGTCGGTTCAAACACAGGAAACAAAGCGTCGGCGGCACGCGCACTGAACGTCGCGTTTCTGGAGGCGCGCCAAGGTCGGCTCCTGGCGCGCTGTCGCCAGGACACGGCGAGTTGGAGAGGCTCTCGTCGGTTTGAGCCCGTCAAGCCTTGGCTCGGTCAGGGGGCTTGGCGGACGATGGGCGCACGCGGGCCATGCCGCGCGCGCCCAGGTCCCTATTCGTACCGAAGCGCCTCGGCCGGATCGGCGCGCGCGACCTTGAAGGCCTGCCCGCAGACGGTCAGCAGGGCGACGAGCAAAGCCAGGAGCGACGCCAGGACAAAATAGGCCGGACTGAGCGAGATGCGCTGATCAAAGCCGTTCAACCATTCGCGCATCAGCCCATAGGCCAGAGGCCAGGCCATGAAGTTGGCGACCAGCACCGGTCGCAGGAACTGGCCTGCCAGGAGACGGAAGATGTCGGCGGTCGAAGCGCCCAGGACCTTGCGAATCCCGATCTCCTTGGTGCGGCGCTCGCTGTTGAACGCCGCCAGGCCATAGAGGCCGAGACAACCGATCAGGCAGGCGACGACGGCGCCAAGGGTGATGAGCCGCGCGCGGCGCTCGTCCGGCTGATAGAAGGGGTTGAGCGCGGCTTCCACGGTTTCGCCTTTGAACGGAGCGTTCGGCAGGGTTTGACGCCAGGCGCTCGCCAGGCGGTCCATCACGAGGCCGGGATCGCCATCGTAGCGCACGATCATCGTCTCGAAGCCGGTCAGCGAGGCGCCGGGGGTGCTGTTGAGGAAATAGACCAGGGGCGGCACCTTCTCGCGGGGCGAGCCATAGCGGGCGTCCTTCACGACCCCGACGATCCGCAGTTCATCGTCGCCGACCCGCAGCAACTGGCCGATCGCCGCTTGGGCGGTCGGAAATTCCAGCGCCTTGGCGGCCGCCTGGTTGATGACGACATTGACACCGTTGGCCGTGCGGCCCTTGTCGGCGGCGCCGACCCGGCCAAGGTCGTCGAGGGCGTTTGTCGTGTCGAGCGGACGGCCCGCCGCCACGCCCATGCCCAGCGTCTTGAAGTAGTCGGGCGCGACGAACTCCATCGATAGCGTCGGATCGGTCGTCGAGCCTGCGCGGGTGAACCTGGTGCTGCGCGCGACGCCGCCGTGGCCAGGATAGCGGCCCGAGATGGTCGCACTGGTCACGCCATCGGTTCTGCGAAACGCCGCCAACACCGTGTCACGTCGCGGCAGGATGTCAGGGCCATCCACGCCGGGGACCACGATCAGGCCCTGACGCTGGAACCCCAGTTCGGCGCGGCGAACGAACTCGGCTTGGGCGAAGACCACGGCGGTGGCGATGAGCAAGGCGATCGAGACGGAGAACTGCGCCACGACCAACACCTCGCGCACCAGCGCCGCGGCGCGGCCGCCGCCAGGCGCCTTGGCCGAGGCCAGGACGGCGGCAGGCTCGTAGCGTGACAGCACCAGGGCCGGATAGACGCCGGCCGCCAGCCCCACCAGCACCGCCACGGGGATAAGCAGGAGCAGGACGCCGTCGACGCCGAAGTAGTGCAATTGGAGCTTCCCACCCAAGGCGCTGTTGACCAGCGGCAGGCTGAGCTCGACCAAGGCCAAGGCGATTAGGGCCGAGACCAGGCAGACGATCACCGCCTCGACCAGGAACTGCGCCATCAGGGCGCCGCGTGTCGCGCCGAAGGCCTTTCGCAGCCCCACCTCTCGGGCCCGGAGCACCGCGCGGGCAGTGGAGAGGTTGACGTAGTTGATGATCGCCAGACCCAGGGTCAGGACGCCGATGATCTGCAGGGTGATGACGAAGCGCCGATCGACTCCAGGCTTGAACTGGCCCATCTGCTCGGCGTTGAAGTGCAGGTCGGCGAGCGGCTCCAGCTTCAGACCCAGCCACTCATGGACATCGCCGCCGCCACGGCGACGCATGACGTCGGGCAAGGCCGTGTTGATCGCTGGCGCGGTGGCGGCGCGCGGCAGGCGGACATAGGTCAGGTAGTTGGTGGCGTTCCACTGGTCGAGATATTCGGCCGACTCCGGCAAGACCGACCTGTCGAGCAGGGCCAGAAAGTCGATCTTCAGGTGAGTGTTTTCAGGCAGGTCCTTCAGCACGGCGGTGACGACATAGTCGCGGGGTTGGCCGTCCAAGGTCAGGGTCAGCCGCTCGCCCATGGCGTTGGCGTCTCCGAAGTACTTGCGCGCGGCGGTTTGGCTCAGGACCAGCTTGCCCGGCCCCGCGAGCGCCTGGGCCTTGTCGCCCGCCGCCAAGGGAAGATTGAAGACGTTGAAGAAGCTGGCGTCGGCGAAGATGATCTCCTCGTAGTCAGCCTGCTCGCCGCGACGCACCGCAAAGGAGCGGTTGAGAAGCCGCACGCCCGTCTCGATCTGATGGCCGAACTCCGCTTGCAGGTTGGGCAGGACCGGGCCTGGAATCGGCGCGATCGCTTCGCGCGGCCGTCCGGCCATGTCCATCACGCCGGTGACACGGAAGGTGCGCTCGGCATTGGGAATCCAGCGATCGTAGCTGAGCTCGAAGCGCGTCGCGATGGTCAGGGTCAGGAATACCGCCAAGCCCACGGCCAGGCCCAGGATGTTCAGGGCCGAGAAAAGCTTGTGGCGTAGCAGTGAGCGATAGAGCGTCAGGACGTAGCTCTTGAGCATAGCGTCCTCCCTCAGACCGCGCGGCGGGCGCTAGCGACGATGCGGCCGTCCAGCATGTTGACGACGCGCTTGGCTTGGTCGGCCTGGCTGGCCGAGTGGGTGACCATGACGATGGTCGCGCCCTCCTGGTTGAGGCTCTTGAGGATATCCATCACCTGCGCTCCGTTGGCCGTGTCGAGGTTGCCAGTCGGCTCGTCGGCGAGCAGCAGGGCAGGCTCGCCCACGATCGCGCGGGCGATGGCGGCGCGTTGCTGCTGGCCGCCCGACAGCTGGTGTGGATGGTGCTTGGCGCGATGGCCGACGCCAACCCGGTCCATGGCGTCCGCGACCAGCGCTTTGCGGTTCTTGGGCGAGTCCTTGCGATACGTCAGGCCCAGTTCGATGTTCTCGGCGACCGTCAGTTCGTCGATCAGGTTGAAGCTCTGGAAAATGAACCCGAGCTTGTCGCGACGCAGGGCGGCGCGGTCGCGCTCGGACATGTCGCTGACCTTGTGGCTCAGGAAGAGATGCTGACCGTCGGTGGGGCGATCGATCAGGCCCAGCACATTCAGCAGGGTCGACTTGCCCGAGCCGGAGGGGCCCATGACGGCTACGAACTCGCCAGCATTGACGTTCAGCTCGATATCGCGGAGCGCGGTCGTCTCCACCTCGTCGGATTGGTACAGGCGATTGACGCCGGCCAGGGTGATCATCGGATCGTCCTTCAGCGGAGGATGAGGCGGGTTTCTTGTGCGAACCCGTCATAGGAAGAGGTCAGGACGCGTTCGCCGGGCTGTAGGCCCGAGAGCACTTCGACTTGTTGTGGATTGCGCCGGCCGACGCGGATGCCGCGACGCGCTGCGCGCCGACCGTCCGCGCCGACGACGAAGACCCAGCTGCCGCCGCCCGCCTGCATGAAAGGACCGTTCGGCAGGACAAGCGCCTGTCGCGTGGCGCCGAGCGTCAGCTCGAGGTCCAGGCTTTGGCCGCGACGCAGGGACGGTGGCCTCGCGCCCTGGAACGCCAGATCGATCTGGAAGCGGCCCTGGCGCACTTGCGGCAGGATGCGACTGACGGTCAGCCGATAGGCCTTGCCCTCGTATTGCGCTGTGGCGACCTGGCCCGGATTGACGCGGCCCAGATAGTACTCGTCGACGTCGGCGGTGAGCTTGTAGTCGTTCTCGCTATCGATCTGGCCCACGCGCTGGCCAGCGGTCACGGTCTGGCCCAACTGCAGGTCGAAGGCGGTCAGTCGTCCGGCCACGGGCGCGCGCAGCTTCAGCGCCTCCAGGCTGCCGCGCACCGAGGCCATGTTGTCGTGCAGCTGGGACTGCATCTGCTGGATTTCTTGGGCCTGGCCTCGCATCATGCCGACTTCGGGCTTGATCGAGGCCTCTAGCGCGGCGACCCTGGCGCGATGGTGGGCGGCCTCGGCGGTGACGGTCTTCAGCTCGGCATCTGAGACGATGTCCTGATCGTGCAGCCGCTGGCGAACGCCCAGCTTCTGTTCGGCCTGGAGAAGGTCGAAGCGCGCCTGGGCCAGTTCGCGGTCGCGGTCGACGCGGCTGCGCTCGATTTGCAGCAACTGGCCGCGAGCATCGCCCAGGCGGGCGGAGATGTCCGCTTCGCGCGAGCCGACCTCGAGCGCCAGCTGCGGATTTGTCAGCGTCGCGAGCAGCTCGCCCGCGCCGACCAGGGCGCCGTCGGCGGCAATGAGACGCTCGACCCGACCGCCCTCCACGGCGTCCAGATACACCGTAACCCGGGGCGTGACCTGGGCCCGGGCTGGCACGAAGTCGTGGAAGGCCGCCGGTTTCACCACGGTGATTTCTGCGCTGTCAGTCTCGATCGCCCGCGCGCCGGGGGGGGCGAGGATGAGGTAGGCGGCCATGGCGATGACCAGCGCGCCGCCCCCGACCAGGGCAGGGAGCCAGCGACGTCGGGGCTTGCGTGCGACCGCACGGTCCATGGCCGCGCCGGGGGAGGGGGAGGGGGGGGAGCGTGTCGGATCCATGCTCCATTAGGTCGGCGAACGGGCGTGATCGCCAAACCTGCAGAGTTTACTTGCACTTCCGCTCTCGGCGGGCGAAGCAAGTGTCCGAAAACGAACACCTGTCCGGTCAAGCATTGTGATTGCAGACGCGTCCGTCCGCCCCGTGATTCTGATCGTCGACGACGATCCTGATGTCGTGCAGTCGGTACTTGTGCTGCTCTCACGCGAAGGCATGGAGCCCCACGGCGCCAACGGTCCCGCCAGCGCGCTGAAGCTGCTGGGCGAGCGCAGTTTCGACGCCATCCTGCTCGACCTGAATTTCAGTCGCGGCGCCACGTCTGGCGATGAGGGTCTGAGCTGCCTGCAGGACATTCTGGCCCACGACCCCGACGCGGCGGTAGTAGTGATCACCGGGCATAGCGGGGTCAATATCGCCGTCAGCGCGATGCGGGCTGGCGCCAGCGACTTCGTCACCAAACCCTGGAGCAACGAGCGCCTGGCCGCGACCGTTGCGACGGCCGTGGAGCTTCGCCGCCGTCGTCGGCAAGCGCGGGCCTTCCAGGCCGAGAACACCGCCCTGGTCCGCGACGCCTATCACGAAGCAGTGCTGCTGGGGTCGTGCCCCGCCATGTCTCGGCTGCGCGACTTGATCGCCCGCGCCGGACCGACGGAGGCCAATGTGCTGGTCCTGGGCGAGCACGGCTCGGGCAAAGAACTGGTCGCGCGGGCCCTGCACCAGGCCTCGCCGCGCGGTCCAGGTCCCTTCATCCCGGTCGACCTCGCGGCCCTGGCCGAGGCCAATTTCGAGGCCGAGCTGTTTGGCCAGCGCGGCGTCGGCGAGGACAGGCCCGGACGTCTGGCGGCCGCGCATGGCGGGACCTTGTTCCTGGACGAAGTCGGGCACCTGCCGCTCACCCTGCAGGTCAAGCTATTGTCGGCCATCGAGCGGCGCCAGGTGACGCCCGTCGGCGGCGACAAGCCCGTCCCACTGAACGCGCGGATCATCGCCTCGACCAATCTGCCGCGCCCTCACCTCTATTCCGAAAGCGTGTTCCGCGCCGATCTGCTCTATCGGCTCAACACCGTGGAGTTGCTTGTCCCGCCGCTGCGTGAGCGGGGCGAGGACATCGTCGAACTGGCCAAGCACTATTTGAAGCTCTACGCCCGGCGGTATGGCCGTCCGGAAAGGAAGCCGCTGTCAGACGCGGCCGCGGCCGCGCTGAAGGCCGACGCCTGGCCCGGCAACGTCCGGGCTCTGCGCCATGCCATGGAGCGGGCGGTGATCTTGAGCGAGGGGGCGACATACGTCGCCGAGGATTTCGTGCTCAGTCGAGCGCCCGCGCCGCCTCGCCGATCGGTGTCGGCGGCTCCAATGGGCGATCTGAACCTGGAACGGACCGAGAAGGCTAAGATCGTCCAGGCGCTGCAGAAGCATCACTACAACGTCAGCCACGCGGCCCGTGATCTGGGCCTGACTCGGGCGGCGCTATACCGGCGGATGGAGAAGCATGGTCTCTAGAGCCGCTTTGCGCCTGGCCATCCGCCTCGGGGTCCTGTTCCTGGCCGGAGCGGGGGCTCAGGCGGCCTGGAATGCCGGCTACTTCGCCAGCCTGACGATTTGCGCCGGGATCGGCGTCTGGGCGATCAGTCGGATCGCCGCGGAGGCGCTTGAGGCGCGGACGGGGCTAGAGGCCACGGAAGAACGTCTGCACGGCGCCCTGCTCGATAGAGAGCGGCAGGCAAAGACCCTGACGGCCTTTCTCGACCACGCACCAGCGCCGCTGCTGGCCATGCGCGCACGAGACCGTATCGAAGCGATCAACCTGGCCGCCCGGCGGATGTTCGCCACGGACGATGTGATCGTTGATCCGCCCGAGGCGCTGGTCGCGGCGATGCTGGGCCTGGAGCCAGGCGTGCGTGGGGCGCTCACCTTAGACATCACCGGCTCCCCCCGCGCCTACGCCCTGACCATGGCCGAGGTCGTCAGCGAAGGCGACTTCGTGCGCATCGCGGTCCTGCTGGATGTCCAGGCCGAGATGCAGGTCGCCGAAGCCGCCGCGCATCGAGAGCTGATGCTTGTGCTCTCGCACGAGATCATGAACTCGATGACGCCGGTAACCTCCCTGGCCCAGTCGGCGGCGGCGTTGCTCCGTGACATCGATCGGCAGGACGAGGCTCTGCGGCAAGCGCGGCAGTCGGTGGAAAGTCTCTCGCGCCGTTCAGCCGAGCTTCTCAGGTTCGTCGACAGCTATCGCACACTGGCCAGGCTGCCAGAGCCTCAGAAGACGCCGACCGATCTCACTGGACTGTTAGAAGACATGGCTCATCTGTTCCGAGGGCGATGGAGCGAACAGGGCGTGGTGCTCCGCGCCGACGTCGCACCGGGATTACGCGGACGCCTGGATGGAGCGCTACTCTCGCAGGCGGTGTTGAACGTCTTGACCAACGCCGCCGAAGCCGCGTTGGCGGGAGCGGAGGAGCCCTGGGTCGTCCTGACGGCGCGAGACCATGGCGAGCACCTCCGGATCACGGTCGAGGATAGCGGCCCAGGCTTTGGCGAGCTCGATCCGGTCCTGGCGTTTCGTCCGTTCTTGAGCAGCAAGCCGGGCGGCAGCGGCATCGGTCTAACCATCACACGTCAGATCGTACTGGCTCACGGCGGCGAGGTCGCAGCAGAACGCGCGCCCGGAGGAGGCGCCTGCCTCACATTCACAATCTGAGCCATCGGACCTCGAATGGCTGGTTCCTGCCCGTAGGCCAAGGTCCGCTTCTGGCGCTGTCTGCGGATCCACTAGGTTGTTTCGATAGCAACGCCCGCGGCTGCGGCGATTGTTCAACCCGACTAGCCGGCGAGCCCTCATCGTAAGGCGGGAACCGATGGCCAAGCTCGGCGTTGTTTCATGCTCAAGCTTGCCTCGACTTCGGTCTAGCTTGCCTTGGCGCGCCTTTGAGCGTCTTCGTTGGACGGATATTGGTGCTGCGACCGCCTGACGATCGCATTGGTGAATTTGCGTGACACGGCCGCTCGTGGGGCCGCGCTTGGGGGCGGATAGATGGCTCTGGTAAAAACGACGACGCTGGCTTCGCGCGCGAAGCCGCGAAAAAAGCCACTCGCCGAAGCGGCTGAACCCGCCGTCTCGAAACGCACACCGGTCCCAAGGGCCTTGTCGAGGCGACAAAACGCCAGCGAACGCATCGGCGCCGCAACGCTGGAGCTCGCTGGAGGTATCACCGAGGCGTCGAGCGCTGTGGAAGAGCTGCGACGCGCCCTGGCTCAGATCGCCAGCGGCGCTGAGGAGGCGGCCGGCGCGGCGCATGAATCCCTCGCCGCCGTCACGGCCATGAGCGCCAGCTTTGGCCAAGCCCGCGAACGGGCCGAGGCGTCGAGGCAGCGCACCGAAGTCTTGCGCACCCTGCTGGCGGAGTCCGGCGCGGCGATCGACGCATCGGTGAAGGCCGTCGGCGCCAACGCCAAGCGGCAGTTGGCCAGTGTCGGCGTGATCGAAGCCCTGGAACGCCACGCCGCCCGGATCGGCGAGATCACCAAGAGTGTCGCCGACATCGCCGACCAGACCAACCTGTTGGCGCTGAACGCCGCCATCGAGGCGGCGCGGGCCGGGGACGAGGGGCGTGGCTTCGCGGTGGTCGCCGACGAGGTTCGCGCCTTGGCCGAAGGATCCGAAAAACGATCCCAGGACATCCAGGTCCTCGCCGAGCGCATCGCCAAGACCGTGCGGGAGGCCGCAGACCGTCTGCGCGCGGCGGCGGCCACCGCCGAGGCGGAAGCCGCTGCGGGGGCGCTGGTCGGCGAGACCTTGGCCGCGGTGCGCCGCGAGATGGCGATCCTGGGCGAAGACAGCCAGGTGATCCTGATTTCGGCCGTCGAGGCGGCCGGCGCCGCCCACGAGACTCAGCGTGGCGCCGAGAGTGTCTCCAGCGCCGCCGAAGAGCAGGCCTCGGCCGCCGCCGAGGCGCAGCGCGCCGTGCAGCAACAAGGCCAGTCACTGGAGCAGAGCCAGACGGCGTCCGACTCCCTGGCCGAGATGATCGAAATACTGGTCGGCGGCGAAGCGGATGCCGAGGCGGCCCAGGAGGCCGCCGCCGCCGCCGAGGAGCTGTCGGCGACCGTGCAAGAATTGTCGGGCGCGGCGGGCGAGATCTTGGTGGCGATCGACCAGATCAGCCGTGGCGCTCAGATCCAGGCGGCGGCGACCCAGCAGGCCAGTTCGGCCATGGAAGAGATCGAGAAGGCCGCTCGCGCGTCGAGCGCCAACGCCATCGCGAGCGCCGAGCGGGTGTCGACCATGCAAGACATGCTGCTCGCCAGTCAGCAGGCCGTGGGTCGACTGGCCGGGGGCGTCGCCACCTCCGTCGACGAGAATGGCGCGGTTCTGGCGACCATCGAGGATCTGGAAGATCTGGCGGGTTCGATCGGCAAGATCGTCGACGGACTGGGCCTGGTCGCCGTGCAGACGACAATGTTGGCCACCAGCGGCGCGGTCGAGGCTGCGCGAGCAGGCGAGTCGGGACGCGGGTTCGCCGTGGTATCGGGCGACATCCGCACCCTGGCGCGCGACGCCTCTCACAATGCCGATGCGGTCAAGGACCTGGTCGCCAACATTGTCGTCCAGATCGCCAAGGTCCGGCGCGAGGTGGACCAGATCAACGCCCTGGCCGCTGTCGAACTCGACAAGAACCGGGCGATCGAGGATCGACTGGACTTGGTCGTGGCCGAGACCGTCATCCTGAAAGGCGGAGCCGACGATATCGCCAAGGGCGCCGAGGAAATCCTGTCCGCCAGCGCCCAGGTGCTGTCCGGCATCGGCCAGATCGCCGCGGCGGCCGAGCAGGCCAGCAGCGCCGCCGCCGAAGCGGCCGCCGCGGCGCGGCAACAGTCCCAGAGCGCGGAGGATCTCGCCGCCGCGATCGAGGAAATCGCCCTTCTGGCCAACGAGCTGCAGCAAGCCTCGGAAGGCTGAGATGGCCGCCGCCGAGACCAGCCAGCGCCTAACGGTTCGCGCCGGCGCCGCGCGCGTGGCCATGGCCGCCGAAGGCGTCGCCGAGGTGATCCGCGCCCCGCGCATCACGCGGATGCCGCACGGGCCGCCGGGTCTGCTCGGCGTCACCCATCTTCGCGGCGTCGTGCTGCCGGTGGTGTCGCTCGGCGCGCTGTTGGGCGATGAACGACAGGCGGACGCGACACGCGTGGTGGTATTGCGGCGCGATCCGCCGATCGGATTGGCCGTGGATTCCATCGAGGCCCTGCAGGCCGCAGCTGCGGACGACGCGACGCCCGAGCACGGCCGGTTGATGCTGGGCGACGACAGCGGCGCGCGTTGGTTCGATCTCGACGCCGCCCTGCGGGATCGTTTTTCCGCCTTTCGCGAAGCGCGGCGGAGTGTTGGACGCCAGGCCGCCGCCAGCCCGTCCGTCGCCGTCGTCCAAGACCTAGCGTTCCTCGGCTTTACTCTGGCGGAGCAGGACTACGCTCTGCCGCTCGAAGCGGTGGCGGAGGTCATGTCGGTTCCCAGCGCCATCGTCGCCTTGCCGAGGACCGAGGACGTCTTGATTGGCGTCTTCGATCTGCGCGACTCGGTCCTGCCGGTCGTGTCCCTGCGGGCGTTGCTGGGGTTGGCGCCGCGCGTGATCCAGCCGGACGACCGTATCGTCGTCGTGCGGATCGGCGAGCATCGCCTGGCGCTGCTGGTCGACCGCGTCAGCGTTATCTTGCGCGCGTCCCGCGACAGCATCGGACCCGCGCCCAGCCTGTTCAATCGCGGCGCGGGAGAGGCGCGCATCGACGCGGTGCTGCGCCTGCCCGAGGGGCGCGGCCTGATCTCGATTCTCGCGCCCGAACGGGTTCTGGCCGACGAACGTGTTTCCAGACTGCTCGCCGAGACGATCGACCGGAAGGAAGAGACCATGGCCACCGGGATTTCGACGACTGGCCGCGAACGCTTCCTAGTCATCCGGCTGGGGGACGAAACCTACGGCCTGCCCATCGCGGCCGTCGACGAAGTGGTGCGCTTGCCCGAGACGCTGACACGCCTGCCCAAGGCGCCGGTCTACGTCCAGGGCGTGATGAGCCTGAGGGGCAAGGTCATCCCCGTAATCGACCAGCGACGCCGGTTCTCGGTGGCGGGCGAGGCGGGCGGAGGAGCGCGTCGCGTGGTTGTCGTCACCTTGGGCAAGCTGCAGGCCGGCTTCGCGGTCGACGCCGTCTCCCGCATTCTCGAGATCGCTGACGAAGACCTGATGCCGACGCCGGAACTGTCGGATGACGGCGGTCGTTTGTTCGATCGCGCGGCCCGGTTGGAGCGCGAGGGGGACGTCATCTTGCTCATCGATCCGCGAGCCTTGCTCGACCGCGCCGAGACCGATCTGCTGCGTGATCTGACGGCGAAGTCGCACGCCTCGTGACACGATTGCTGGTTGTCGACGACTCCGCCTTGATGCGCCGCGTGCTGGGCGATGTCTTCCAGAACGAACCCGGATTCGAGGTCGCTTTCGCGCGTGACGGCGTGGAGGCGCTCGAGAAGCTACACGCGTTCAAGCCGGACGTGGTCACGCTCGATGTCCAGATGCCGCGCATGGGCGGGCTGGATTGCCTGGACCGGATCATGGTGGAGCGCCCTTGCCCGGTGGTGATGGTCTCGGCGCTGACGGCGGAAGGCGCGGACGCCACACTGGAGGCGCTGGAACTCGGCGCGGTGGACTTCATCGCCAAGCCGGACGGCGCCGTTTCCCTCTCACTCGACGATTTCGCGCCTGTCCTGGTCGAGAGGGTCACGATGGCCGCCGCCTCGCGCCTGCGCCGGTCGCATCGACTGACCGAGCGGGTGAGGGCGCTGCACAGCGGGGCCGCCCGGCCATCGCCGCCACAAGTCCCGCCCAAGCTCCCGATGAAACGCGCACCCCGACTACCGTCTCCGGCCGGAACGCCGCCGGGTCTGGTGGTCATCGGTACGTCGACGGGCGGTCCGCCGGCCCTGGATGCGGTGCTGTCTGAAATACCGGCCGATTTCCCGTGGCCGATCTTGGTGGCGCAGCACATGCCGGCCGCTTTCACGGCCTCCCTGGCTCGCCGCCTTGACGGTCTTTGCGCGCTGCGGGTGATCGAGGTCACCCGACCCACGCCGCTGGTTCCCGGCTGCATCTATGTCGCGCGGGGCGACGCCGACATGACCGTCAGCAAGCGTAGCGCTGGGCCGGTCGCTTTGCCCACGCCCTCCAGCGCCGAGTATCGCTGGCATCCCAGCGTCGATCGCCTGGTCGCCAGCGCGGCCGCGGCCATGCCGCCCGAGCGTCTCGTCGGCGTGCTGATGACCGGCATGGGCAATGACGGCGCTCGCGCCATGGCGCAGTTGCGCGCGGCGGGCGGGCGCACGATCGCCGAGTCCGAGGACACGGCGGTGATCTGGGGCATGCCCGGCGAACTCGTGAGGGCTGGCGGCGCCGATGTCGTGGCGCCGCTGGGCCAGATCGCCGAACAGATCGTCGACATGGTCGGCGTCGGGTGACGCCGCCGGCGACGCCCGAGCAGGCGCATCTCAGCGCCGAAGATCTGCGCAAGGTCTGCGAGTTTCTGTATCGCCTGACCGGCATGCAGTTCGGAGAGACCAAGCGGTACTACATCGAGCGCCGGCTCACCGATCGTATCGTCAGCACCGGTTGTCCCAATTTCGCGACCTATTTCAATCAACTGCGCGCCGATCCCGGCGAGCGTGAGACCTTGGTCAACGCGTTCACAATCAACGAGACCTATTTTTATCGCGAAGAACACCAGTTGGCCTGCCTCAGCCGCTCGCTGCTTCCAGACCTGATCACCTCGCGTCGTCCCGGCGACAAGATCAGGATATGGTCCTCACCGTGCTCGACCGGCGAGGAAGCCTATTCGATTGCGATCTGGCTGCTTGAGAACTGGCGGATGGTCGACGCGTACAATGTCGAGATCGTGGGCTCCGACATCGATACGCGGGCGCTGACGGCCGCGCGGGACGGCTTGTACGGCGAGCGCGCCCTGTCACGGTTGCCGCGCGACGTCGTGGAATCCTATTTCGAACCGACCCGTCGCCATCGCCGCAAGCTGATCAACGACCTTCGGGAGTCGGTGACTTTCACGCAGGCCAATCTGGTGGACGGAGCCAGCCTGGCCAGCCAGGGAACGTTCGATGTCATCTTTTGCCGCAACGTATTGATCTATTTCGACGACGCTTCGCGACTGGTGGCGGCCAACAACCTCTACGACCGGCTCGCGCCCGGCGGCTATCTCTGCCTGGGCCACACCGAGTCCATGAGCCGGATCAGCGACCGTTTCCTGGTGCGCCGGTTCGATGACGCCATCGTCTTTCAGCGACCGGCGAGCGCCGCATGAACGACGACCTGATGAGCCAGTTCCTCAGCGAGGGCCGCGAACTGGTCGCCAGCGCCGAGCGCGACCTGGCCACGCTGGCGCGGCGGCCCGATGACGCCACCGCGCTGGACAGCTGCTTTCGGGCGATCCACACCCTGAAGGGCTCCACGGGTTTGTTCGATCTGGTCCCCATGGGCGTGATGCTCCACGCCGCCGAGGACCTGCTGAGTTTCCTGCGCGCCGAACGGACCGGCGTCGCCGCCGACTTCGAGGCGCTGTTCAGCGTGGTCGACCATGTCGATCGCTGGCTGGAGGCCTTGGATCGCACCGGACAGTTGCCAGCCGACGCTTCGCAGATAGGCGAGGTGGAGGGGCGCCGCCTGCGCGAACTGGTGGCGTCGGTCAGCGCCTCGGCGGGCGTCGCGACCCAGGCCGCGTCCACGACCTGGCGGCCGCCGGCGGACTTCGGCGCGAAGGGTTCGGTCGCCATTCGCTACACCCCACGCGCCGACAGCTACTTCTCGGGCGACGATCCCGTCGCGATCCTGGCTGCGGTTCCGGGCCTTGCCGCGCTGACGATCGCGGCGCGCGAGCCTTGGGGCGCGCTCGGCGACTACGATCCGTATGCCTGCAACCTGGTGCTCGAGGCCGTGTCCGCCGCCGGACGGGCGGACGTCGAGGCGGCGCTGCGGTTCGTGTCCGATCAAGTCGAGCTCGTGGACCTCGTCGCCAGCGCGCCGGTCGTCCGGCCAGAGGTCGACAACGCGCGCAGGACGCTGCGCATCGACGCCGAGCGGGTAGACCGCCTGGCGGACCTGGCCGACGATCTGGTTATCGCCAAGAACGGCCTGGCGGAGTTGGCGGAGCAGGCCGAGCGCCTGCCCGGCGGCCAAGCTCTGGGCCAGGCCTTGCGTGGACGCCAGGTCCAGCTGGATCGGCTGGTCGGTGACCTGCATGCGACCGTGGGCAAGGTGCGCCTGGTCGCGCTGGGCCCCCTATTCGGCCGTTTCCATCGCCTGACGCGGGAGATCGCCCGGTCTCTGAACAAGGACGTAACGCTGGAAGTCGTGGGCGGCGAGGTCGAGGTCGACAAGGCGATCGTCGATGGCCTTTTCGAACCGCTTCTGCACGTGCTGCGCAACGCCATCGATCATGGCGTCGAGGCTGCGGAAGAGCGCGCCCGATCAGGAAAGCCGGCCGTCGCCGTCATTCGACTGTCGGCCAGCACGGTGTCCGATCAGGTGGTGATCGAGGTGCGTGACGACGGGGCCGGGATCGACCCGGCCAAGATCCGGATGCTGGCGGTCGATCGGGGATTGCTGACCCGGGAAGCGGCCGATGGCATGGACGATCGCGCGTCGATCGACCTCATCTTCACGCCAGGCTTTTCGACAGCGGCGGAGGTCAGCGCGGTTTCCGGGCGAGGGGTCGGCATGGATGTCGTCCGCGACGCGGCCGCCAAGCTCGGTGGAAAGGTTGTTGTCGACAGCCAGCCGGGTCAGGGCGCGGGCGTGAAATTCTTGCTGCCCGTCACCATGGTGCTGACCAAGGTGATGATCGTGACGTGCGGCGCGGAGCGATACGGCTTGGCCCTCGACACGGTCGTCGAGACGGTTCGAGTGCCGGCCGACCGCATCGCGGCGATCCGGGCCGGCAGGGCGTTTCAACTTCGCGACGACGTCATTCCCCTGGTGGCGCTGGGTTCTCTGGTTGGCGCGCCGCAACCCGACCCCCGTCCAGCCGAACGGGTGATCGTCGCGCGCGTCGGGGATGAACTCGTAGGGTTCGCCGTCGACGCCATCGTCGATCGCATGGACGCCGCCGTGCGGCCGATGACCGGCCTGCTCGCCGGCGCGCCAGGCGTCCTGGGCACGAGCCTTCTGGCGGACGGGTCCGTTCTGATGGTTCTCGATCTGGCGGAACTGGTCCTGTGACGGTGTCTCGCGACGGTTCTACCATCCGGCTGGAAGGGATTTGTCGGGTAGAGGACGCCGAGCCTCTGACAGCTCTGCTACAAATCATTTCCGACTCCACCTTGGACCTGTCGGCGTGCGAAGGTCTGCATGCGGCGGTCGTCCAGGCGCTCTTGGCCTTCCACCCGAAGATTATCGCATTTCCCGACAACGCCTTCCTGCGAGATTGGCTCTTGCCCGCGGTGATCGCCGAGCGGGCTTCCGGCAATTCGAGCTTGTAGTTTCAAGCCGCGCGAGACGCGGCGTCTGTAGGAGAAGCAGTTCATGGGGACGACAGTTCTCATCGTCGACGACAGCAAGCTTGCCCGCATCGTCTTGGGAAAGACGATCGCGGCGCTGCAGCCGGATTGGGTGCGCCTCGAAGCCGGCAACGCCGACGAAGCGATGGCCGCCTTCGACGCCAACGCCATCGATCTCGCGATCCTCGACTACAACATGCCCGGACGGGACGGCCTGGCCTTGGCTGAGGACCTTCGCGCCCGCTTCCCGAACATGCCGATCGCGCTGGCCACCGCCAATGTCCAGGACGAGATCATCGCCCGCGCCCGCGCCGCCAACGCGACGTTCATCGCCAAACCGGTGACCGAAGAGGGCATGCGCGGCTTTCTTTCGGGCGCGGCCTTGCGGCTGAAATCGGCCACGCAATGACGGCTAACACCAGCCTGCTCGACGATCTGGAACGGGACGCCCTGACCGAATTGGTCAATATCGGCGTCAGCCGCGCCGCCGCCAATCTGCGCAAGATGGTCGGCGAGCAGGTTCTGTTGTCTGTGCCGTCGGTCGAGGTGGTCACCCGCGAGGGCGCCACCACCCTGATCCGCGAACGCGAAAGCGGCGAACTGATCGCGGTCCGTCAGGATTTCGAAGGCGTGTTCTCGGGGCGGGCCCTGCTGATCTTTCCGCAATCCAACAGCATGGCGCTGGTTCATGCGGTGACCGGCGGCGGGCTGTCGCTGGAAGACGCCGCCGACATGGAGCACGAGGCCCTGGCCGAGACCGGGAACGTGGTGCTCAACAGCTGCCTGGCGACCATGGCCAACATGCTGCAGCGCCCGCTGGCGATGTCCCTCCCCGAGGTGATCCGTGGCGACGGTTCGACGTTGTTCAATCTTTCGCCAGGAACTCCGGACGGCGGTGTCGTCCTGTTTCTGTATATCAACTTCGCCATCAATGACCGCGACATCCGCGGCTACATCGCGATGCTGATGGACCTGCCTTCGTTGCAAGCCCTGAAGGGTCTGATCGCCGACTTCATCGAACGAGTCGTCGGCGATGTCGCCTGACCATGATTGAACCTATTGCCAAGCTTGGAGTTACCCTTCGGTGATGACCGAAGTCGCAGACGCCGCGATGCGCCAGGATGATCCGGAGGCGGTCCATGCGCTTGAGGCGCTGCGGGCCCTCGCCGGGCCTCTGTTCGACGCTCTCGCGCATTCCGGCGTCGCCGTGGCGGTCAGCGATCCGCGGCGCCCCGACGATCCCATCGTCTATGTGAACGCCGCGTTCGAGGCGCTTACGGGCTATTCGGCCGGTGAGGCCGTCGGCCGCAACTGTCGTTTTCTGCAGGACGTGACGACTGACCCAGCCACGACCTTGCACATCGCCGAAACGCTGAAAACGGACGGCGCCGTTACCGCCGATATCCTCAACCGGCGCAAGGACGGCGTTCCGTTCTGGAACCGCGTCAACGTCACCACGCTGCGCGACGCGTATGGCGCCGCGGCCTACCGGTTCGCGACCCAGACCGACGTGACC
Source organism: Caulobacter sp. GW821-FHT11E10 (assembly GCF_058808375.1). Lineage (NCBI taxonomy): Bacteria > Pseudomonadati > Pseudomonadota > Alphaproteobacteria > Caulobacterales > Caulobacteraceae > Caulobacter > Caulobacter sp. GW821-FHT11E10. The sequence goes on from NZ_JBXARP010000005.1 coordinate 292,044, forward strand.
GGGGAGTATGCCGACGAGGTCGTGGTCGAGCAGTTGCGGGTCAGCCGCCAAAAACTCGCCGAGGCGCAGGAGCGTCTTCGTGTCGCCCAGGCCATCGCGGGTGCGGCCGGAGCCTGGGAGTGGGACATCGCCAGCGGCGTGTTGGTCGCCGACGTGCGCTTCGCCAACCTCTATGGACTGGACCCCGTCGCGGCGGCTCGCGGCCTGCCGACATCGACGTTCTTCGCGCCCGTCCATGCCGACGATCAGTTACGCCTGAAGATCGCGGTGGCCGGCGCCCTCAACGGGGCCGAGGTCTTCGCCCGCGACTATCGCATCGTTCTAGACGGCGCTGTCCACTGGGTTTCGGCCCGGGGTCGCACCTATCTCGACGCCGACGACAAGCCCATTCGGTTCTCTGGCGTGCTCGCCGACATCACCGATCAAAAGCGCGTTGAGGAACGCCTGCTCATCGCCCAGACCGCAGGCGGGGTCGGCTCCTTCGAGTATCTGAGCGGTTTCGGCACGGCCGAGGTGTCGGCGCAGTTCTGCCGTTTGCTGGGCCTTCAACCGGCGAGCAGCCTTCCCGTGCGGACCATCAACGCTGTGGTTCATCCCGACGACCCGCCGATCATCCAAGGGCGGGACGGCCAGCACCCGTTCGGTCCGGCCTTCCACGAGTTTCGCATCCTGCGCGCCGACACCGGCGAGGAGCGCTGGCTAGCCTCGCGCGGCGAGTACCGGCAACATGGTCCCAGCGGGGTCAGCTTCATTGGCGTGATCTACGACATCACCTCGACCAAGCGATCGGAAGAACAGCTTCGGATGCTGACCGAGACGCTGGAGGTTCGGGTGGCGGCGCGCACCGAGGAGCGCGACCGGGTCTGGAATCTGTCGCGTGACCTGTTGCACGTGATCGGTCCCGATGGCCTGTACCGCGCGGCCAACCCCGCGTGGAAATCGCTGTTGGGCTATGACGAGGCCGATCTGATCGGCAAGCGCGCGGGCAGTCTCGTGCACCCCGACGACCGGGATGGCGCGATGGACCGTTTTCGGACCTTGTCGCGCGGCGAGCCGCTCAGCGATTTCGACTGTCGCATGGTCGCCAAGGATGGGACTTATCTTTGGGTGAACTGGTCGGCCATGCCGGAAGGCGAAGCGATCTATGGCGTCGGTCGGGACGTCACCCAGCGCAAGCTGTTGGAAGACCAATTGCGCCAGAGCCAGAAGATGGAGGCCGTCGGCCAGCTGACCGGCGGTCTGGCTCACGACTTCAACAACATGCTGACCGGCATCCTGGGCGGCATCGACATGGTTCGTCGACGGCTCGGCGAAGGGCGTATGAGCGATGTCGACCGGTTCCTGGACGCGGCGATGCAATCCGGCCAGCGTGCGGCGGCCCTGACCCACCGCTTGCTAGCCTTTTCCCGTCGTCAGACCCTGGACAACCGGCCGCTGGACGTCGGGACGCTGGTGGCGTCGATGGACGATCTGCTGACGCGCACCCTAGGCGAACAGGTTTCTCTGCGCATCGACGCGAAATCCGATCTGTGGCCGGCGGTGGCGGACGACAACCAGCTGGAAAGCGCCATTCTGAACCTGGCCATCAATGCGCGGGACGCCATGCCCGACGGCGGCGAACTGATTATCGCCACGCGCAATGTCCATCTTTCCGATCTGGAGCTCGCCGACAGCGACCATGCCGAGGCTGGCGACTATGTCGAGACCAGCGTAACCGACACCGGCACGGGCATGCCCGCCGAGGTCTTGGAGAAGGTGTTCGACCCCTTTTACACCACCAAGCCGCTGGGCCAGGGAACAGGCCTAGGTCTGTCAATGATCTATGGCTTCGTGCAGCAGTCACGCGGCCATGTCGTCATCGACAGCAAGGAAGGGCGAGGTACAACCATCCGACTGTTCCTGCCCAGGCATGTGGGCTTGGTCGAGGACGAGGTCTTGGCCAGCGACGAGGCCGCGCCGACCGGCGCGGGCGAAACGGTCCTGGTCATCGAGGACGATCCGGCCGTCCGTCTTTTGGTGATGCAGGTGCTGGAAGAGCTAGGCTATCGCGGCGTTGAAACCGCCGATGGGCGCCAGGCCGTGCCCATCCTCGAATCCTCGCGGAAGATCGACCTGATGATTAGCGACGTCGGGCTTCCCGGCCTCAATGGTCGGCAGTTGGCCGAGATCGCCCGCGAGACCCGGCCCGACCTGCCAATCCTGTTTATGACCGGCTACGCCAAGCAGGCGGCCGACCAAGCGGCGTTCCTCGGCGGGGGCATGGAGATCATCACCAAGCCGTTCGCGATTGAGCAGCTCGGGCGCCGAATTGGCGAGATTTTGCAGCGCAACGCTCCCTAGTCGGCGAACCACTCGCAATCCAAGCGGGCATCGCTCTTTGAAATTTGATAGGGGAGATCGGTCGCGCATGGGTCCTGGAGGGTAGCCGACGAAGGTCCAATTTCTGGAAGTGGGCCAATGTCAGCTCATGGCGCTGGCCTCCCGCTCCTGCGCGCATGAGCACCAGCAGGGACACTAGCCGACTGCAGATATCGCTCAGCAATGCAACGCCATCCATGCGCGTATTGGTTTGGCATTCCCCTTTACGCGCGAGTGCGATTGGTTAAGGTCAAGTTAGGCCGGAGCATTTTGACGGTCATGTGCCGGGGGGTACTTTGACTTCTGTTGACGCCTATCGCGCTCTGGATCTTTCCGAGGGATCGCCAGCCCGCAAACAGCTATTGTCACGCCTCGAAGGCGAAGCCGCGAGCTCGACGGCGATCGACCTGACGCGCGCGAGATTGCGCCACAACGCCCAGACGCCTGGGGGGCTTACGCCAGCTATGTCGGCATGGTACGCGGCTTGGGTGGCGGGACCTCGCGGAAAGGCCATCAGCGAACTGCAAAGCAGCTTTCACGCTGAGAAGATGCCGCCAGGCGTACCCAATAGCTCGTTCCTGGAAGTGCGTCGCGACGAGGTGCGCTCCCAAAGCTTGTCGGATCGTATCGAGCAGACCACGCAATTCCTCGACCACAATCGCTCGCTGATCGATGGATTTTACCGCGCCCGGCTCGAGTTCAATACCCTGAAGGCCCGGCATGGTCGCGAGCCCGTGGCGCCACGGCCGCTGCTATACATTTTCGCCTTGTTTTTGCTGGTAGCCCTCGAAGCTTTCATCAATTTCGAGAGCTTCCTGAAGGTGCCGTACATCACCAGCCCATTTCTCGCCACGGGCGCGACCATGGCCGTGGCGGCGGCGATCGCCGCCGCATCGCATTTCCATGGCGTTGTCCTGCGGCAATGGAACTATCTCTTTTCGCCGCAAGATCCGGGCGACAAGTCCCATCCCGCTCGCCATAGCGATGCGACGCGGCGGCTGGCGATCGGGGCAGTTCTGCTGGCGGTGGCCTTGGCGATGGTCGCCGGCTCGCGCTACTATTACCTTCGGGAATACATCGTACAGGCCCGCATTCTGGGATCGTCGCCGCCTTCCATGTTCGGCGGGATATCCTTCATGCTGTTTGGCAATATCGTCGCCTATCTGGTGGCGATCTTAGTAGCCTACGGTCTGCACGATCCCGATCCGAATTACGCCGAAAAGGACCGCGAGTTTAAACGCGCGACCAAGGCCATGGAGAGGATCAAGGCCAAGCGTCGTTTGCAGCAGGACGCCCAGCGCCAAGGCTTGGACAATGCCATCGCTCAAGAGGCCAACCAGGCCTCAAATACGCGTGGCCCCAACCACGCCGCCCTCCGCGGCGCTGTCGAACAGATCGTCGAGAAGGACCAAGAGGTGATTGCGGCGCTGCTCGACTACCGCAACGGACTAATCCAGGCCCAGCGCGAAGCGGGTGCGGACGAAGAGCCGCGGTTCCGTCTTCCAGAAGGTGCTTATGAAGAGATCGTGCCGGTCACGCTCGATCGCTTGCTGACGCCGCGGGAGTTCGCGTCGGAGTCAGTGACGCTGGGCTTCTCGTCAGGTGAGCGTTGATGCGATCAAAGGGGATCTTCGGCGTCGCCGCAATCGGCGCTATGTCGCTCTTGCTGGCTGGCTGCGATCCGGCCTCCGACGACTTGGGCGCCAGCGGGCCGATTAAGTTCGAAGGTTTTTGTTCCGTGCCGGGCCTGGCGCCAGCACTGCGGCAAACCACGATTGTGGTGGACCTCAGCGCCATCAAGCCGTCACCTCCCGAGACGTTTCGCGAGACCAATCCTGAATTCTTCAAGCTCGCGGTCGGGCTGGCAGATCCCGCTCGTGCGTTGGAGTCTGGCGCGACCGCGCCACGCGAGCGCATCACTATCCTGGCCGGATCGGTCAAGACAGGCGCCTTGACGCCGGTTTTTGTAGGCTGTCTGCCTGGCGCCTCGTCGGCGGAGTTGGTCAACACCCAAGGCGGCGCCACCCAGAAATACTTTGGATCGGATCTCAAATCGCAGATCTCCAAGCAGCAGGACGCTTTTCAGAAAAAGCTTCTGATGTCGTTGGTCACGCTCAGTCCGCTTAGCGAACCGGCCACCAGCGGTGAAGATCTTCGCGGGTCGCCATTGATCAAACTCTTGCGGGCTCTGGGGCCGCCGGTTAGCGCCGATCAAGCCGTTCGCCGGGTATTTGTCTTTACAGAGCTTGGCCGGAGCCTTCCAGCTCTGGGAGGCGATGTCGGTGAGGCGCGCCGCCGTGGTTTCGGCGCCGCCGCTGATGTCGGCCTCAAGCTGGGCCAGGCTGAACTCTATTTGGTCTCGCCGGGCACCCCGCCCCAGGAAGCCGGAGAGCAATTTCTGTCGGCGTTCATGCTGGGCTCGCAGGCCGAGCTGGGACGTGTCGGCGGTTTCTCGCCCAACGGGTTGTCGCCGGCGCCGACGCAGGTCGTCCGCTATCAGGGCTTGTTGGAGGCCACGCCGCAGATCCGCATGCCCATGACCCTGCGCCTCGCCAGCACCGCTGATGGGCAGTTGGTCAATAGCTGGCTTAGCTACACCGCCTCACACGGCCAGCGCGCTACGCCTGTACGCGGCGAGTGGCGATGCATCGACGCGGCCGATTGTCAGCTGCGCAGCGATCCAGCAGGCGGTTTGGGACAACTTTGGCGCATCCAACCGGGCCAAGCCCCAGAGGTGCGCGAAGACGCCCCACTCGCCGGCCTGCGGTTCATGGAGGCCACCGACCGCGGCGGTCGGCTTAAGGGGCGGATCTATGATCCGGTGATCTCTATCGGGCGCCCTGGCGGCGCGATGACATTGGAAGGGCAGCGGAACGGCGGTTAGCGCCCCGCGCTGCGGAGGAAAAGATCATGACCCGACAGGCCCGTTTACTGACTGCCTTGACCGCACTGTCGATCAGCTGCGCGCCGATCGTCCAAGTCCACGCTCAAGCGGTGACGACCGCCGCCTTCGCGGGTCGAGCGATAGATGGTAAGACGGAGGTCGAGAAGGCCATGGGGCGCTGCGCCCTTGCGCTGATCGCCGGCGCTTTGGTCGGCGCGGCCGTGGCCGATGGGCGACGACGCGGGGAGGGCGCGGCGCTCGGAGCCGCCGCTGGCGGCCTCGTTTGCGCGGCTATGCTGTCGGTCGCCAACAAAAAGGACAAAGAATACGTCCGTGCGCTCCAGCTGACCGCGCTCAATTCCGGTGAACAGCAGACTCAGCAATGGCAAACGGCCGATAACAAGGCCGCCAGCGCGACCATTAGCGCATCGAACGTGGTGCAGGTGACGTCACCCAAGACCGCCGACGTTCTCAATTGTCGGCGACTGAGCACCGATCTGAAGATCGAGGATCAAGAAAGCTCCTCCAGCGATGTCGTCTGTCTCAAAGGGGACAGTTGGGTGACCTTGGACAAACTCAAAGCTGACGGAATTCGCGCGCAGGACGTAACCGTCTGATGGCGTTCCGTGTGCTGGGCGACAGCGGTTGCGGGCGCGACCCAGTCTGTGCCTTCGGAATTTAGGGCCATGCGAGGTTTGGGGCGCCGGGACCTGCTGGGCGGGCTATGTGGTGTCGCGACAGCCGCGCCGACCATGGCCCAGACCATTCGTATGATGGGTCCGGAGGAAGCGATCGCGCTTGAGCATCAGACCCGCTCGCGTCGGTTGCGTCGGCTGGTGCGAGAACTGAGCTTGGCGCCTGAGCCAGAATTCTACGAATACATAATCCCGGCTGCAGCCATGCCCGAGGGCAGCCAGCGCGACACCCCCGTGCTGCGTGTGGTGTTTCCCGAGAGCACCTTTTTCTCGACCGACGAGGCCAAGGTTCTGCCAAGCGCCTACGGGATCATCGCCGCCATGGCCGGGATGCTGCAAGGCGACGTCCCCGACGTTGCCACGTTTGTCGCCGGACATGCCGACAATCGCGGTAGCGAGCCTTACAACTACGCTCTGTCGATGGACCGGGCCCGATCGGTCGCGGAAGCCCTTCGCGATGCCGGGGCGAACCTGCCGGATATCTGGAGCGTCGGCTTTGGCGAAAGCTTGCCGCTCTACGAGAACAGCTCGCCGCTCAACATGGGCTATAATCGTCGAGTCGAGTTTCTGTTTGGCGCCAGACCGGAGGCTTTGGCCAATTGGCTGAAGGATCAGAAGGATTTGGCCTGCACGGGAGGCGGCGAGATGGCCAAGCATCGCTGCCTGGTCGCCCTGCGAGTGCGCAAGGCCTATGTCGTACAGGCCGTCGAACGCAGGACGGTCATCTCAGCCCCTCGCGCCGAACCCGGCCAGGTCGTCAGGCCAAATGCGGCGAAGGCCGTCGTTCGCCCGAAGCCCCGCCAGATCGTCATCAATTTGGCCGAGCGGACCTATGTTGTCTCGCGCCCAGAATTTTAGACCGACCTCCTTCGCGGTAGCGTTTGCAATTGGGGCCTACTGCTTGGCGACCGTTCCTACGCCATCCAGCGCGGCGGGGCAGGGGGCAGAGCTGGATATCCGACGACTGCTGATCCAGCGATCTTTGGCCAACTATCCAGGCAACTGTCCTTGCCTCTACAGCATCATGCGCAACGGCGCGCCGTGCGCTGGACGAAGCGCCTATAGTCGTCTTGGCGGATACTGGCGCAACTCTGTCGGTCGGACGGAGCGTCGGCCAGCCAGAGCAAGCGCTAGGTGAGTTTGACATCTCTCGACGACAGAGCAAGTTGATCCCCGGATCGGGGGAAATCATGCCGAAAAATCTGGGATCGGACCGTCGCGCGGTCCTGACCGGCGCACCGCTTACCGCCGTGCCGCTCGCCGCCGCCCCAGCGCAGCCGCGCGGCCGGGGTAAACCCACGACGTTTCTGCTCGTGCATGGCGCCTGGCACGGCGGATGGTGCTGGGATCAGGTGGGCGCCCGGCTGACGGCCCGGGGCCACGTCGTTATTGCTCCCACCCTGACGGGCTTGTGTGAACGCTCTCACCTGCTCAGCCCGAGCGTCAATCTTACGACCCACATCGACGACATCGCCGGCGAGATTCGGTTCAAGGACCTCTCGAACATCGTCCTCTGCGGCCATTCCTATGGCGGGATGGTCATCACCGGCGTGGCCGAGCGCTACGCCGACCGGATCGCCTCGATCGTCTATCTGGACGCCTTCTGGCCGCGCGACGGGGAGTCGCTGGCGGACATTACGAGTCGAAGACGAGATGGCGGCCATGATGGCCGAAACCATGCTGACGGGTCTGGGGCACGAGGTGGTGGGGCCGGCGATGCGCCTGGAAGACGCCCTGGGCCCGGCGCGTTCAGCCGACTTCGACGTGGCGATGCTCGACGTCAACCTCGGGCGAGACAAGGCTTTCCCCGCCGCCGACATCCTGCGGGAGCGTGGGATCCCCTTCTTCTTCGCCACCGGCTACGGCCGCGAGGGGATCATCCCCGAGTACCAGGACAGTTTGGTGCTTCACAAACCATTCCAGACGCCCGATCTGGAGCGCGCTCTGGCCGAACTGACCGGCGTTGAGGACGAGACCGAATAGTTTGCCGGGAGGGCGCTCTGGCGCGCTGGACGGAAGATCGTGGGCTGGGAGCTGGCCGAGCGCCTGAAAATAACGCTCGGCGACAGTGGTGGGACATGCGCTTGCCCATCCGCCTCGCGCTGCACGGCATGCAGCGCGAGGCGGACCTATTGCACTCAGGTCGCTTCGTGCGGGCTAGGCATGATGCCGGCTGAAATCGCCGCGCCATAGGCCTCGGAGACGAAGTCCATGAGCGCGTTTCCCGAGTTGGACATGGCGGCGAACGCGGGCTGCTCGTTGGCTTCACGCGCCACGGCCTTCATCTTTCTGGTCAAGGCGGGATCGCCGCCCGTTGCTTCGAACACCTTGCCCATCCAGCGGCGCGCGAGATCCATCGCCGCCGGCGAGCCAGGGGCGCCTGCCTGCATCAGCCGCGTTGCTTCCTCGTGCAACTTGGTCCAATCGGCGTCCGGTTTGTCCATGCCCTGGTAGCCATTGGCGGCTAGCCTGGCTTGGTCATCTGGCGTGAAATGCCTGTTCGCGATCGCCTGGTAGACGGCGGCCAGATCCTCTTTGCGTTCTTCGGTCATCGCTATTTCCTTGGTGAGGTTCATCAGGTCATCCGAGGAAAGGTCGCCATGCCGCGCGAGCTTGAGCCGCGCCGCTGACAGAAGGCTAAGCGCCACCTCGACCCGCCTTGCTTCCTGTCGCAGCACCTCTTCGTGCAACGACAAGAACGTCGCCAGGTCGGGGAGGCCGCCCGACAGCAGTTCGGCGATCCGACTGAGCGGAAAGCCGAAGCTCTTGAGCGCAATGATCTGATGCAGGCGCGCGATCTGCTCAGGGCCATAGACCCGCCAGCCGGCGAGGGTCCGTTCGGCCTGGAGCAACCCATGGGCCTCGTAAAGCCGCAACGCCTTCCCGCTGACGCCGAAGCGGCGAGCAGCTTCAGCAGAGCGGAGATACGCACCAGTCTTGGTCATGTGACAACTTCCTCGAACGCTTGGCTGTATCGGGCCGGCCCCTGGGGCCGGTGCAAGCGGAAAAGCGCCGTTCGTGATCCCGGGCGGCGGCGGTTGGTCACCAGCGGTTTCCGCGCATCCCAAGCGGGCTGAACGTCTAGTTTCTGCAGCCAAGTCAACGGCAGCTCAATGGCGCCAGTCAGGCGCGCAGCCTGCACGCAATTGTCGTTCTAGGGCGTCCGAGGTGTTCAATCCCTAAGCGGACAGCCATCTCAGCACTAGTCACCCCGTTTTCCAGCAATTGACGCCGGATATGTGGCGCTACAACCTTACGGTTGTAACATTTGTGTTGGGGAGTGTCGGGTATGTCTCAAGTGGGTGTGTTGAAGAATCTCCGGTGGCGCCTTTTTACGGGTGTCGCCATCGCGGCGGGTTCCGCCTTGAGTCTTGCGGCCAACCCGGCCGCCGCCCAGGCGGCGAGTGCGCCGCCCCTCCAGCAAAGCTCGACCGCGTCGGAAGCCAGCCAGGTTGAAGAGGTCGTCGTCACCGGTTCGCGCATCGTGCGCAACGGCAATGAGGCTCCGACCCCGACCACCGTCCTGTCGGCGGCGGACATTCAGGAGCGTAACCCCACCAACATCGCCGATTACATCACCCAGTTGCCTTCGATGGGCACGGGCAACACGCCGCGCACGACGACGCTGTTCGCCAACGCCACCGGCGGCGCGAACCAGTTGAGCGCCCGTGACCTGGGCGTCACTCGTACGCTGGTATTGCTGGACGGCCGCCGCGTGGTGGGCTCCGGCATGTCTCCGGCCGTTGACGTAAACCTGCTGCCGCAGAACCTGGTGCAGCGGGTCGATGTCGTGACCGGCGGCGCCTCGGCCGCCTATGGCTCCGACGCGGTCGCGGGCGTCGTCAACTTCATCCTCGACACCGGCTTCACCGGCCTCAAGGGCGGCGTCAACTTCAGCCAGACCGATCGCAGCGACGGCCGGATCGTCTCGGGCGATCTGGCCTATGGCCGCAAGTTCGGGGGGGGCAAGGGCCACCTCCTGCTGAGCGGAAACTACTACAAGGGCGATCGGATCGATTTCTACGACAACCCTCGCGACTGGTTCCAGCCCGGGCTTCGGCTCATGAACAACCCGACCTGGACGGCCACGAACGGCCAGGCCGGTCAGATCGTCCGCACGGACGCGGGCTACAACAGCACCCCCGGCGGCGTGATCGCGTCCGGTCCCCTGGCGGGCATGTCCTTTGGTCCCGGCGGAACGGTGGGAACCTTCGTCCTCGGCCCGATCCAGCAAGGTCAGGTGCAGGCCGGCGGCTCCATCGAGTCGATGCCCATTCGCGGCGCTCTCCTGCCGGACGACGAGCACTGGAGCATCTATGGCCGGGGCAGCTACGAGCTGACCGACAAGATCACGGCGATCTTCGAGGCCAGCTACGCCGGCAACGACACCGTCAACTGGTCGGCGGTCTACAACCGCCAAGGCGCCACCGCGCTCACGATCAACAGGGCCAACCCGTTCCTACCAGTGGTGACGCAGCAGGCCATGGACCAGGCCGGCGTCACGTCGTTCCAGATGGCTCGACTCTTCTATGATATGATCAACAAGCCGGGGACGCATATCGGCGAGGCCGGCTACAATCGCCGGCAGGACCGGATCCTGGCGGCGCTGGAAGGCCGTTTCCTGGATAGCGGCCGGTGGCGGGCCTACTATCAGCGTGGCCACAGCGATGTCTGGTATACCCGCGACAACAACATCATCCTTGGTCGGTTCAATCAGGCGATCGACGTCATCGCCAATCCGGTGACCGGTGGCGTGGCCGGTGTCGCGGCCGGCGCCGCGATCTGCCGCTCCACCCTGACCAACCCGACCAACGGCTGCGTGCCGATGAATGTGTTTGGCGAGGGCTCGCTGGGCGCGGCGTCCATCGCGTGGGTCACGGGCGCCGCTGAGGGGCTGCGGACGCGCCAGGATATCGATTTCAAACAGGATGTCTGGTCGATCGATGGCCAGTACAGCCCCTTCTCCACCTGGGCCGGGCCGGTCTCGGTCGCGGCGGGCTTCGAGTATCGCAAGGAGTCGTTCTCATCGACGGCGGACTCATACTCGCTTCAGTCACTGTGGAACGTCGGCAACTTCAAGGGCGGCGCCAACGGCTACAACGTCAAGGAAACCTTCGGCGAAATCCTGGTCCCGCTGCTGAAGGACACCGCCGTCGCCAAGAGCCTTGAGTTCAACGGCGCGATCCGTCGGACCGACTATTCGACCAGCGGGAAGGTCACCACTTGGAAGGCGGGCCTGACCTGGGACATCAATGACGATCTGCGGCTGCGCGGCACCCGCTCGCGCGACATCCGCGCGCCCAACCTGAACGACCTGTTCGCCCCGAGCAGCCAGTTCGTGAACGCCTATCTGGACCGGAGCCAGGCCGGCAGCCCGCAGGTGCCCAACATCACCTTGAGCGGCGGCAATCCGAACCTGAAGCCTGAGATCGCCGACACCTGGACCGCCGGCGGCGTCTACCAGCCTCACTGGGCGCCCGGCCTCAGCCTGTCGGTGGACTGGTACAAGATCGACATCGCCGACGCCATCACGGCCGTCGGCGCACAGCAGATCATCGACATGTGCTACGGCTTCAATCGGCCGCAGAACCCGGCGGCCTGCGACTCGATCGTCAAGGCGGCGGGCGCGACCAACCTGGTCAACGCCACCATCTACACCAGCGGCATCAACGCCCAGACCGTCGCTGTCGAGGGGGTGGACTACGAGCTGGGCTACCGCACCACGCTCGACAAGTTCAGCGACAAGCTGCCGGGCGCGATCAACCTGCGCCTGCTGATCTCCCAGCGGCTCAAGGATGAGACCGTCCTGCCGGGCGACGTCGCGCCGCCGACCCTGGGCACCTTCGGGAGCCTGAAGTGGCGCGGCCTGTTCACGGCCACCTATGTCGCCGGTCCGAGCCGCACGACCTTGACCACGCGCTACCTGGGCAAGGGCAAGATCACCAACCAGCCCGAAACCAGCCGCACCGGTATCCCCGAGGCGTTCAACAAGGTGGACCCGGTCTTGTACGTCGAGCTCGCCGAGAATTACGACGTCACCATCGGCGGCCGTCGGATCACGCTGTTCGGCGCGGTCGAGAACCTGTTCGACCGTGATCCCGAACCGATCCCCAGCAGCGGCACCTCGTTTGGGACCAGCGCGCCCTACGACCTGCTGGGCCGCTCCTACCGCGCCGGGATGCGCTTCCGGTTCTAAGGGTTTCGTCGCCACCCGGCCTTGTCGGGCGGCGACGAGCTTTCCAACTGAAACGAAAGAACCCGCGCCGGCTGACCGGCGCGGGTTCAATCTTTTTTCTATCCGGGGACTTGCTAGCGCGTGGGGCGCGGCGCGCGTCCGCCGAAGGTGACGATGCTGTCGGCGCCGCTGGACGACAGCGCGGACACGCCGAAGAAGGTGTCGTCGACGTTCACGTCCTTGAGCGTGGTCTCCGTCGCGCCGGCCGGAATGTCGCGATGGTCGGTCCAGTCCTGCCTGTCGTTACGGCGCCAGTGGACCCGGTAGCCCGTCGCGCCGGGCACGGCGGTCCAGGAGACGGTCGTGTCGCTGCCCAAGGCGCCCCGCAGCAACACCTGCTCGGGCGCGGCCGGCGCGGCCGCCAGGCGCGCGATGGTCGCCACGTTGATCGCCGTCACCTTGGCCAGGTACGGGAAGTCCATCTTGTCGACCGTGTCGCCATACTCGACTCCGTTCGCGGTGCGCAGGTCTTGGTGCTGCTGATTGTAGTTCTCGATACCCACCGAGAAGCGGATCGCGGGATAGCCCAGCCTGAGGAAGGGCTCATGGTCGCCACCACGGCCGAAGCGGTCGGGCCGCCTGTCCACGAACACGTCCAGGCCGCCTGGAATACCTTGCGCCACATGGTCGATGGCCTTGGCGAGCGCGCGGCTGGGACCGTCGTCCTCGCCGCCGTTGCCGCGGCGAACCAGCTGTTCAGGGGCGCCTTCGATTGCCCGGATGCCCTCGGAGAACACCCGCACCCGATCGGCGACGCGCGCGCCGTTCTGGCCCACCGTATTGCCGACGATGTCGTTGTTCAGCACGGCGGTGACCGTCCAACCCCGTTCCTTCGCCGTCTCGGCCAACAGAGTTCCGCCCAGCAGCCCTTGTTCCTCGCCCGAGAGCGCCGCGTAGACGATCGTGGCGTCGAACTTCTTGCCCGACAGCAGCCGCGCGGCTTCCAGCACGAGCGCCACGCCCGAAGCGTCGTCGTTCGCGCCAGGCGCGTCGCTGGTGAAGTTCATGACGTCCGTCACGCGGCTGTCGATGTGGCCCTGCACGATCACCACACGGTTCGGATCGCGACCGGGCTGGATGGCCAGGACGTCCACCACGTTCACCCCCTTGGGCGCGCGGTCATTCGTGAACACGCGCTCGACGGTGGAGACCTGGAGACAGTCACCACAGCGCGCGCCGATCCGCTTCATCTCTTCCGCATACCAGCGCCGCGCCGCGCCGATCCCGCGCGTCGGGTGATCGGGGTCGGACAGCGTGTGCCGCGTCCCGAAACTCACCAGCTTGGCGACGTCGGCCTTGAGCCGGGTCGGATCAGGCGTGGTCTGGGCGGAGGCGGCCGTAGGCAACAACAACGCTGCGAGGACCAAAGACGACAATCGCACGACATCCCTTTCGTTTTCTGCTGAACCGGTCTGATCGTCCAAAGAACATCAACTCGGCGCCGGCGTCACGCTACCAGCGGCGTCAACTGCGACGCACCTGGAATGGTAACCTGTGCTTGCTAGGCGAGGCGATCCTACGTCCTGATCGTCGACAGGCACACGCTCGATGCCGTCCTGGCGCCAGGAAGGTGGTGGCCCCAAGCCAAGGGCGCCCTGGATCGCGCTGACCACGCCCAAATTTCGCTCTGACAATGCGAGACGCGACTTGCGTCAGATGTCGATGCGCGGCTTTGGCGCGACAGTCGGGTTACCGGTCCTCAAGGCCACTGGTGGTGCGAATTGGTCGCCCAGTAGTCGCTCTCGGCCAAAGTGGCCAGGACATTTTATGGGGCAACGCCCTGTTTTTCCTCGGATTTCAAAATTGGCCAGGGGACTTCGCGAATTTCGCTTTGACAGCGCTGCCAGCTGTGTGGCTATTTCCGTGCTCATCGGGGCGTCGTAATGCGACGTTTCTCCGGTTACCGGTAACTTTCCGGGACATTTTTTGGGTGAACGGCGTTCGCTGCGCGCAGCGTGCGAAGGGCGCCGTACTGCCACCGGTCAAGCTAAACTGGCCAGGTGACTTTGAACAAAACGGCGGGTTAGCCGCCGAAGATGCAGGGGGAGACAAGATGTCCGTGTCGACGAAGAACCGCCTTGAGGCTGTCCGCAAACCGCGCCTCCAACTGAGCGCCTCGATGATCGTGCTCGGCGTCCTGCTGGGGGCGCCGCAAGCCATTGCTCAGGCCGCCGCAACGCCGGCGCCGCAGACGAGCGAGCCGGAGATCGTCAGCGAGGTCGTCGTCACGGGGCTGCGCGCCAGCATCCAGAGCGCTCGCGATCTCAAGCGCGACGCCGACGTCGTCGTCGACAGCGTCTCGGCCCAGGACATCGGCGCGCTGCCCGACCGCTCGGTGACGGAAGCCATCCAGCGCATCCCCGGCGTCTCGATCACGCGCTTCACCGCCGGCAACAATCCGGACCGCTTCTCGGTCGAAGGCAGCGGCGTCGTCGTGCGCGGCCTGACCTATACGCGCAGCCAGCTGAACGGCCGCGACACCTTCACCGCCAACAACGGCCGGGGCCTCAGCTTCGCCGACGTGCCGGCCGAGCTGCTGTCGGGTGTCGACGTCTATAAGAGCCCCAGCGCCGACATGATCGAAGGCGGCATCTCGGGCACGGTCAATCTGCGCACCCGCACTCCGTTCGACGCCAAGCGCCGCCTGTTGGCCGCGACGGTCGAGCTGAACAACAGCGATTTCGCCAAGCGCAGCTCGCCCAACGTCTCGCTGCTGGCCAGCGACCGGACGATGACGGGCATCGGCGAGATCGGCGCCATGGTCAGCCTCGTGCGCTCCGAGCTGCACTCGCGCGCCGATGGCATCCAGATCGCCAATTTCGGCCTGCGGGGCCTGGACGCCTCCGGCAATCTCGTCGCCCCGACCACCGCGGGCGCCCGGCAGGTCTGGGTGCCGCGCGGCGGTGGTCAGCGGACCCAAGAGTATGACCGTCTGCGGTACGGCTACGCCGGCGCGCTGCAATGGAAGAGCCTGGACGGCCGCGCGACGGCGACGGCGCAGTTCCTGCGCTCCGACGCGCGGGAGAAGTCCGACGAGCACACCGCCGAGATCGCCACCGACAACGTCACCTCGGCCGGTGACGCCCGCGCCTTGACGGGGACAAGCCTGACCTTCGACGACGATGGCGTCTTCACCAGCGGGACCCTGACGGTGCCGGTCGGCTATCGCGACGACCAGTACAACTCCCGCGCCCGGGTGCCGCTGGCCGGCATGAAGAGCAACAACACCGTCCGCTATGTCGACCGCCACCTGGTGACCGACGATTTCGGAGCCAACCTCAAATACGAGATCAACGACCGTCTGGCGCTGACGGCCGACTACCAGCACGTCCGCTCTAAGGTCGATGTCTACGACATGAGCGTGCGCGCGGTGACCTATCAGAACACCGTGCTGCAGCTGAACGGCGGCGACCTGCCGACGGTGAAGTTCCTGCCGGTGGAGCCCTGCACGACCGCGGCCGCGTGTCCCGGCATCACCTTCCGCCCGACCTATCTGGCGGCCCCGAACGACAGCTATCTGAGCCCGTACAACAGCTTCTACGGCGCGGCGATGGACCACGTCGAGAACAGCACCGGCGACGAGGACGCCGCGCGCCTGGACCTGCGCTACACCGCGCCCGATGGCTGGCTGAAGTCGGTCGACGTCGGCTACCGCTGGGCCGACCGCAAGAACACCGCCCGCTTCTCGGCCTATAACTACGGTGTGCTCAGCGACATCTATGCCGGCGCCGGGCCCGTCTGGTTCGATGACCCGATCAACGGCAAGCCCGACAATGTCGGGACCGATCCCGCGCGTCTCGGCGGTCCGGTCGGGCCGCAGGAAGGCTTCCTGTTCGACAACTTCCTGCGCGGTCGCGTGGACAGCCCGGCCGGCGCCGGCCGTCTCTACTTCCCCGCTGACAAGCTGCGCGACTATGCGGCCCTGGGCTCGACCCTGCTGCAGATCGGCGACGAATGGCGCGCCCGCCTGCTCAACGGCTGCCCGCAGAACTGGGTCCCGCTGGCGCAGCGCTGCGGGGTCATCGCGGGGACGGACTACCTGCCCAGCGAGATCAATCCGGTCGAGGAGAAGGTCAACGCCGCCTACGCCGTCGCCCGCTTCAGCGGCGTGCTCAGCAATGGCTGGTCGCTGAGCGGCAATGCCGGCCTGCGCTACACCAAGACCACCCGCGAGGCCTCGGGCTACTATGCCTATCCGTCGCGGGTCTACACCTGCACCCAGCCGACCTCGCTGTTCTGCGCCTTCGTGCCGGACGCCAACAAGTTCGCCAATGGCGCGATGACGCCGATCACCACCAAGCTGGACTACGACTACTGGCTGCCGTCGTTCAATGCGAAGCTGAATGTCGGCGGCGGGCTGCTGTTCCGCGCCGCCCTGAACCGGTCGATCTCGCTGCCCGAGTTCGGCCTCACCCGGGCCTACTACAGCGTGGTCCTGAACACAGCCGACCAGGCGATCATCACCAACGGCAAGCCCGTCGCCGTGTTTAACGTCGGCAACCCGCACCTGAAGCCGGTGACGGCGACCAACCTGGACCTGACCGCCGAGTACTACTTCTCCAAGGTCGGGCAGGTGTCGCTGGCCATGTTCGCGAAGGACCTGAAGGGCGTTGTCACCAACGGCACCGAGCGCCTGACCTTCACCAACAACGGCGTCAGCTTCGACGGCATCGTCACCACGCCGCTGAACTCCAAGGACACCGGCAAGGTGCGCGGCTTCGAGGTCGGCTACTCCCAGGCCTACGACTTCCTGCCGGGGGCGCTGTCGGGCCTGGGCCTGACCGCCAACTACACCTATGTCCAGGCGGACGGCGTGCGGCAGAGCACGCTCAGCAGCACCGACCCCGACGTCGCGGCGGGCACCGTGGCCACCGTCGACACCAGCAAGCTGCCGTTGCAGGGCCTGTCCAAGCACACCTTCAACATCCAGCCCTTCTACCAGAAGGGCCGCGTCGAACTGCGCGCCGCCTATTCCTGGCGTTCGAAGTTCCTGCTGACGACGCGTGACGTGATCGTGCCGTTCGCGCCGATCTTCTCGGAAGCGACCGGCCAGCTGGACGCCTCCGTCTTCGTCACCGTCTCGCCGAACGTTCGCCTGGGCGTGCAGGGCTACAACCTGACGGCCGAGACGACGCGCACCTCGCAGGTCATCAACAACAGCCTGGTGACAGCGCCGCGCTCATGGTTCGTGGCCGACCGGCGCCTGACCGTGTCGTTGCGCGCCCGGTTCGGCGGCTAGGGGTAGCGGATATGAAGTCCTGGTGGATGGCGGCGGCCCTTGTGGCCGCCGCGGTGTTCGTCTCGCCGTCGGCGCGCGCCAAGGAGGCTCCCGCGCTGGTCGCGGCCGACCTGCGCCCGGGCGAAAGCCTATCTGGCCTGTGGCGCTATTCGATCGATCCCTATCGCTCGGGCGTGACGGACTTCCACGGCCAGCCGGCCAACGCCAGCGAGCGGCGCTATGCCGAGACCGACGTCGATGCGGCGATGCGCGAGGGCGGCGGACCGTTCGAGTACAACATGCAGGCCGCGCCGCTGACGACCCTGCCGGGCAGCTGGCTGACCCACTCGGCCGAGATGCGCCACTATCAGGGCCTGGTCTGGTACCAGCGCAAGTTCACGGCCAAGATCGAGGCCGGCCAGCGCCAATTCCTGCGGTTCGGCGCCGCCAACTACAAGGCTCGGGTCTATCTCAACGGCGCGTTCGTCGGCGAGCACGAGGGCGGCTTCACGCCGTTCGCCTTCGAGGTCACCCAGCGCCTCCGCGCCGGCGAGAACCAGGTGACCGTGGCGGTGGATTCGGCCGCCAGCGCGTCCAGCGTGCCGCCGCCCGTCACCGACTGGGAGAACTATGGCGGGATCACCCGCGATATCCGCCTGATCGCCACGCCCGAGACCTTTGTCGACGACGCCTGGGTGCGCCTGGGCGCCGACAACCGGATCCTGGTCGATGTCCGGCTGAATGGTCCGCAAGCGGCCGGGCGAACGGTGACCCTTCGGGCCTCGGCCCTGGGCGTGACCCTGTCCGGCGTGACCGATGCGACCGGCCGGTGGCAAGCCAGCGTCGCCGCGCCGAAGGCCTTGGTGCGCTGGTCGCCGGAGCGGCCCCAGCTCTACGACGTCGCGATCGACGCGGGCGACGACCACTGGCGCGACCGTGTCGGCTTCCGCACGATCCAGGCCAAGGGCAGCGAAATCCTGCTCAACGGCAAGCCGCTGTTCCTGCGCGGCATCAGCCTGCACGAGGAGGAGTTCGGCGCCGCCCCGTCGCGGACCATCACCCCGGCCGCCGCCCGCGCCCTGCTGACCGAGGCCAAGCAGGGGCTCCACGCCAACTTCGTGCGGCTGGCCCACTATCCGCACTCGGAAGTGACCACCCGCATGGCCGACGAATTGGGGCTGCTGGTGTGGAGCGAGATCCCCGTCTACTGGCTGATCGACTGGCCCAATCCGGCCACCCTGACCGCCGCCCGCAAGATGCTGGCCGAGAACATCGTGCGTGACCGCAACCGCGCCTCGATCGCGATCTGGAGCATCGCCAACGAGACCCCCAATTCGCCCGCTCGCAACGCCTTCCTTCAGACCCTCGCCGCCGACGTTCGATCGCTCGACGACAGCCGTCTGGTCGGCGCGGCGCTACTGACCGAGCGGAGCGAGGAGGGCGGTATGCCGGTCATGACCATGAACGATCCGCTCGCGGCCTCGCTCGATGTGATGGGCATCAACACCTACAATGGCTGGTACACCGCCGACCGGCTGTCGGTGGTGCCCTCGATCCAATGGCGCGTGCCGGTCGACAAGCCGCTGCTGTTCTCGGAATTCGGGGCCGATGCCAAGGCCGGCTTCCATGACGAGCGACCGGGTCCTCAGAAGTTTTCCGAGGAATTCCAGCGCGACTACTATCGGGCGACCCTGGCGATGGCGGCCAAGATCCCGACCCTGCGTGGCGTCTCGCCCTGGATCCTCAAGGACTTCCGCTCGCCGCGCCGCCAGAACCCGTATCAACAGGGCTGGAACCGCAAGGGCCTTGTCTCCGAAACGGGCCAGCGCAAGTTGGCGTTCGACGTGCTGGCCGACTTCTATGCCGACCATGCCCGGAAGGACGCCCAGAAGGACAGCAAGTGATGCAGGTCGATCGACGCAAGGTGATGCTGGGCGCGGCCACCGCCTTCGTCCCGGTGGGCGCGGCCCGAGCGGCCGAGGGTGACACCCTGGCCGCCGCCGCGGCGCGGTGTGGCCTGCGCTTCGGGACCGCCGTCGGCGCGAGGGGCTTCGCCAACGCCGACTATCGGGCCCTGGTCGAGCGCGAGTGCGCCGTCATCACGCCCGAGAACGCCATGAAGTGGCCGGCGCTCAGCCCCGGTCCTGACCGGTTCACGTTCGAGGAAGCCGACCGCTACGCGGCCTGGGCGGGAAAGGCCGGCAAGGACCTCCGGGGCCACACCCTGCTGTGGCCCCGCCAGGATCGGCTGCCCGATTGGGTCAAGACCTACGACTTTGGCCAGAAGCCCATCGAGGCGTGCGATCGCATCGTCGGCCGCCACGTCGCCACGGTGGCCAAGCGCTACGCCAAGCGCGTCAGCAGCTTCGACGTCGTCAACGAGGCGATCGACCCCAATACCGGCGGCATGCGCGAGAGCGTCCTGGCGCAAGCATCTGGGGGCCTTGGCCGCCTCATCGCCCTGTCGTTCCAACTCGCCCGCGAGGCCGCGCCCCAGGCCCAGCTGGTCTATAACGATTACATGGACTGGGGCACGGGCTCCGAGAAGCACCGTCTGGGCGTGCTGCGCCTGCTGGAGTCGCTGCGCAAGGGCGACATCCCCGTCGACGCCCTGGGGATCCAGGCCCACATCACCGCGCCGGCCGACAAGGGCTCGGCGCAGCGGCGCGAGCGCGACTGGCGGGTCTTTCTCGATGCCGTGACAGGCTTGGGCTACAAGCTGCTGGTCACCGAGTTCGACGTCGACGACCGCGATATCGCCGGCGACGCGGCCGAGCGCGACAAGCAGGTGGCAGCCTACGGCAAGGCCTGGACCGAGATCGTCCTGTCCTATCCGCAGACCACGACCTTCGTGACCTGGGGACTCTCGGACCGCTTCAGCTGGCTCGACAGTTTCCGGCCGCGCGCTGACGGCCAGCACAAGCGCGGTTGCCTGTACGACGACGACTTCAAGCCCAAGCCGCTACGGACGGCGCTGGTGGAGGCGTTCTCGGCGGCGCCTCCGCGATCGGCGGCCTAGGCTTCGTCGATCCGCTAGGCTCGCTCCATTCCGCTGCGGATCGCCGCCTTGTGGGCCAGCTTTGCTGCTTCGCGCGGTGAAGGTTCGAGCATGGCGGCTGGCGCAGCGTCCGCAATTGGCGCGTCTCAGCCGACTATGCGGACCAATGGAATGGCCGGGGAGGGGCGGACACATGAGGTCCTCCCCCTTTTTGGGGGAGGTGGCCCAGAGGGCCGGGGGGGGGAAGCGGGGCATATGCCGCAGGAGCCCCCTCAGTCGCTCCGCGACAGCTGGAGCATCTGAACTTCCGCTCAGTCCTGGCCCGCCATCGGTTCGCCATAGGGCGTGCCGCCCAGCGCGGGATCGCCCTTGCCCGAATAGAAGTTCATCGCCACCCGCTGGAACAAGCCGCTCGGACCCGTATTGATCGGCGGATGCATCAGCTGGGTCGGGAAGATCGGGTGGCGGCGGAACACCGGCCGGGCCTTGGAGAGCTCGCGGAAGCCCTCGACGCCGTGATAGCCGCCGAACCCTGAATTGCCGACCCCGCCAAAGGGCGCCGCGGCGTTGACCACGTGCCAGCCCCAGTCGTTGATCGTGACCCCGCCCGAGCGGGTTTCGCCCAGCACCTTGTCGGCCACCGCGCGCCGCCCGCTGAACAGGTAGAGCGCCAACGGGTCCGGCCTGTCCGCCACATAGGCGATCGCCTCGTCGAGCGTGCGATAGCCGATCACCGGCAGGATCGGGCCGAACACCTCCTCCTCGGCGATCCGCATGGCCGGGGTGATCCCGGTCACGACATGGAGCGGGATGCGACTGCCGCCGGTCCATGGGGCGCAAGGCAGGACCACAGCGCCCTTGGCCTTCGCGTCGTCGAGCAGCGCCCTGATCCGCGCGGCCTGGCGATCATCCACCATGCTGCAATATTCGGGACGGCCCTGGTCGCTGTCCGGATAGAACCGGGTGAAGGCGCGCTTCACCTCGGCCACGAAACGTCCGACCTCGGCTTCGGGGACGAGCGCATAGTCCGGCGCGACGCAGACCTGGCCCGACAGGACGACCTTGCCGTGGGTGACGCGCAGCGCGGCGTCGGCGATCGAATAGTCCTCGGCGACGATCGCGGGGGACTTGCCGCCCAGTTCCAGCGTCACCGGCACAAGGTTTTTCGCCGCCGCTTCCATCACCAGCCGGCCGACGCGTGGACTGCCGGTAAAGACCAGGTGGTCGAAAGGCCGGGCGGTGAAATCCGCCGGGTCGGCGACATCGTCGGAGAAGACCGCGACCTCGTCCTCGCCAAAGACCTCGCCCAGCAGCCGCTTGATCACCGCATTGGCGCGCGGCGTTTCCTCAGGCAGTCGGATCATCGCCCGGTTGCCGGCCGCCAGGGCGGTGATGAGCGGCCCGACGGACAGGTACAGGGGCATGTTCCAAGGCGCGACGATCCCGACCACGCCCTTGGGCTGGTAGGTGACCTTGAGCGTGTTCGGCCCGGCGAACAGTAGTTGCGGCATGCGGCTTTCGGGCTTCATCCAGCGCCGGAGATTGCGCCGGGCGTGGTCGAGCACCCAGATCGCGCCGATCACCTCGATCAACCGGCTCTCGAAGTGCGGGCGTCCGCCGAAATCGGCGCTGGCGGCGTCGGCGAACACGTCCTGGTAGCGCACCAACTGCCGGCGCAGCGCCTTGAGCTTCGAGATGCGCTCGCCCGCGCGGCGCGGCGCGGCGCGCGACGCGGCCTTCTGCGCCGCCAGCGTTTCAACGAGTCTGTTCATCGCGTCATCCCGCCGTTTTCGCGGCCTTGGCGGCCCTCTGGGCGCCGACCATGGCGATCATCTGCGCGGTGAAATTGCCGACCAGGGCGCGGCTCTCGCGCATCCGGGCGATGTCGTCCTCGGCGTAGCCCAACTCGCGGCAGACCTCCTCGTTCTGCTCGCCCTGTTCGGACGGGGCGCCGGGCAGGGGCAGGTCGCCGCCGGAGAACTTCCAGGGGCGGCCGGGCAGCCGGAACTCACCGCCCTGTCGGTCGGGCACGCGATGGGTCGCGCCCCAATAGTCGGCCCACGCGCTGTCGGCCAGATGCGCCGCGCCGCGAACCTCGCCGATCGCGATCTTGGCCTCGTCGAACTGGGCGTCGAGCGTCGCCATGTCGGGGAAGGTCCAGATCCACGCCTGGACCACCGCCTCCAACGCCTCGCGATTGGCGCGGCGCAGCGCCGACGTGGCGAAGCGCGGATCGTCGAGCAGGTCGGGCCGGCGCATCGCCGCCGCGAACCAGTTGAACGTGATCGCATTGACCGGGCTCATCGCGGTGAGGAATTGCTCGCCGTTCGGTCCGGTGAAGAACGAGCCGTCGGTCGCCCCCAGGATCGCCGGTTCGTCGCCGGGATCGAGGCCGTTGAGGTCCATGTGGGAATGCTCGTTCACCGAAAGCAGCGTCGCCGCCATCGCGACGTCGATGTGTTGACCCTCGCCGGTGCGTTCGCGCTGGTGGAGCGCGGCCAGCACGGCGATCGTCGCCTGCAGGCCGGCATAGACGTCCGCGTGGCTCAGCGCGTCGGTCCGCGGCGCCGTCAGGTTGGCGCCGAAGTGGCGCAGCATATGGTGGGTGAAGCCGGTCTCGGCCTGGACGGTCGGCGCATAGGCCATGCGCCCGCGCCATGGGCCGCCCTGACCGTAGCCCGAGATCGAGACATAGATCAGGCGCGGATTGCGCAGCTTCACGCTCTCATAGTCGAAGCCGAACGCGGCGAGCGTGCCGGGCCGAAAATTCTCGACCAGGATGTCCGCCTGCTCCACTAGCCGCCAGGCGATCTCCCTGGCTTCGGCCTTGTTGAGGTCGATGGAGATGTTGCGCTTGCCCGCATTCTGCTGGGCGTAATAGCCGGTCACGCCATTGGGGTTCATCGGCGCGGCAAGCCGCGAAACGTCGCCGCGCGGCGGCTCGATCTTGGTCACCTGGGCGCCGAGATCCTGCAAGGTGCGGCCGCACAGGGGCCCCGCCAGCACGCGCGAGAAGTCGACGACCTTCACTCCATCGAGAGGCGCGCTCATGGCTCAGCGTCCCTTGAACACGGCCAGGCCGGGGCCCTGTTTCATCAGGCTCTCAAGCCCGATCCTGAGGTCTTCCGAGGCCCACAGCGGCAGCTGCAACTCCTCCATCACCGCGTCCGCCGCCTCGACACCCTGGTCGGCGGCGAGGTTGGCGATCTGCTTGGTGATGCGGTGCGCCAGCGTCGGCCCGTTCGCCAGTTCCAGCGCGACGACCATCGCCGCGTCCTCAAGCTTCTCGTCGTCGACCACGCGGTTGATGATGTTCCACGTCTCCATCGTCTCGGCGTCGTAGCGGCGGCCGAGCATCGCCATTTCCTTGGCCCGGACGATCCCGGCGCGCTGGACCTGGCGCTGGATCGCGCCCATCAGCGGACTGAGCCCGACCGTCGCCTCGACCGAGCCGATCTTGGCCGACCGCGCGGCGATGATGAAATCGCAGGCCAGCGCGAGTTCCAGCCCGCCGCCGACGCAGACCCCTTGCACGGCCGCGACGATGGGCAGGGGGAAGGATTCAAGCTCGCGCAGGAAGGCGAGTGGGGACGTGGGGAGCCTGCCCGCCTCTCCCAGCGCCTCGGCCAACAGGGAGGTGTCGGCCCCCGCCGAGAAGTTCCTGAGGCCGCTCTTCAGCAGCACGGCTCTGGATCCCGCGTGCGTTGCGGCGGCGAGGCCGGCGCGGATTCCCGCCATCAGGTCGAGTCCGATGAGGTTGTGCGGGGCCAGCTCCATCGAAAGGACGGCGACCGGCCCTTCGTGCGAGACTTTGACGCCGATGGCTGCGGACATGCTGGCTCTCCGTGTTCTCGGACGTTCTTGCGACGGATGGCCTTGCCTGGGCAGGTGAATTCGTGTCACGGAGCAGGTGATATGATGCCAGGGCGCCCATCACTCGATTCCGCGATCGGACACGGGCTCCGGGCGTTGATCGACGAGCTCGAAGCGCAAGGCGTGGGCGCCGAGAGCCTGAGGCGCCGGGCGGGGCTGCGCGTGCTGGGCGGAAGCCTTACCCAGGCGCAGCGGCTAGCCGTGCTGCGCGCGGCCCATGAGCTGGCGCCTGATCCGCTCACCGCGCTGAGGGCCGGCGCGCGCCAGCGTGTGCATCACTTCGGCGTCTATGGCTTCGCGCTGGCCACCAGCCCGACCTTCGGCGACGCCTTCGCCTTCGGCCGCCAGCACCTTGAACTCGCCGGCGCGGTGTTGCGGATCACCTTCCGGCGCGAAGGCGAACACGGGCTCCTGCAGAGCGACAATCCTCGCGCGCTGGGCAGCCTGCTGCCGTTCGCGGCCGAGTTCTGGCGCGCCTCGATGGCGACCCTGATGGGCGAGATTCTTGAAGACCGCTTCCCCTCGAACCGGATGCGCTTTCCCTACTCGAGGCCTCGGCACTGGCGCGCCTATGCCGACCTTTTCGGCTGTCCGTTGGAATTCGAGGCCGACACGATGGAATGGCGTTTCGACGCCGGCGTGCTCGAACGGCCATGCCCCAACGCCAGCTCGCTCACCGCCAACATCTGTCAGGAGTTTTGCGAAGCGGTGATCGCCGGGGACAGCGGAGAAACCCCGCTGCTGCGCGAACTGCGCAGCTACTTCCTCGGCAACAGCGGTCGGCGCTGCACGGCCGGCGAGGCGGCGAGCGCCCTTGGCCTATCGCGTCGCACGCTGTTTCGCCGCCTGGACGATGAAGGCGCCGGCTTCCAGGACCTCCTCGACCAGACCCGGGCCACGCTCGCTTGCGAGTATCTCGAAAACACGCGCCTGGGCGTGGGCGACATCGCCGAACGCTGCGGCTTCGGCGACGAGGCCAATTTCCGCAAAGCCTTCCGCCGCTGGAGGCATCTCACGCCCAGTCAGTGGCGTGGGGCGGCTTGTCGCGCACTTGCCGAAGGTCCTCGCGGCGACGCTGCCGGCGGCTAGCGTGCCGATCATCGTGTTTGCAGCGCCGCTTTGAAGGTCGTGTCTCTGGCGCGATCGCGGAGTCCGCACCTGGCGCAAATCGGGCTTTCGCATGCGCCAATGCGCGGAGCTACAAGCCGCGCGCCTTCAGGATCGCATCCAGGCGGGGAAAGACGCGGCGGGCGTTGCCTTCGAAGATCGCATGCCGGTCGTCCTCGGGGATGTCGAGCGCGTCGACATAGCGCTTGGTGTCGTCGAAGTGGAAACCGGTCATCGGGTCGATCCCGCGTACGGCGCCGACCATCTCCGAGCCGAACAGGATGTTCTTGCTCTCGATGACTTCGGCCAGAAGCTTCACGCCGGGCTGGTGATAGACGCAGGTGTCGAAGAAGACGTTGTTCATCAGGTGGGTGTCGAGCCCGGGCTTCTTGAGCATGTCGGCCAGGCCCCGATAGCGGCCCCAGTGGTAGGGAACCGCGCCGCCGCCGTGCGGGATGATGAACCTCAGGTTCGGGAAGTCGGCGAAGAGGTCGCCTTCGATCAGCTGCATAAAGGCGATGGTGTCGGCGGCGATGTAGTAGGCGCCGGTGGCGTGGAGCGCGTGGTTGCAGGATCCCGACACATGGATCATGGCCGGCACGTCCAGCTCGCTCATCTTCTCATAGAGCGGATACCAGTAGCGGTTCGTCAGGGGCGGGTGACGGAAGTGGCCGCCGCCGGGGTCGGGATTGAGGTTGCAGCCGATGAAGCCCAGTTGGCTTACGCACCGTTCCAGTTCGGCGATCGAGCCGGCGAGCCCCGCGTCGGGCGACTGGGGCAGCATGCACACGCCCGCGAAGGTCTCCGGATAGAGATCGACCACCCGCTTGATCAGGTCGTTGCAGCGCTCGGACCAGGCGCGGCTGACGGCCTCATCGCCGACGTGATGGGCCATGGTCGAGGCGCGGGGGCTGAAGATAGTCATGTCGGCGCCGCGCTCGCGGATCAGCCGCAGCTGGTTGGCCTCGACTGAGTCCCGGATCTGGTCGTCGGAAATATCGGGATAGGGCGGCGGCGACGCCTTGGCCTCGAAGGCGCGCACCTGGGCCTCGCGCCAGGCGCTGTGTGCCTCCGGCGCTGTCGTGTAGTGGCCGTGGCAGTCGATAACGAGGCTCATGAAGCGATATCCTTGGGCGGCATGAACAGCCGATGGCGCAAAATGCCGCCTTGAAGGGCCGCTGTCGTATCGGATGACCGGAAGGGCTATGCGGTTCGGTTATAGGTCCCGCTCAGGGCTTCGCGGGCTGCTGCGCCAGGCGGTTCTCGATCTCGCCGACATAGCCGCGGGCGGCGTCGACGAAGGCCTGGGCGTTGCGGAGCAGAGGCGTGTCGCCTCGGCGGATAAGGCCTGCCGGCCGCGCGCGCGCCTCGGCCTCGAGCGGCAACAGACGCATCGCGCCGCGCAACAGATCGCCGGCCAGCAGCATGTGCGGCATCACCGCGATGCTGTCGGTGGCGTAGAGAATTTCGCGGATCATCGCCGCGGAGCTCGATCGCAACGGCTGGCGGGGCGAGACTCCCAGTTCGCCGAGCAGGACATCGATCTCGCGCCCGACGCGCTGGGACACGGTCGGCAGGACGAGCGAGTAGTCGGCCAGCGCGCGCGTCGCGTTCAGCCCTTGTGCGAACAACGGGTGGTCACTGCGCGCCAGCACCGAGATCGGCTCGGAATAGAAGGGCGTACGCACCAGGCCGTCGTCCTCTTCGATCGGATAGAGCTGGCCGATGATCAGGTCGATCTCGCGCAGGGTCAGCAGCGAGATCAGCTCTTCGGTGCGACCTTGGGTGACCCGCACCTCGATGTCCGGGCGGGCGATCTTCAGGCGCGCAAGGGCGCCGGGGAGCACGCCGGCCGCCGCGACGGGCAGGGCGCCGACCACCACCGGACCCCCGTCGCCGCCGTCCAGCCTGTCGAGCTCGTCCTCCAGCCGGCCGATCTCGGCGAGCAGACGTCGCGCCGAGGCCGCGACCGTCAGGCCGAAGGGCGTGGGATCGGCCCCGCGCGCGTGGCGGTCGAAGAGGCGCGCGCCGACGATCTCCTCGACTTCCTGCAGGCTCTTGGTCAGGGCCGGCTGCGAGAGACCCAGCGCCTTGGCCGCCTGCAGAATGCTTTCGTGCGTGACGATGGCGTCGATCACCCGCAGGTGCCGGAACTTCAAGCGCTGCTGCAGATAGCGTTGCACTAGCCGTCCTTCCGGTCTGAAGGCGCGCGAACACGGTCGGCGACGGCGTCTAGCAGATCGACCAGATCCTGCGTCGTCTCGGCCATCTCCGCGAGCCCCAGTCCGCCCTGGCGCGCATGAACCTCGACCATGGCGGAGGTCATCGAGGCGTCAAGGCCGGCGGCGGTCAGCATCTTGGCCGCCTCGACCATTTCCTCGCTGCGACGTCGACCATGCACCAAGGGCCGCGACAGCAGGTAGCGCGCAAGCCCGGGCCAATCGGGATGGGGGATGGTGTTGCCCAGCGAGGCCAGCACCTCGTCCTCGACGCCATAATGGCGAGCGCTGGCGAGGCTTTCGGTGACGATCGCTTCCAACCCCTTGACGAAGATGCTGCGCGACAGCTTGACGGCGGAGACCCGCCCGATCGTGTCGCTAGCGGCCTGGGCGGAAAAGCCGAGCTGGCTCAACAGCGGCGCGATGTCGGCGGCGTCCGGCCCCCCGAGCAGGATCGGCGTCTTCAGGCGCTTGGGCGCGATCGGCGCCATGACCGCCCCCTCGACATAGCGGCCTGACCCGGCGCCCAACACCTGGGCCTGGACCTGGCGTGTCTGGGGCGACACCGAGTTGAGATCGAGGAGGAAGGCTCGGCCCAGGTGCGGCGTGGCCGCGCGGGCGACGTTGAGGGCCTCTGCGGCGGTAACCGCGCTGATCACCAGGTCGCGGTCGATGCAGGCCTGGGCCAGGTCGGCGACGGTGCGCGCCCCGGACTCGGCGGCCGCCAGGGAAGGCGGCGAGCGTGGGTCGGCGAACAGCCGGTCATGCACCAGGATGTCGTCGACGCCCTGGGCCGCGAGATCGGCGAGGAGGACCTGGCCGACCTCGCCGTAGCCGATCAGGGTCAGGCGCGGGCTCATCCGCGACCATCCCATACCGAGGTCGGTACGAACACCTGGCCGGCCATCAAAAGCCGCGCCGTCCGCAGCAAGGCCGCCGAAACCACCTCGCCGTCTGGGGACAGGGTGAGGAGGGTGGTGAACTCGCCGGTCGGATGTTCGACCGAGATCGCCAAGGGGGCGGATGGGGGCGCCAGGGGGCGGACGGCGACGCTGGCGGCCACCGATCCCTCGAGGCAGGCCGCCGTGGCGACGCTGACCGCGCCGAACACCCCGATGGCCTTGTGCACCGTATGGGGAATGAAGCTTCGCGTGGACAGCGCGCCGCCGGCCGTCGGCGGCGAGACCAGGGTGACCTTGGGCACGGTGGTGGCGGTGACATCGCCCAGGTTCATCCGCCGGCCGGCTTCGAGGCGGATGGCCTCGACCTTGGCGCGCAGTTCGGCGTTCGCCTCCAGCCCGGCCGGATCTTCGTCCCCGCGCACCCCAAGGTCGGCGGCGCGGACGATGACAACGGGCATGCCGTTGTCGATGCAGGTGACCTCAACGCCCTCGATGACGTCGACGACATGGCCGGTTGGCAGCAGGGCGCCGCAGGTCGACCCGGCGACGTCGGCGAAGGTAATGGGAATGGGTGCGGCTGAGCCGGGGACGCCGTCGATGCGGCAATCGCCGTCATAGCTCACGCGTCCGCCGGGGGTCTGGATCCGGGCCGTGGCCAGGCCGTCGGTGTTTCGCATGAAGATGCGAACGTCGGTGTGTCCTTCGGCGCCGGCGACCATCCCAGTCTCAAGGGCATAGGGCCCTACGCCCGCCAGAAGGTTGCCGCAGTTCTGGCGGTCGGAGACCAGCGCCTCGGCCACCGAGACCTGCAGGAACAGGTAGTCAATGTCGGCGTCTGGACGCGACGGCGGCGAGAGGATCGCCACCTTGCTGGTCAAGGAGTCAGCCCCGCCCATGCCATCGATCTGGCGCGCGTCGGGCGAACCCATCGCCGCCAACAACACGCGGTCGCGCAGGTCCCTGTCGGCGGGCAGGTCCTCGGCGCGGAAATAGAGGCCCTTGGACGTCCCGCCTCGCAGCACCAGGCAAGGGATAGCGGTCTGCATCCTCAGGCGTCCTGGCCGTCGACATAGACAAGGCCGGCCGCCTCGAGCGATCCGCGCATCTTGTAGAGATCAAGGCCCAGCACGCCGGATGCCAACTGGGCGCGCTTGCCGGCCTCATTGGCTTCGCGAGCGGCCGAGGCGGCGCGGACGACATCCGCGGCCTGCCGTTCGACCACGACGACGCCGTCGTCGTCGGCCACGATCACATCGCCCGGTCGGACGAGGGCCCCGCCGCAGACGATCGGCACGTTGACACTGCCCAGGGTGGCCTTGACCGTGCCTTGGGCCGAGACGGCGCTGGACCAGACAGGAAAACCCATCTCCCTCAGCGCGGCCACGTCGCGCACGCCGGCGTCGATCACCAGGCCCCGCACGCCGCGCGCCATAAGCGAAGTGGCCAGCAGGTCGCCGAAATATCCGGCGTCGCAGCCCGAGGTCGGGGCGACCACGAGGATGTCACCCGGCTGGCACTGCTCGACGGCGACATGCAGCATCCAGTTGTCGGCCGGCGGAACCGAGACCGTGACCGCCGTTCCGGCGATGTGGGCGCCGGGCCAGATCGGGCGCAGCCTTGGGGACAACAGGCCGGTCCGTCCTTGGGCTTCATGCACCGACGCCACGCCGAAGGCGCCAAGACCTTCGACGGCCGTGGCCGCGGCGCGGGGAGGATTCTGGACGACCTTGTTCAATGCTCTGCCTCCTGAAAGCTCAGGGGAGCGGGTATCGATCCAAGCGGCGCGAGTTGGGCGTCGAGCGCACGGATGATCATGGGTCAGGCCCCTCCCAGAGTGTCTCCTTGCGGCGATCCAGGCGCGAGCGGCGCGCCGGACAGGCCGAGGTCGGATCTGGCTAACATCGCACTGGGGCAGCCACGTATGCATTTTGGGAGAGAGGTATAACCAAATCGGAGGTCATTGGCGTTTGGCCGCCAGCGACGGACGGTCCGTTATAGCCCGTTCGGATTTGTTATACCCGCTTGGCCCCCCGGCCTTGATAACGCCATGGGTTCGAAAGCCGAAACAGGCGGGAGGATCTGGTGGCGTCCATGCGATTTTCGAGCAGGGTTCTTCAAGGCGCGGGGCGTCTGGCGGCTTCGGTCGCGTTGCTGGCGTTCGGTGCTTGCAACCAGGTCCAGGCCCAGTCGCCCGGTCTGGCCGCGCTCGAAGCGCTGAAACCCGCCGCGACATGCGAGGCCCTGGCCAGCGCCGACGTCAGCGCCGAGGTCGGGGCCAAGACCACGATCACGTCAGCCAAGCTGGCCGGCGGGGGCGACAAGGCGTTCTGCGCCGTCCAGGGCGTGATCGCGCCGAAGATCCGGTTCGAGCTGCGCCTGCCGGTCAACGGCTGGACCCAGCGCTACCTTCAGGTCGGCTGCGGCGGGCTCTGCGGCGTCCTCAACATCCGCACCGAACATGCCGACGGCTGCACGCCGATCAAGGACGGCGCCATCGCCCTGGCCTCGACCGACATGGGCCATGAAGGCAAGGGCGGCATGGCGGCCATGGGCGACGGGACGTTCGGCGCCGATCCGCAGGCCCGGGTCGACTTCGCCTATCGCGGCGTCCATCTGACCGCGGTCGCCTCCAAGGCGCTGATCGCCAAGTTCTACGGCCAGGCGCCGAAGTTCTCGTATTTTTCCGGCTGTTCGGACGGCGGGCGCGAGGCGCTGATGGAGGCTCAGCGCTTTCCTGGCGACTTCGACGGCGTCACCGCTGGCGCGCCGGCCATGTTCTTCACCACCCAGAATACCTTCTACCACGCCTGGCAGGCGGCCTCGAACACGGGCGCCGACGGCAAGTCGGTTCTGATCGCCTCGCGCCTGCCGATCCTGCACGCCGCGGCCCTTGCCTCGTGCGACGCGGTCGATGGCCTGAAGGACGGCCAGATCAGCGATCCGCGCGCCTGCCGCTTCGATCCTGTCGTGGCCCAATGCAAGGAGGGTCAGTCGACGGACAGCTGCCTGACCGCCGCCGAGGTCGCCACAGCGCGTAAGCTCTACGACGGCCCGGTCGACGACAAGGGCCGCCACTTCACCTTCGGCCAGCCCCAGGTCGGCTCGGAAATGTCGTGGGCCGGCGTCTTCGTGCCGCGCTCTGTCGATGATCGTCCCAATAGCTACAACATGGCCGAACAGCCGCTGAAATACCTGATGGCGCCGACCAATCCGTCGGCAGCCTACAGCATGGCGAGCGATTTCAAGTTCACCGGCGAGCAGTTCCAGGCGCTGCAATGGGCCCATAAGCTCTACGACGCCACCGAGACCGACCTCTCGCCGTTCGCGGCCAAGGGCGGCAAGCTGATCATCTGGCACGGCTGGTCGGACCCGCACATCTCGCCGCTCGGAACCATCGCCTACCGCAACGCCGTCGTGAGCCAGATGGGGCAGGGCGCCGCCGACAAGACGATGCGTCTCTTCCTGTTCCCGGGGCTCTATCACTGCTTTGGCGGCGATGGCCTGTCGCAGTTCGACGTGATCACCCCGCTGATGGCCTGGGTGGAAGCGGGCCAGGCCCCCAGCCAAATCCTCGCCGGCAAGGTCGAGGCGCGGGACTTTGGTCCGCCGCCGGCCGGCGCCGACGTTCGCGCCATGGGGCCGCCCGGCGCGGGCCGCGGCGGACCGCCGATGGCTGATCTGCCGCCCTTGACCCCAAGCCGCGTGCGCCCGATTTTCGCCTATCCGCAGGTCGCCAGCTACACGGGCTCAGGTTCGATCGACGCCCCGGAGAACTTCGTGGCCAAAACGCCCGCCTCCGAACCGGCCTCGCGAGACGCCTATGCCGGCGCCTGGCTGACGCCGCGCTTCCACAATGACTGCGTGGTCGACGGCGCCGGCCTGACCTGCAAGCCGACCGCCAAGCCGTAAGGACGATCCATGGCCAAGCTCATCGGCGCGATCGGGGTCTCCCATACGCCTACCATCGGCTACGCCCGTGACCGCGACCTCTCGCGCGATCCCGTCTGGGCGCCGATCTTCGAGGCCTTCGCGCCGCTGAAGGACTGGCTGGCGGAGAAGAAGCCCGACGCGCTGGTGATGATCTACAACGACCACGTCACCGCCTTCTCGTTCGACCACTATTCGGCGTTCGCCTTGGGGGTCGGAGACAGCTACGAGGTCGCCGACGAGGGCGGCGGGCCGCGCGATCTGCCGCCGGTGCCGGGCCATGCGCCGCTGGCCCGTTGGCTGACCCGGGCGATCATGGCCCAGGACTTCGACCTGTCGGTCTTCCAGCACAAGGCGCTGGACCACGGCTGCCTGTCGCCCCTGTCGCTGCTGACCCCGCCGGGCGAGACCTGGCCGATCCCGATCGTGCCGTTGCAATGCGGCGTGCTGCAGTTTCCCGCGCCTTCGGCTCGGCGCTGCCTGAACCTGGGCAAGGCGCTGCGCAAGGCGATCGACGCATGGCCGGAGGACGCGCGCGTCGTGGTGGTCGCCACCGGCGGCCTTTCCCACCAGGTCCATGGCGAGCGGGCCGGCTTCAACAACACCGCCTGGGACGAGGAATTCCTCGACCTCCTGGCCGCAGATCCCGATCGCCTCGCCGACCTCACCCACGCCGACTACGCGCGGCTGGGCGGGTTCGAGAGCGCCGAGATCATCATGTGGCTGATCATGCGGGGGGCGTTGTCCAAGGACATCGCCTGCCGACATCGCACCTACTACCTGCCGTCCATGACCGCGATCGCCACGGTGCTGTACGAGGACGAGGGCCAGGACACGCCCGAACCGGAAGCCGGCGAGGTGCGCCTGGAGGCCGGACGGCAGCTGGCGGGCGCCGAAGCCCTGGAGGGCACCTATCCGTTCACCTTGGAGACCAGCGCCAAGGCCTATCGCATCAACCGCTTCCTGCAAGGGTTGGTCGCGCCCGCCGCGCGCGAGGCGTTCCTGTCAGATCCCGAAGCGGCGTTCGAAGCCGCCGAGCTTAGCGACGAGGAACGGCGGTTAATCCGAGAGCGCGATTGGCGCGGCCTGATCCATTACGGCGCCATCTTCTTCGTCCTCGAGAAGCTGGGCGCCGTCGTCGGCGTTTCCAATCCGCAGATCTATGCGGCCATGAAGGGCATGACGCTCGACGACTTCCTGGCGACGCGAAACGCCAAGATCACCTATTCGGTCGCGCGAACCTAGCCGCGCGCAAGGCGATTACATCCGGTTATAGGTCGGCCTTTTTATCTATACCGGTCCCGCTTTCCCCGCCTGCTAGCCAAGCAGGGCTCAACGAGAGCTTTTCGAAGCGGTCCAACGACGCTCCTCCAGGGCGATCAACAAGACGGCCGCCGTCTCGCATGATCCGGAGGGAACAATGACTCGACACCTAGCCCTGAAGCTGGCCCTGCTCACCACAGCCCTGGCGCCGATCGGCCTCGCCTCGCAGGCCCTCGCCCAGGACACCGCCGCCGCCGCGCCGACCACGACGATCGAGGAAGTCGTCGTCACCGCGCAGAAGAAGACCGAGCTGGCGTCCAAAACCCCGATCGCTCTGACGGCCTATACGGGCGAGACCCTCAAGGCGCAGGGCGTCGTCAGTGTTTCGGACCTGCAGAACCTGGCCCCCTCGGTGAACATCGGCCGTGACGGCTTTGGCGTGAACGTCAACATCCGCGGGGTCACGACCACCGACACCACCAGCAAGGGCGAGCAGGGCATCGCCTTCAACGTGGACGGCGTCGCCATTGGCCGCCCGACCATCCAGGGCCTGTCCTTCTTCGACGTCGAGCGGGTCGAGGTCCTGCGCGGTCCGCAAGGCACGCTCTACGGCAAGAGCAGCACCGGCGGGGCGATCAACGTCATCACCAACGGGCCCAAGGACCACTTCGAGGCCTCGGCCAATCTCGAATACGGGAACTTCAACACCCGTCGCGCCGACGCCGTGGTCAACCTGCCGGTCGGCGAGAAGGTCGCCCTGCGCGCGGCGGTGAACACCAACAAGCGCGACGGCTACATCATTCCCAGCGATGGCTCGACCGCGCGCAGCGACCAGGACGACGTCTCCGCGCGCCTCGCGGCCCTGTTCACCGTCAACGACGACACCAGCCTGCTGGTCAGCACGACGTTCGGCAGCGTCCGCGGCGTCGGCCCTGCGGCGGCGATCTACAACAACGTCATCACCAAGTCCGGCGCGGCCGCGCGCACGGTGCTCGGCAATCCGTTCGGCAGCAAGACCAACGAGGACTTCCACAACTACAACGTCGCGTTCAAGACCGCCTTCAGCGGCATCGCTTTCGACTATGTCGGGGCCCGTCACCTGTTCTCGGCCCACGACCGCACCTCCTCGACCAACGATCCGCTGGGCAACTACCAGGGGCCGCCGCCGGCCGCCCCGACCTATACGTGGCGTCAATATCGCGGCGACGTGGAGACCACCTCGCACGAAGCCCGCCTTTCCAACGCCGAGCCGGGGCGGTTGGATTGGGTCGCCGGCGTCAACTACACCAAGGAAGACATCCACGAGAGCGACCACAACTGGTCGGCGCGGGTCAGCAACCCGACCCTGGCCGGAAGCTCGAACGGCATCGATCCGCTCAACAACACCGTCCACACCTCCAAGGGCGCGTTCGCCCAAGGGACGTTCCACCTCAACGACCGCTTCAACCTGACGGCCGGCGTACGCCGCTCGTCGGACGAGGTCGACCGCAAGGGCACCTTCGCGGCCGGGCCGGGGCCGTGGAAGAACCCACAAGGGGGTGTCTGCGTCGCGCCGGACGACTGCGTGGGCGGCCCGAACAACGGCTATCAGAAGGCCCAGAAGACGACCTATCGTCTGGCCGCCGACTACCAGGTCGCCGAGGGGCAGATGCTCTTCGCCTCGATCGCCACCGGCTACAAGGCCGGCGGCTTCAACGACTTCGACCCCAAGACGGGCGGGGTCGGCGCCTATGAGCCGGAATCGCTGACGGCCTACGAGGTGGGCTACAAGGGCCGGCCGCTGCCCAACCTGCAAATCAACACGACGGGCTTCTACTACGACTACGCCAAGTCGCAGGTCTCCAGCCTGGTGAACATCTCCGGCAACTTCGTGATCTATACGCGCTCGGTGCCGGTGACGATCTACGGCCTGGAGACCGAGCTGAAGTTCAAGCCGACGCCCAACGACACGATCGACCTGGCCGCCACGCTCATGCACTCGGAGTTCAAGACGTTCATGGCCGGCCTGTTCCAGAACGTCGACTGGTCCGGCTACCGTCTCGACAAGACGCCCAAGCTGGCCCTGACGGGGGGCTACTCGCATGTGTTCGAGCTGGCCAACGGCGGCACGATCACGGCGCGGGCCTCGACCAAGTATAGCGCCGGCTACCTCGTGAGCGCCTTCACCACGCCGCAGCAGTTCAAGCAGGGCTCGTTCACCCGCTCGGACGCCACGATCACCTATGCGGACACCGAGGGGCGCTTCACGCTGACGGGCTTCGTCAAGAACATCGAGAACGACCTGCAAATCATCAATTCGCCCGGCAGCTATTCGGCCACGCTTCCCAATGCCGGGTCGGTGGGGATCAGCGAGCCGCGGATGTACGGCGTTCGCATCGGCGTCCGCTACTAGGCGATCGATCCCCGAGAGGAGGGCCCAACGCCTCCTCGGCTAACTGGACCCGGCGCTCGCGCCGGGTCTTTTTGTGTCCGGCGGCGGGCGGGCCTTTTGGTAATACCTCGCCGGAAAAAGGAATAACCCCGGTATCCAAGTCCTCCCCCATGCTCCCTTCCAACGGCGAAAACATGCCGAAATCAAAAGGGGGAAATAATGGGAGCTATGCGACAGGGCGGACTGCGCGCATTGCTGTGCGCCACCGCCGTCTCGAGCCTGATACCGGCTCTGGCCTATGCCCAAGCCAACACCGCGCCGGCCAACCAGCCGATCATGCTCGATGACGTCATCGTCACGGCCAACAAGCGCGAAGAGAAGCTGCACGACGTTCCCGCCAGCGTCAGCGTGGTGACCGCGGCGCTGATGGAAAAGCACCAAATCAACGACGCCAAGGACTTCCCGCAGTTCGCGCCGACCCTGAACTTCCAGGCCGCCGACGAGGCGCGGCTGTTCAACTTCTCGATCCGCGGCATCGGCACCGAGGCCTTTTCGGTCGCCGCCGAACCGAGCGTGGCGGTGATCGTCGACGGCGTCGTCTACACTCGCCCGGGCGCGGCCTTCGACGGCCTGACCGACCTGGAGCGCGTCGAGGTGCTCAGCGGCCCACAGGGTACCCTGCAGGGTAAGAACGCCTCGGCGGGCGCCGTCGTCATCGTCACCAAGAACCCCAACCGTGACCACTGGGAACGTCGCGCCGAGCTGACGGTCGCCGAGGACAACGAGCGCAAGGCCAGTCTGATGTTCACGGGGCCGCTAAGCGACCAGCTGGCGATCCGCGCCTACGGCTACTACGGCAAGCGCGACGGCAAGGTGATCAACGTCGCCAACAGCAAGACCGTCAACAATGTCGAGGGCTACGGCTTCCGCGGCAAGGTCGACTGGCGGCCAGCCGATAGCGTGCGGTTCCTGCTCTCCGGGGACATTACCCGCCGCGACGCCGACTGCTGCGGCGAGCCGATCCGCGTCGCCGCCGCATCGGGCAACGTCACGGCGGCCTTCACCAAGACGCCGGTCGGCCCGGACAATCGCTACGTCAACTTCGATACGGTCCAGGAGGGCCTGCAGAAGAACGAGGGCGTCTCGCTGCAAGGCGAATTCGATATCGGCGAGTTCACCCTGACCTCGCTGACCGCCTATCGTCACTACAGCGACTTCGCCATCCGCGACCGCGACGGCACCAACGCCAACTTCACGGGCGTCACGCCCCAGCAGTTGTTCAACGCCACGGTCCCAGGGATCAGCGCCGCCGACGCCCTGGCGCGGCTGGATGCCCTGATGATCAATGACGTTAGCTTCGCCACCCGCGACGGCAAGGTTGGCGAGAGCAACAGCCTGGAGCAGAACGGCACCTTCTCGCAGGAAATCCGGCTGACCTCGCCCGTCGGCGAAAAGGTCGATTACCTGGTCGGCGCCTACTTCTATGACGGGATCATCCGCCGCGACCTGACGATCGCGGGTGTGCGAACCAACATCGCGGGCAATGTCACCTTCACCAGCCCGACGACCTATGTGGTCAACCGCGATACGGCCTATGTCCTGGCCGATATGCGCACTCGGGTTCATACGACCAACAAGGCCCTCTTCGGCAACCTGAACTACCGGCCGGTCGACAAGCTGACCCTGACCGCCGGCTTCCGCTATCTGGGCGAAACCCTGAAGTGGCGGCATCAGAAGGTCACCGGCCCCAACGGCGACCACATCGGCGCGGCCAATCCCGCCCGACCCGGCGCCAATGTCGGCACCCCGGCCTTCGACGTGAACCGCGCGTTCAGCGACAACGCCACCATCGGCAAGCTGATCGCTAAGTACGAGTTCACGCCAGACATCCTGGTCTTCGGCTCCTGGGCCAAGGGCTACAAGGGTCAGGCCGTGGACGCCGATATCTTCGTCACCCAGGCCGGCTACGACAATTCGCCCGTCGCGCCCGAGCGGTCGCGCTCCTGGGAAGGCGGCGTCAAGGCGCGCTTCTTGGATCGCAGGGTCGAGCTCAACCTCACCTACTACGACACCCTGTTCAACGGCTTCCAGACCTCCTCGGCGGGCCTGGACGGCTCGGGGGCTCCGGTTCTGCGCTCGGCCGGCAAGCTCTACACGTCCGGTGTCGAAGGGGACTTCACCCTGCGACCGATCGACGGCTTGACCCTGTCGGGCAACTTCCTGTTCGCCGACAACAAGTTCGGAGACCTCTTCGTCGATGCGGTAACGAACGTGAAGGGCGGTACGCCGCTCAACGCGCCCAAGAACAAGTACGGTTTCGCGGCGTCCTACGACACCGAGGTCAGCGACTGGAAGGTGTCCTTCAACGCCAACTACACCCACACCGCCAGGACCTTGTTCAGCAACCTGGCCGACGCCAACAAGCCAGCCTCGGTTTGGTGGCGCCCGGCCTATGGCGTGGCGAACGCCAGCATCACGGTGCGTGAGCCCGAGGACCACTATCGCGTGACGGTCTTCGTCAAGAACCTGGGCGACACCCACTACGTCGATGGTCTGCGCCGGATCTCCGGTTCGGTCGGCGGGGCGGGGGCGGTGGCTCAGTCGCTGCCTCGCGACTTCGATCGCTATGTCGGCGCGACCTTCGTGGCTTCGTTCTGATGACGGCGACGAGCGTGAGAAAAGCGACTTTGTCCAAAACCCTCCAGGTCGGCGTGTTCGCCGGCCTGGTCGGCGGGGTTGTGATCTGGATCTACGAGGCGGCGGTGTGGGTCGGCGTGCAGCACCTTTTGCCGCTCAAGGGCATCCCCGCCAACGCCGTCGGCTTGGTGTTCGGCAAACCGGTCCAGGCCGGTCTTGGTCCGCTGGCCTACTTGGTGGGCACGGGAATCCATTTCGCCTTCGCCGCTGCCTGGGGCGTGCTGTTCGCCCTGATCTGGCCGTTCTTCAGGCGTCGCCGTGTCGAGGCGACCCTGGTGGCTCTGGGCTATGCGGTTGTCGCCTGGATCGTGATGCACGTGGCCATCGCCGTGGTCGGCGACGACCACCCGAACTACCTGGACCCCGTGGTCGTGATCGGCGGGTTCATGTCGCACTTCTTCTTCACGATACCGATGGCGCTGCTCGTCAAGGCGCGGACCGCACCGCCAGGAGACGGCTGAATGTCCGGTTCCTGGAGGCGAGCCAAGGTCCGTTCATGGCGCTATACGGACGTTCGCCACCAAACACGGACATGATCCTCAATCTTTGAAAAGAAGGGCCGCTCCGATGGAGCGGCCCTCGTGGCTCAGGGCTCGACGCCGCCGTCGCCCGTACGGCCTGGCTGGAGGTCGCTGGTGTTCACGCTCGTCGAGTCATTGTCGACGCTGTCCTCGTCCACGCCTTTCACGCCTTCCGCCTGGCGGCGATCACGATCGGCCTGCTGATTTTGCTGTCCCGGCTGGGCCTGCTGCGGGTTGGACTCTTGTTGCTGGGGCGTTCGGCTTTCGCCCTGCTGGTTCTGCTGACCGGCTTGCTGACGCTGGGCGTCGTTCGGTTGCTGTTCCAGACCTTGGTTGTCGCGGTTCTCGTTCATGGTCGTCTGCGTCCCTGATGGTTGGCCGCCCGCCGGAGAGCGGTGGCGAGGAGGCAAACGACGAAGCGCACAAGCCGTTCCTGTGTCGGAAACTCGACGTCGATTTCCGACTAAGGGGCTGACTTTGTTATGGAACCGCGTGGGTAGAGGCGATTTAGGTCACCGGCTCGCCGACGGCTGTTAGGGCGGAGCCGCCGCCACCGAGGCCAGGGCGCGGCCGATGTCCGCCATGGAGTAGGGCTTGGCGATGGTGTGGACGCTGCGATGTTCCGGCGCCAGGCCCTCGACGCCGTAGCCGGTCGCGAAGAAGAACGGGATCCCTCGGGCGCGCAGTATGTTGGCGACGGGAAAGGACTTCGCCTCGCCCAGGTTGATGTCGAGCATCGCCGCGTCCAGCGCCTCGTCTCGGGCCAGGACCAGGGCGTCCTCGAGGCGGAAGGCGGGACCGACGGGGCAGTGCCCCAAGTCCTCGACCAGGGCTTCGGCGAGCAGAGCGACCATCATTTCGTCTTCGACGATCAAAATCCGCATGCCCGTCCTCATGCGCCGCCTCGCATGGCCGAAAGTGGGGCGTTGAAACGGAAGATCAGGCCCACGCCGGGATATTCGGTGACCGTCTGGCCGCCCAGCTCTCCCGCCAGACCTTGCTGGATCAGGCGGAAGCCAAAACCCTTCTTCTGGGGCGGGCTGATCTCCGGCCCTCCGCGTTCGCGCCATTGAAAGGCGAAGCGCTCGTCGGTGACCGACCAGTCGATCTCGACCACGCCGTCGGCCGTGCTCAGCGCGCCATACTTGGCCGCATTGGTCGCCAGTTCGAACAGCGCCGTGGCGAACGCCAGCCCGGCTTTCGGCGAGAGGTCCAGTTGTGGCCCCGCGACGTTGAAACGATCGATCTCGGCGTCGGCGAACGAGGCGGTGACCGCACCGACGATGTCGTGCAGCGCCGCGCCTTGCCAGTTGCGGCGCGTCAGGACGTCGTGGGCGCGGGCCAGGGCGACGAGGCGCGCGATGAAGGCGGCCTTGGCGGCTTCGGGATCGGCCTGGCTCGACAGCGTGAACTGGGCGATGGCCTGGACGGTGGCCAAGGAGTTCTTGACCCGATGGTTCAGCTCGTTGACCAGCAGGTCGCGGTGGAGGTCGGCCTGCTTGCGCGCCGTCACGTCCATGGCGGCCCCGATCACGCGCACGGCCTTGCCGTTCTCGAAGAAGGTCCGGCCGACGCCATAGGTCCACCGCTCCTCGCCGCCGCGCATGACCCGGTGCTCGGTTTCGTAAAGCCCCGGTCCCTCGGGGTCCAGAGCCGCCATCTTGCGTTGGCGGACCGCGGCCCGGTCCTCCGGATGAACGCCCTCCAACCACAGCTCGTAGTCCACGGGCTCGGCCATCCGCCGGCCCGCCATCGTGGTGACGCGCCCGTCGCCGGTCAGGGTGTGGGCGATGGCGTCATATTCCCATGCGCCAATATTGGCGACCTCCATCGCCAACTGGCGGCGCTGTTCGCTTTCCCGCAGCTTGTCTTCGGCTAGGCGGCGTTCTGAGATGTCGATCAGGGTGCCGATGAGCCTGGAAGAGCCGTCTCCCCGCGTCAGCACGCGTCCCGTCGCGGCGATCCAGCCGACCTTGCCGTGGGCGTCCACCAGCCGATGCTCGAGCTCGAAGGCGCCGCCCTTGGCCAGGGTCTCGCCGACGGCGGCAATCACCCTGTCACGGTCATCTGGATAGATCGCCCGTCGCCAGGTGCGAAAATCGATCTCGGTCTCGTCGGGGTGTCCGAACAGGGCCATCGAGCGCGGATCGCCCCGGAAGGTGCGCGTGGCCGGATCGCTTTCCCAGGCGCCGATGTGGGCGAGTTCCATCGCCAGGGCGCGCCGGGCCTCGCTTTCGCCGAGCGCGGCCTCGGCCGTGTTGCGCTGAGTGACGTCGAGGATGGTCCCGATCAGGCGTACGGCGACGCCGTCCTCGATCAGGGCGCGGCCGCGCGAGGCGATCCAGCGCTCGGCCCCATCGCTCGGGCGCACGATCCGGTACTCGGCCTGGATGATCGTCGAGCCCTCGGGAGTCAGGGCCCCGCGAAACTGGGCGTCCATCCGCGCGCGATCGAGGGGGGAGAGCAGGGCGAGGAAGGCGCGATAGTCGAGCGCGGCGGTCGGGGGCGCCCCCAGCATGGCCAGGGCGCGGGCGTCCCACACCAGGGCGCGTGTGCGAGGGTCGAAGTCCCAAGCGCCGATGTCGGCGGCCTCCATCGCCAGGTTCTGCCGGGTCTGGCTCAGTTCCCGGTCGACGAGCGCCTGGCGGAACAGCTCCAGGGCCTGCGCCATTTCACCGATGTCATCCGAACGGTCGACATGTTCGATCTCGTCGGAACGATCGCCTTCGCTGAGACGACGCATCCGCGCGGCCAGGTGCTGGATCGGAGCGGCTAGGCGGCGGCCGTACCAGAGACCGAAGGCCAGCATGACGATCGCGGTGACAAGCAGCGTGGCGACCACGATCCGGCGGATGGCCAAGACCGGCGCGAAGGCGACCGCCGCGTCCTCGCGAACCAGCGCCGTCCAGCCGAGACCGGCGAAGCCGAACTTGGCCGGCGCGACGGCGGCGGCCACCGTTTCTCCGTTCAGTACGCCCGAGATGGTGGGCCGGGAAGCCGGGCGGCTGGCGAGCAGGTCTCGGACGCCGGCGTTGAGCGCGGGCGAGGAGGGGCGCGTGTCGTAGATCAGCTGGCCGTCCGCGCCCAGGATCTGGAATCTCTGGCGGGATCGCTGAAGGTGTTGGCGCTGATCGGCCATGTCCTTGGTGATCACGCCGACCTTAGAGAGGTCGAAGAAGTTGATCCAGATCGCCAGCACGCGTCCGTTGTCGCCTCGAACGGGCGCCGCGAGCGGCGCCACATCCCCGTCGTCGCCGAAGACCTGGCCGACGATCGGCGTCTTGCGCGCCGGTAATACGGTCGCCGCCCAGCCTGTGCGCGGTCGCCCTTGCCAGTCGGGCAGGGCGGTGAACCAGCTTTCGCCCGCCACCGAGCGCCCGACGAGGCCGCGCGTGTCGATCGGGCGGCCCGCGGCGTCAACGTTGTTGATCGCCAGGATCTCGCCCTTGGGCGACACCAGGAGCATCAGGCGGTACATGCCATAAAGGCGGACATAGCCATTCATCGTCGTCACGAGCGCGCCCTGGCC
Organism: Caulobacter sp. GW821-FHT11E10; assembly: GCF_058808375.1. Taxonomy (NCBI): domain Bacteria; kingdom Pseudomonadati; phylum Pseudomonadota; class Alphaproteobacteria; order Caulobacterales; family Caulobacteraceae; genus Caulobacter; species Caulobacter sp. GW821-FHT11E10. The sequence continues at coordinate 334,841 of NZ_JBXARP010000005.1, forward strand.
GGGGGTTCGCCACTGCGTCTGGTCGCGGGCGACCGGGTTGAGCGCGAAGGCCTCGACGTCGCCCTTGCGCTCGAACAGGTTCCTGTTCAGCACCGCGCCCACCTCGAGCGCCAGTTGCTCCTGCTCCTTGAGGACGCTCGCCTTCAGGCGAGGCTCCAGCGCGACGACGTAAAGGGCCAGGACGATCGCCAAGGGGGCGAGGCCGGCGAGCAGCAAGGTCGTCGCGATCGCCGCCCTCAGACTTCGGGCGCCAAGACCCGCCTTGCGCCTTTCACCGTCTTCACCTGGAGCGTCCTGCGCGAGCTCCGTTTCGGTCGTCATTGCGTTGTGCCCCTCGGCGGAGGCTGCCACGTCGAGCATCGCCTTCCAAGCCGTAGGACCGAGAATGAGGTTGTCGGCGCCGGGCTTGCCCGAAAGCTGGCTCAGCGCGCGCCGCGGCGAGGACCGCTTGCGCGAAAGTCTCAGGGTGCAATGCTCGCCTCCTCTCGCGGATAACGCGCGCAGGCGGGTATCCGCCGCGATTCTGTGCATCAGTGTGCTGACGCATAACCCGGTAGACAGAGGTCCTAACGCGCCAAGATGCTCCTGCTCACCGAAGCCGAACGGCTCGACCTATTGCGATCCTATCGGATCCTGGACACCCCGGCGGATCCGGCCTTCGATCGCTTGATCGCGCTCGCGAGCGATCTGTTCGACACACCGATCGCCCTGATCTCGTTCATCGACGCTGACCGACAGTGGTTCAAGGCGCGGCGCGGCATGGCGCAAAGTCAGACGCCGCGCACCTGGTCCTTTTGCGATCACGCCATCCGTCTCGAACCCGCCGCGGTAATGGTCGTCGAGGACGCGCTCGCCGACCCTCGGTTCGCGAACAACCCTCTCGTGACCGGCGCCCCGAGCATTCGCTTCTACGCCGGGGCGGTCATGACGGACTCGGCGGGATGCAACCTCGGCACGCTTTGCGTCATCGACACCAAGCCCAGGCCCCAACCCGCGCCGCGTGAGCTCCAGCGACTGAAGCAACTGGCGGCCATGGCGGTCGCCGAAATCGAGCGTCCGCATGAGGCCCGCTTGGCGGCGGAGCGGCAGCGCCTACTCGAACTGGCGGAAACCCTGGCCAAGGTCGGCCACTGGCGCATCGATGTCGCCACCGGAAGGGTGACCTGGTCGGATCTGATCTACGAGATCCACGGTGTCGACCCGGGAGCCTTCGATCCCAATCTCGACGAGGCGATCGCCTTCTACCATCCGGACGATCGCGACACGGTCGCTCGCCACATCGCCGCGGCGATCGAGAGCCGAGGCGTCTATGAATTTCAGCTTCGACTGATCCGTTCGGATGGCGAGGTTCGTGACGTCGTCTCGCGCGCCGGCTGTCAGCTGGACGAGCAGGGTGAGGTCGTCGCGCTCGTTGGTCTGTTTCAGGATGTCACCGAGCAGAAACGCGCCCGCACCGATCTCGAGGAGAGCGAGGCGCGCTATCGCCTGATCGCCGAAAACACCTCGGACGTGATCGTGAAAGCCGGCCAGGACGGCAAGCTGAAGTTCGTGTCGGCCAGCGTGCGCGCTCTGGGCCATGACCCGGAAGCGTTGCTCGGAACCTCGGCCTACGCCCTGGTTCATCCCGATGATCTCGAACGCTTCACCGCCAATTCCGCCGCGCTCTTCGCTGGCGAACCCATCGACCCCGCCGTCGATCGCCAACATCGCTATCGGACGGGATCGGGCGAGTGGGTCTGGATGGAGGGCGGTCCACAGGTCATACGCGACGAGGCGGGCCGGCCGATCGAGATCGTCAACGTCCTGCGCGACGTCACCGAGCGACGTGCCCTGCGCGAGGAGACCGAGCGTCTCACCGAGCTGATGGCGCTTGGCGAGGAAGTCGCCGACGTCGCCTACTACCAATTCGATGTCGCCACGCGGGAGCTCACGGGCACCCGGCAGCTGGCCCGGATCTATGGCCTGGAGCAGGAACATCCATTTGACCTGGCCCAGCTCGTGGCGGCCGTCCATCCGGACGACCAGCCGATGCTACGGGAACGGATCGCCCAAGCCTTGGAGCACGGCGTCGACTGGCGGCGCGCGAGTTCGCGGATCATCCGGCCCGGAGGCGAAGTGCGGCATCTGGAGGGATCGGGCGTCTGTCAGCGCGATCACGAAGGTGTCGTACGAACCGTGTTCGGCACGGTGATGGACGTTACCGAGCGCGTCCTCGAAGACGCCGCGCGCGTCGGGGCTCAAGAAGAGCTCCAACGGCTTTCCGAGCGCGCCCTGCTGGCCGCCCAGGCCGGCAAGGTCGGAATCTGGGAGCACGATCTGGCCACGGGCGACCTGCTCTGGGACGCGCGGATGTTCGAGCTCTATGGGCTGGCTCCCGACATCGCGCCAAGCTTTTCAGCGTTCATGCAAGCGGTTCATCCCGACGATAGAGACCGGTTGGCGGAGGTCTTCCGCGCCGAACTCGAAAACGACGCGCCCCTGGATACGGAATTTCGGGTCTGCCGTCCGGACGGATCGATCGCCGCGATCCGCGCCATTGGGCGTGTAATGCGCGATGCGACGGGCGCGCCGGTCCGCGTGGTCGGCACCAATTGGGACGTCACCGCTGTCCGGGACTTGGAAAGCTCGCTCAGGGCCAGCGAGGCGCGCTATCGCCTGATGGCCGAAAACAGCAGCGACGTCATCGTCACGACTGGCCTGGATGGGCGCGTGGTCTTCGTCAGTCCGTCCTGCGAAGCCGCGACCGGCTATACCCCCGACGAGATCCGAAGCCTCGACGTCGCGGGTCGCACCCATGCCGAGGACGTGCCGGAGGTGCTGAGAATCTATAGGGGGTTGCTCGCGGGGGAACCCGGTCAGCGCGTGCGGTGGCGGTTGCGCCACAAGGTCACCGGCGAGCTCAACTGGTTTGAGTCCAATCCCACCTTGATGAAAGATCCCCAGACCGGCGCGCCCGTCGGGTTCCTTGACGTGGTCCGCGACGTGAGCGCCCAGGTCGCCCAGGAAGACGCGTTGGCCCGGGCGCGCGCCGAGGCCGAGGCGGCCGCCGCGGTGAAGGCCGAATTCCTCTCGAACATGAGTCACGAGATCCGCACGCCCCTGACCGCGGTTATCGGCTTCTCCAATCTGCTCGCCCAACAGTCGGAGCTCGCCGAGACCTCGCGAGGTTATGTGCGCCGTGTGTCGACGGCGGGGCGGGCCCTGATGTCGATCGTCAACGACATCCTGGACTTTTCCAAGCTGGAAGCCGGACAGGTTGAGGTCACGGCGCGGCCCTTCTCGCCTCGCGACCTGGTGCGCGACGCCCTGGCGATGTTCGAACCGCAAGCCAGCACCAAGGGTCTCGAACTGGAGTTCGAGACCGACCCCAACGTGCCGGACTTCGTGCTCATCGATGGCGAGCGCCTCACCCAGATCCTGCTCAATCTCATCGGCAACGCCGTCAAGTTCACGCAAGCCGGCTGGGTGCGGGTTCGACTGGCGCATGGAGGCGCGGACGGCAGGCTGCGCCTGGACGTGGCGGATACGGGGCCGGGGATGTCCGATGACCAGACAGCGGGCCTGTTCCAAAGGTTCGCTCAGGTCGACGCCTCGGGAACGCGGCAGCACGGCGGCACGGGTCTGGGCCTTGCGATCTGCAAGGGCCTTTGCGAAGCCATGGGCGGCTCGATCGGCGTCACGAGCACGCCAGGACACGGGGCGGTCTTCTCCTTCGACGTCTTCGCGCCCATCGCGACGGCGCCTGAAGCGGTCGAGGAGGACGAGGGTGTTGACGTCTCGATTCTGGAGGGCGCGAGGGTTCTGGTCGTCGACGACAACCCGATGAACCGCGAACTGGCCGCGGCGGTGCTTGAACAGGTCGGCGTGGTGGTCGCCAAGGCTTCCGACGGTCCAGCCTGCCTGGACCTGATGACGCGGGAAAGGTTCGATGCGGTCCTGCTGGATCTGCGCATGCCTGGCTTGTCGGGTTGGGAGGTGCTCACGCGCATCCGCCAGTCGCCAAGCGGAGACACCCTGGTCCTCGCCTTCACGGCCGACGATGCGTTGGATCGTATCGGCCATCATGGCCGCTTCGACGGCCTCGTGCGCAAGCCGATGGATGGCGTTTCGCTGATCGTAGCGCTGGCGGACGCGGTTGGCGCAGGGCGCCAAGGCGACACCTGACGGACTGTCGGGGCGGGTTGAATGTCAGGGTCCTGGGGGCGGGCCAATGTCCGCTCCTGGCGCAGCTGAGCTTTTGAGCACAGGAGTTGTCTTTACCGCCGGGCCCTGCAAACCTCGGGGCGCTTGGTGGGGAACACAACATGCCAACGATCGACGTTGTTCTCAAAGAGGGTGAAGCCAAGGACGTCTTGGTCGTCGAGGCGCCCGTAGACACGCGTTACACCTGGTCCAGGAATGCTGGCGGTACGGCCACGACCGGTGAGGACTTCGTCATCACGCCCGACGGCGGGAGTGTCACCAACCCGCCGATCGGATGGAAGTTCACCTTCTCCGCAACGCAAGACAACAAGGCGGAGAAAGCAGAAACGGTCACCTACACCGTCGTCGAGGTCGATGATGGTGAGACGACGACCTACACCGTGAACTTCAAGATTCTCGATCGTTCGAGCCGCGACGCATACATCCGCGCCGCCTTCGAGAGCGCAACGAAGGTCTACAATCCCAACACCGAGACCACCCAGTTTCTACAGCAAGCCAAGGGCACGGTGGTCGTGGATTTCCGGGGGGAATACAACGATCCCCAGTCGGACAATCTCGAGGCCCGCGATGCCGAGCGCTACATCATCGGAGTCCAGTCCCAGCTGATCGATTTCAGCAGCTGGGACAACTTCATGCTGAGCTTGGATGCAGCGCGAGCGGCGGGCGTGGCGCTACCTTACGAAACCCTCAAGCTGTTTCCTCCCGCTCGGGAGTGGTTGAGTACGGATGGCGCGCCCACCACCCCGCCCGGAGGGCTGGCGGCCCTACTGGCCGGGGAGATTGCCGCGTTGAACAGCGGTTGGCGACAGTATTTGCCGCCAGGATACGCGCCTCTGAGCGCTTCGGCGATCCCGAGCGGCGCCAGCGCGGCGCCTGCGGAAATCGCCTTCTATGACTTGCGGCAAACGAGCTTTCAGAAAACGATTCTGATCGACGGCGACAGCTACGTTGTTCAAGGCGTTACGCAGCTACCCACCGTGACGGGCCCGGCGATCATCTTCGAGAGCAAGGGGGGCGCTGTTCAGCTCGATGACGCCAAGCAGATCATCTACAGCTACGACAGTCGTGACCTGCGCCTCGGCGGCGGAGACGATGTCGCCCTAGCGTTCGCCGCTGGCGCGACCGTCGATGGCGGTGATGGAAACGATCTGATCATCCTGGGTGATGGGGGCGGAACGGCGCGTGGCGGCGCGGGGCGCGACCTCATCGTTGGCGGAACCGCCGCGGACATCCTGGTCGGTGGCGCCGGCGATGATTTTCTGGACGGGGGCGCTGGCGTCGACGTCGCCGCCTTTACGGGCGCGTCGAGTGGGTATGAGTGGTGGCGCCAGTCTGATGGCGCCTGGAGGGTGCGCGCGCTGTCCGGAACCGAAGGGACGGATGTCCTGACGGCCGTGGAGAAGCTCCAATTCGTTGACCGCATCGTCGAGCTGACGGTGACTGGCGGGATTGATGTCGCCATTCAGAACATCCTCAGGGCAGGGCTTTCGACCGCCGCCGGGGCGAGCCTGGCGACAAAGCTCTCGGCGCAACTGAGCGCCGGCACGCTCACTGCATCCGCGGCCATTTTCGAGGTCGTCAAGGTCGCGGACGCAACGACATCTGTCGCCACGATGAGCTATCAATTCTTCACCGGAAAAATCCCAGGCCTTGGAGGGATTGACTATCTCGTGTCGCCCACGGGCCCCAACGCGAACAATCTCAACTCCGCCTATTATCAATCCTTCAACATCGAAAATCGATATATAAACTTCGCTGTCAACCTTGGCCGAGATGGCGAGGGTAAGGCGAAATTCTTGGCCGATTATGGCGCGCTGTCCTTGGCCGAGGCGACGAAGAAAGCTTATGGCGTCATCTTCGGTGTGGCGCCGACCGACGCGAAGGTCGCGGCGCTCTTGAGCGGCGGGCGCGACCTCTACTTCGACAGTTACGGAAAGGACGGCCTCAACGGACAGGGAACCAAAGCCGCCATGGTCGGCTGGCTCCTCGCCGAAGCCGCGAAGGCCGATGTTGGCATGTACTCTAAGGCCAATGACGCTTTCCTAGTCGACCTTGCCGATGGGGCCAACTTCTCGGTCGATCTCATCGGGGTCTACGGCAAGCCCGAGTTCAATTACGGGGGCAGCTAGATCCGCCCGCTCGGGCAGCGCTGACCAAGAGCCGTGACTGACGGTCATTCGATCATAACGTGAGCATCGCCGTGGTGTTCACCTCGTCAAAGGTTGGGTGCCGCAATTCGATCGATCTAAAGGTCGGGAATCTGGAGCGATGACAACGTCCACCAATGGCGCACTGCTGCCAGGGAGACGACCGGCCCGTCCTGCCTTCACCACGGCTCGTTGGTCGCGAAGAACTTGGTCCAAAAGGCGTATTTGGCGCCGTCCGCTATGGGGATCGGGCCGAACTGGTCGCCCAAGACCATGACCCCGGGCTTGTCTGGATCGAAGCGCGGCCAGGTCGGCAGGCCGGCGCCGTTCGGGTTGCCTGTCTTGGCGTAGTTGGCCCAGTAGGACGACATCATGTCGGCGATGCGCCGGTCCTCGTCGGTCCAGGGCAGATCGACTTTGTCCAGGCTGTTGAAGACGTAGAAGATCTCCGAGCCGTGATAGGCGCCGCGCGTGTCGTGGTCGGGGCCGGGCGTGGCGTGCGCCCACCAGTAGGTGAAGACCGGCTTGCCGGTGTCTCGCGTCCACTGACGCGCCCACAGGTAGGTCGAGATCTGGCTATTGTCGTGGATCGCCTCGTTGTTCTGACGGGCGGCCTCGTCGTCGGTGGCGGCGGGGTAGAGCTTCAGGAATTCGTCCGCCATCGGGCCGAACTTCCTCCGGGCGGCCGCCTGGTAGTCGGCGAGGGTGGCGATCTGACGGGGTGAGCCGCGAGTGATCTCGGGCTTGGGCGCCCCCGGAGCGCGTAGCCTGGCCCAGACCCCTTCCGGCGCGACGCCGCCTTCGTCGCGGTTGTTGCCGGCGATGTAGACGACGGGGTGTTGGGCCTTCCGCGCGAAGGCTTGACTGAATGTATGCGGCAGGACGTAGCCGTCGATGACGGGCCGGAAGAACGGCGGCCGGCCGGTTCCGCCCGTATAGACCTCATCCTCGGTGCTGGGAGTCTCGCGGATAAGCGTTTGCCAGGGCAGGGCGCGAAGCTCGGCCAGGGACTTAGGTCCCCCTTGAGCGCCCAGCTTGGCCACAAAGGCGGCGCCGTCCTTCTCGGCCTTCGACTTCTCGCGCCAGGACGAGGACAGGTAGCGCAGCTCCAGGTCTCGGGGCCAGCGCACCTGGCTCTCGGCCAGGGCCTGGCTGTAGAGGCCTTTGGCCAGGGGCGAGATCGACAGGAAGTTGACCGTACCGCCGCCGGCCGAATGGCCAAACAGCGTGACCTTTTCGGGATCGCCGCCGAACGCGGCGATGTTGCGCTTGACCCATTGCAGCAGGGCGATGTCGTCCATCAGGCCGTAGTTGCCCGAAGCGCCGTGGCCGGACTCGCGGCTCAGGTCCGACGTCGCCAGGAAGCCGAGGGGGCCCAGGCGGTAGTTGAAGGTGACAAGGATGACGCCCTTCTTGGCCAGGGTCTCGCCGTCCAGCTTGGGCAGCGATCCGGCCTCCGCGCCGAAGCCGCCGCCGTGGACCCAGACCAGGACCGGCCGCCGTTCGGAGGCGCCGGTCGCGCCGGTCCAGATGTTGGCGACCAGGCAGTCTTCCGACATCGGCTCGGCGCCAGGACGGTTCTGTTGGGGGCAGACATCCCCGAACGTGTCGGCTTTGCGCACGCCGCTCCAGGCGACGGGCCGGGCCGGCGGCCGCCAGCGGAGATCGCCAACGGGCGCGGCGGCGTAGGGCACGCCCTTGAAGACCGTGATCGACGGATCGCTGGCCGCAACACCCTCGATCAGGCCCGTCTCGATCCGCACGGGACCTTTGATCTCCGCCCGCGCCGGCGAGGCGGTGAGCGTGAGGAAGGACGCCGCGGCCAGGCCGCTGGCGAGGAGGAGGCGGTGGATAGGCATGGAATGGACTCGTCTACGCGCGGCGCGAAAGGAAGTCGGGCCCGGGAAGGTCCCAGGCCCGCCATGATCACATCTTCATCCGGAAACCGAAGGTGAAGTAGCGACCGATGGGATCGTCGGTGATCACGAAGCCCGCGAACCCGCCCGGTGCGGTCGAACTGCCCGTGGCGTTGGCGGCGGGGGGCGTGGCGTCGAACAGGTTCTGGACGTTGAGGAAGAGCTCGCTCGAGCCCAACGTCGAACCCGGCAGCTTGTAGGAGATGTTCAGGGAGGTCTGGGCGTAGGAGTCGATGCTGTCGGCGCCATTGAGCCAGACCACGGTCGGGTCGCCCGAGAGCTTCAGGTCGTTGCGCCAGCGCTGCATCAGGTCGACCCGCAGGGCGTCGGTGACCGCGTAGCTGAGCATGCCGGTCAGGCGCCAGGACGGCGCGGCCGTGATGCCGGTCGAACCGAAGGCGACGCCGCCCTGGTCGATCGTCGGCACGGCCGGCTGCTGGTAGCGGATGTGCGGCTGGTAAGCCGCCAGGCCGCGCAGGGTCAGGCGACGACCGAACAGCGTGCCGCTGTAATTGGCCTCGACGTCCACGCCGTGTGAATCGACGACGGCGAGGTTGATCGGCTTGACCAGCCAATCGGTCACGGCGCCGGCCGCGTTGCGGACGATCAGGTCGCAATAGGTGGCGACGTTGGTCAGGTTGCAACCGTTCTGGATCGCCGGTTGGAAGCCCTGGACCGTGGTGATCGCGTTGGTGATCTCGATCTTGTAATAGTCAACCGCGAGGCTGAGGCCCGGCACGAAGCTTGGCTTGTAGACGAGGCCGACGGTCTTGGTCTTGCCGATCTCGGCGGTCAGGTCGGGATTGGCCAGGTTGACCGAGGGCAGGGGATTGGACGCCCCGGTCTTCAGGTCGGCGTTGGTGACGATGACGACCGAGGTCGGCGCGAACAGGTCGTTCAGGGTCGGTGCGCGGATATCGCGCGAGAGCGTACCGCGGATGCGCAACTGGTCGTTGACGTGCCAGTCCCCGCCCAGCTTCCAGGTCCAGTAGCTGCCGACCGTATTGTACTTGGTGTAGCGGGCGGCCGTATTGATCTCGAAGGCCTCGATGAGAGGCTTGTCGGCGATCAACGGCACATTGGCTTCCGCGGCGACTTCCCACACCGTCTGCTCGACGTGAGGGCTGGCCGGGAAGGTGTTGCGATAGAGGAAGGTCCGCGCGCCGGTGGCCACGCAGTTGTAGCGAAGGTTGGTGCAGTCGGCGAACTGGTCGGGGCGCGCGTCGCTGCTCGACTTGAAGGTCTGGCGGCGCCACTCGCCCGACAGGGCGACCTTGACGGGGCCGGCCCAGGTCGAGAACGGCGAACCCGAGATGTCGCCGGCCAGATCGTCCTGGGTGGTTCGGCCGACGTAGAGCGTGTCGTCGAGGATGTAGTCCATCGCCGCGGCGCTGGCGGAGGTCGGGCCGAACAGGTTCAGCGGCGCGCAGTTGGCGTAGGCCGTGGCCGTCGCCGCCTGCGTCGCGGCGTAGCAGACCGGTGAGCCGTTGGTCCCCGGGACGGCGTCCAGCGCCGCGGAGAGCTTCTGGTTGTTGACGTTGTTGAGCAGCGTCGTCGAGAGTTTGGCTTGGCCGCGCGTGTAGGACAGGTTCCAGTCGTAGGACCCCAGCTTGCCGTCCAGGCCGGTGTTGAAGATGAACTGGCGCGTCTCAGGAATGGCGCCGAACCGCTCGGGCTGGTTGAAGATCTTGCTGAGCGTGAAGGTCGCCGTCGGGATCTGCGCCTGATAGGCGGTCGACAGGAACGCGTTCGTCTTGCTCAGAGCGATGTTCGAGAGGTTGACGTCGTCGCCATAGAACTTGTTGCGCTTGGCCGTCATGCCGGCGCTGGCGAAGAAGTGGGTGTCGGCGGAGAGGTCGTAGTCGAACCGGCCATAGACCTGATGCATCCGCTGCGAGGCCTTCAGCGAATGGTCGAAATAGCCGCCCGCGCCGCCGCTCTGGGTGGTGGTCCCGGCATAGGTCGCGCCGTTGACGAACGGGCTCAGCACCCCGTCGGCCGCGAAGTACTGACCGTTGATCGCGCAGGCGCCGGTGCAGGTGATGCGGCCGCCGAACGGTTGCGCCGAGAGCGTCGCATTCTCGATCAGCTGATAGGGGATGGTCGTGCCGTTGCCGACGACCACCGGGCGCGAGAAGAAGTCGCGGTCCGAGCGGCGGGAAACGCCCTCGTCGTCGCGGAACTCGTAGCTGGCTTCGATGTGGCCGCGGTCGTTCAACAGGCTCTTGCCGAACGCGGCGCCCGCGGCCTTCTGCAGGCCGTCGTTGTATTTCGAGATGCCGACCTGGCCGTAGGCCTTCACGCCGTTGAACTTGGTGTCGGTGATGAAGTTGATCACGCCGGTGACGGCGTCCGAGCCATAGACCGCCGAGACGCCGCCGGTGACGACGTCCACGCGCTGGACCAGCAGCTGGGGAATGACATCGGCGTCGACGATGTTGCTGATCGAGGTCGGCGGCACGCGACGACCATCCATCAGCACCAGGTTGCGAGTGGCGCCGATGTTTCGGAGGTTCAGCTGCGCGGCGACACCGTTGCCGCCGCCGACGCCGCCGGTGGCCGAGGCGTTGCTGATCTGGCTCCGCGAGCCGGAGAACACCGGCATGACCTGCACGGACTCTGTAAGGCTGGTGGGACGCAGGGTGGTCAAGGTTTCGGTCGCCACGGCGGTGACGGGCGTGGGGCTGTTGTTGCCGTTGCTGACACGCGAACCCGTCACGACCACGGCGTCGACCACCTGGGAATCGGAAGGGGCCTGCGCGGTTTGCGCGAAGGCCGCGTGGCTCATCACCAGCAGGCTTGCGCCGCTGAGCAGGGCCGGAACAGAGTTCATGCGGATCATCGTTTTCCTCCCCGTTGCGGCCTCATCGTCGCGCGCTCGGCGCTGACCGCAGGATGACTGTGTGGCGCTTGGGCGCTCTGTTTTCCGCCGCGTTGTTGCGGCTGAGAAATTAAGGGGAAGCTAGGGGCGCCTAGGAGATGACCGCGCTATTCAATCCACGGAGCCGGAGATAGGTTTTGACGGCGTCGAAAGCTGAAAGGCGCTAGCTGGGCGGACTTTCTCCTGTCGGAGAAACGGTTAAAGCCGTGGCGAAACCGACAATTGGCCCGTTGTGGGGGCGCTATTGAATTTGCGCCGGCCGTGCGCGGTTTCATCGGTCGGCGCATTGACCGATTGGCCATCGCATCACCTCCATCCAGGCAACGACCGCCAGACTCGGGCTGAACGCTCGCGCTGGCCAATATCCTTCGCCGACCCCGGCGAGGGCGAACAGGGGGAAGCATCATGGCGTCGATCCAAGCGCCGGTCACGACCGAGCCGCCGAAGGAGACCTCTTCGACGTTTACTCGCTGGTTCGTGCTGACCCTGCTGGCGCTCGGCGTCCTGATCGCCTTCGTGGACCGGACGAGCATCTCGTCGGCCATGGCCGAGAAGACCTTCGTCAAGCACTTCGACCTGTCCCACGTCGATCGCGGCGGGGTCAATTCGGCCTTCTTCTGGTCCTACGGTCTGATGCAGATGGCCATGGGCTGGGTGGTCGATCGCTATGGGGTCAAGACGCCCTACACCATCTGCTTCGTGCTCTGGTGCCTGGCGACGGCCCTGACGGGTTTCACGAGCACGCTGATGGCGTTGGTGATGATGCGTGTCATCGTCGGGGCGGCCGAGGCCGTGGTGATGCCGGCCAGCTATCGCTGGATCCGCAACAACTTCAAGGAAGGCCAGAACGGCACCGCGGTCGGTTTCTTCGCCATGGGCAACAAGTTCGGACCGGCGGTCGGCGCGCCGCTCGCGGCCTGGCTGATCGTCAATTACGACTGGCGGATGATGTTCATCGTCACCGGCATGGCGGGTCTGGTCTGGCTCGTGCCTTGGGTCCTGCTGGTCAAGAACGACCGTCTCCGGGGCGAGGCGGCCGTGGCGCAGAAGGCTCAGGCCTCGTCCGTTTCGCTGGCCAGTATCCTCTCCAGCCCCCTGGTCTGGGGCGCGATGATCGTCAACTTCTGCTACGGCTATTTCACGTTCTACTGCATGACCTGGATGCCGGCCTATCTGGTCGAGGAGCGCGGCCTGTCGCTGAAGAGCTCGGGGCTCTACACCTTCTTCAGCTTCGCCGGGATCGCCATTGTCGCCCTGATCGCGGGGTGGGCCGCAGACAGGATCATCGCCAGGGGCGGCAACGCCGTCTTCGTCCGCAAGGCCTTCGTGATCGCCGGCTTCATCGGCGCCTGCACCGTCCTGCTCGGCGCGCGGGCCCCGTCGCTGGAGATGGCGCTGTTCTGGAACGTGTTCTCGCTGTCGTTCCTGGGCCTGGCCACGGCCAACAACCTCGCCCTCTCGCGCCTGACCTTGATCCCCGCGCCCGCCGTGGGCCTGGTGACCGGCGTCCAGCAAGTGGCCACCAGCCTGGCCGGCGGCGTCGCGGCCAGCCTCTCGGGCTGGCTGCTTCAGGTGAGCGGCAGCTACGATCTGCCCATGTTCGTGATCTTCGTCTTCCTGATCATCGGCGCCCTGGCGACCTGGATCCTGCTGCAGCCCAAGTGGGCGCCGAAGGTCGCCGAAGCCGCGCCGGCGACGATCTAGTCCAGGAGAGCCCTTATGACCCAACCCGTCACGCTCGAGCGCTACACCCGAACCGCGGTGGTCCTGCACTGGCTCATCGCGATCCTGATCCTGGGCAATCTCGTCCTGGCGCTTGTCTCGGCCAATTCCGAGGGGCCGCTGCACAGGACGGTGCTCAACCTCCACAAGTCGGTCGGGTTCAGCGTCCTGCTGCTGAGTCTGGTTCGACTGGCCTGGCGGCTCTATCGCCCGCCGCCCCCGCTGGGCGAGGGCAGGGCCTGGGAGCGAGCGGTGGCCGAGATCGTCCACGTGGCCTTCTACTTCCTGATGGTGCTGATCCCGTTGCTGGGATGGGTGGTCAGCTCGGGCGCCAAGACCCGTCACGCCATCAACCTGCTGGGCTGGCATGCGCCGTTCCTGCCGATCATGTCGGGCAAGCAGTTCACTGGACCTTTCATGGACGCGCACAGGCTGCTGGGCTTCACCATGGCGGCCTTGCTGGTCCTGCATATCGGCGCGGCCCTGAAGCACCGGCTTGTCGACAAGGACGGCGTTCTGGGACGGATGTCGCTTTGGTCGCGTAGATCGACCGGCGGGCAGGACGGGGTCTAGGGACAGGCAATCAAGGTGCGCCGTTTGAACGACCCGAATGTGGCCGGCCTAGCCATGCTGCGAGGGTGATGCGGCCGGCCTTGACCGCCTTTTGGGAGGCGCCATTCCTGGCCAGTTCGACGCGTTCGCGATCTGGGACGATCCGATCATGAGTGACCACGATCGGCGCGCGACTGAGGTTCTGATCCTCCCCTCGGGAAGCCTCATCTCCCGAGGATCCTCCGCCGAGGCGACGGGCAATGGCGCGCTCCCTGCATCGTCGTCTCGGTCTTTTCTCGGCGGCGACATGACGTCGAAAGAGATCGTTTTTCCGCCGACGTCGCGCGAGCGATCGTACGGCCCAGTCGGGACAGCACCGATGCTTAGACTTCCTACAGGCGCAGTGATCGCCACCCTTCTGGCCCTGTGCTCCACGAACGCATCGGCGCAATCGGCGCAATCGGTTGGACGCGCGCCGGTTCGGATCGACACCGGCCTTCTCACTGGCGTCGCCGGCCGCGACCCCTCGATCACGATCTACAAGGGCGTGCCCTATGCGGCCGCGCCGGTCGGCGCCTTGCGCTTCCGCCCGCCCGCCGCGCCCGCCACTTGGAAGGGCGTGCGCGCCGCCGACCGCTTCGGCGCCCTGTGCCCACAGCCCCAAGGCGGGGGACCGCCGCAGACGGGGTTGATGGACGAGGACTGTTTGACGCTGAACGTCTGGACCGGCGCGGCTTCGGCCAAGGACAAGCGCCCCGTCCTGGTCTGGATCTACGGCGGCGGCTTCCTGAACGGGACGGGCGCCAATCCCGAATTCGACGGCGAGGGCCTGGCCCGCAAGGGCATCGTCGTCGTGACCTTCAACTACCGCCTCGGCGCGCTAGGCTTCCTGGCCACGCCGGGTCTCAGCAAGGAGGCCAAGAGCGGCGTCTCCGGCAACTATGGCCTGCTCGACGACATCGCCGTGCTGAAGTGGGTCCAGCGCAATATCGCCGCGTTCGGCGGCGATCCGTCACGCGTCACGATCGCGGGACAGTCGGCCGGCGCGGGCTCGGTGGGCTTCCTGGCCATGTCGCCGCTAGCCAAGGGCCTGTTCAACCGCACCATCGCCCAGAGCCATTCCCGCTATCCTCGCGATCCTGATCTGCGGTTCCTGTCGGTGTCCTACCGGACCCGCGCGGCCGCCGAGAGTGCGGGCGCCGCCTATGCCGGCGCGAGGGGCGCACGCACGCCGGAAGAGCTGAGGACACTGCCGTGGCAGAAGCTGATCGAGGGCAGCGACGCCGTCGACGCCTTGGTTGAAACCGGCACGCCGGCTAAGCCGCCGCTGTTCCGGCCGGTGCTGGATGGTTGGGTGATCCCCTCCACCTATGACGTAGCCTTGGCCAAGGGCGCGTTCAACGACGTGGTCGTGGTGACCGGCAACAATCGCGACGAGACGGGCGCCGTCCCGGCGACCGCCTTCGGAACCCTCCGCGCCCGCACGGGCCCACCACGCGCTGGCGCGCCCCAGGTCAGCGTCACCCTGGCCGACTATGTCCGCGCGGCGAAGACCAAGTACGGGGCGCTGGCCGACGAGTTCCTAAAGCTGTACCCGGCCACGAACGACGACGAGGCGGCCCTGGCCAGCAACGCGGCGGCCTACGACAACAATCGCACTTCGACCTATCTGTGGGCCGTCGAGCGCGCCAAGACGACGGCCCGACCGATCTTCACCTACTGGTGGACCCACGCGCCGCCTGGACCGGGCCACGACCTGCGCGGCGCCTATCACGGTTCGGAGATCAACTACGCCTTCGGGAATCTCTACGCCACCGACCGGCCATGGACGGACGAGGACCGGGCCATCGCCGACCGGATGTCGTCCTATTGGGCCAACATCATCAAGACCGGTAACCCGAATGGCGAGGGGCTGCCGACCTGGACACCGTTCGATCCGGCCGCGCCCAAGGTGATGGTGCTGGGCGACCAGTGGGGCCCGACTTCCGTCGCCGGGAGCCCCGAGAAGCTCGATTTCTGGCGCCGGTTCTACGCCACCCAGGCGGCCTGGTGAGCGGGAGGGAGAGGACCATGAACTCGCAATCCGAACGCCCTTCGCCGAAGGTCCTGGCGGCGGCCGCGCTCGCCCTGGCCCTGGGCGCTTGGGCCTTGCCGGCCCAGGCCAAACAGGCCCCGGTGTCGCCGCGTGTCCAACTGGGACCGGTGCAGGGGGAGGGATACCGGACGCAGTATCTGCGCCTGGCGCCGCAGGAGACCGAAGGCCTGCTCTACGAGCCGACGCGGCCGGGGGCGAATACTCGGATCGCCCTGGTCTACGCCCATCCCAACGCCAACACCTTCAACGAGCCCATCGGGCGGGAGATGGCCGCGCGCGGGTATCGCGTCGTGATGGTCAACCACCGGGGCGACACCGCGCCGGAGGCCTATCTGCCGTCGATCTCGCGCGGCCTGGCCTTCGCGCGGTCGCTGCCGGGCGTGACCCGCGTGATCCTGGTCGGCCACAGCGGCGGCGGCCACATGGTCACGCTCTACCAGAACGTCGCCGAGCATGGCCCGGCCGCCTGTAGCGGGCCCGAGAAGATCTATCCCTGCAAGGTCGAGGGGCTTTCGGACCTGACCAAGCCCGATGGCCTGATCCTGCTGGATCCCACCCTCGGGGCCTTCCACCAGATGAGCGCGGTCGATCCGGCGGTCGGCGACGGCCAGCGCATTGGCGAATTGGACATGTTCGCGCCGGCCAATGGCTACGACCCGGCCGGCAGGCGCGCGACCTATGGCGCCGCGTTTGCCCAGCGGTTCCATCGCGGCCAGGCCGATCGCAACGCCCGGATCGTCGGCGAGGCCCAGGCGCGCCTGCGGTTGATCTCGAACGGCGAGGGGCGTTTCACCGATGACGAACCGCTGGTGATCTCCGGCCTTGGCCAGCAGGCCGCCGGCGCCAGGCTCTATCAGCCCGACGTCGCCTTCGCGGCCCATACCAAGGCGGCTCACGCCCTGCTGCGCGCCGATGGGACGATCGAAGAGCAGGTCATCCGCTCAGTGCGTCCGCCCAGCGGCCAGCAGACACCGGCGGCACTGGGTTCGTTGAGCCTGATGAGCCAAAACACCACGGTCCGGCGCTTCCTCGCCGCCTCGGCCATCCGCACCAACGCCGACTACGCGATCACCGCCGACGACATCGTGGGGGTCGACTGGCGCTCGGCCATGACCTCGACCCCCGGCAACGCCGAGGGCGTCAGCGTGCCGACCCTGGTCCTGACCATGAGCTGTCATTACCTGGTCGTGCCGGACGAGATCATCTTCGACCATCTGGGCTCGAAGGATAAGACCTTCGCGGCCGTCGAGGGCGCGACCCACCTCTTCAACGCCTGCCGCCCCGAGTACGGCGACACGGTCACGCGCACCTTCGACTTCGTCGCTGGCTGGCTGAAAGGGCCAGGGCGCTTCTGATCGCGCGGCCGTGGCCGACAGCGCGCCGACGGGCCTCAAGGTGACGAACCCTCAGCCCATCCAGCGGCTGACCGGGACGGCCGACTCCTCGAGCGGTTGGGAGATCACGTCGATCAGGGTCGGGCCGTCATGGGCCACGGCGGCGCGGACGGCCGCGTCCAGGTCGTTGGGATCGGCGACAGTCCAGGCCTTGAGCCCGAACGCCTCGGCGATGCGGGCGTGGTCGGAGCGATTGAAGTCGACCGAGAAATAGCGCTCGTCATAGCCGCTCTTCTGGCTGGCCTTGATCCAGCCGTAGGACGCGTTCGAGAACACGATCAGGGTGATCGGCAGCTGTTTGCGGACGATGGTCTCCAGCTCGCCGACCGCGAAGCCGAAGCTGCCGTCGCCCATCACCGCCACCACCTTGGCGTTCGGCGCGCCATAGCTGGCGCCGATCGAGGCGGGCAGCGAGAAGCCCAGGGCTCCGTGCGCGCGGTTGGTGATGAACCGGCGGCCGGCCGTGTTGAAGTCGTAGAAGCCGGAGAAGTAGGGGCAGGGCGTGCCGGGATCGGCGACGATCACCGCGTCGCGGGGCAGGGCGGCCTGCAGGGCGGCCAGCACGCGCTCGGGCCGGATCGGGCGGTCGGTCGAACCGGCGAGCCGTTCGAAGCTCGCGCGCTTGGCCCGGCGCACGGCGGCCAGGCGTTCGGCCGCACCGGTCGAGCGCGGCATGTTCTCCAGGCGACGGGCGATCTCGGCGAGCAGGGCCGACAGGCAGAGCTTGGCGTCGCCGACCAGCCCGGCCTCGACCCTGTAGTTCGCGCCGACCACCATCGGGTCGACGTCGATGTGGACGATCGGCACGTCGCGGCCCGGAACCTCGCCGTGCTCGGTCGTGGTCGAGCCCGCCCGGCAACCGACGAAGATCACGGTGTCGGCCGAGGCCACGACCTCGCGGGTCTGGTCGACGCCGCCATTGGCCCCGACCACGCCGACGGCCAGCGGATGGTTGTCCGGGATCACGCCGTGGCCGCTGACCGTCGAGGCCACCGGAGCGTCCAGCAGTTGCGCCAGGGCGGCGAGTTCAGCGGTCGCGCCCGAGATGATCGCGCCGCCGCCGCAGACGAAGACCGGTCGCCTGGCCGCCAGGATCACCTCGGCGGCGGCCGCCACGAGGTCGGCCGAGGGACCGGTTCGAAAGGCGGGGAACTGTCCGTGCTCGGCCTGGGCCCAGAGGTCGGCGTCGAAGGTCTGCTTCTGAACGTCGTAGGGCAGGCCGATGTGGGTCGCGCCGGGGCGGCCGGTGGTCGCGGCGCGGAAGGCGGTGCGGAAGACGTGCGGGATCTGGCCGACGTGGTCGACGACCGTGTTCCACTTGGTCAGTGGCCGGAACAGGGCCTTCTGGTCCAGCTCGGTCAGCGGATAGCGGCCCCGCGCGGTCACCGGCACGTCGGAGGTGATCGCGACCATGGCGATCGAGGACTCGTTGGCTTCGATGACGCCCGGCAGGATGTAGGTCGCGCCGCCGCCGCTGGGGCCTTCGCAGACGCCGACCCGGCCAGAGAGGCGGGCATAGGCGTCGGCCATGTAGGCGGCGCTGCGCTCGTCGCGGGTCAGGATGTGGTCGATGCCGTGATCGAGGCGCGCCAGGGCGTCGTAGAAGGGCAGGCTGGTGTCGCCGCACAGGCCAAAGACGTGCTTGACGCCGTGAAGTTGCAGCATCCGCACAGCGGCTTCGGCGCCGGTCGTCATGATCCGAGATCCTCCCTCGGACCTTGGTATCGAGGCCGTCCTCGACGGGGCTATTCAAGACGGTAGGCGAGCTATCGGAACTGCGACCGATGTTGCGGGACCGATATCATTGGAGGCCTTCGCGACGGTAGAACCGGCGTCGACTCCGGCGGCGATACGCGGCTGGGCGAGGAGAAGACATGGCCGATCCGAGGCATCCGTTCGCGTTCCGGGATTTCCGCTTTTTCTGGACCGCGCGGCTGTGCTCGACACTGGCCCAGAACACCCTGGTGATCGTCGTCGGCTGGCAGGTCTACGACCTGGCGCGCGCGACGATGGACACCAAGGACGCGGCGATGCAGCTGGGCCTGGTGGGCCTGGCCCAGTTCGCGCCGCTGTTCGTCCTGACCCTGGTGACGGGGTGGGCCGCCGACCGGTTCGACCGTCGCCTGATCATCTGTCTCACGACGACGCTGCAACTGGCCTGCGCCGCCGCCCTGGGTCTCATGACCTGGACCGGCGCGATGTCGCTGCCGGCCTTGATGAGCGTGGCGGTGTTCCTGGGGGTGGCGCGGGCCTTCTCGATGCCGGCCTTGAACGCCCTGGGCCCCAACATCGTCCCGCCCGAGGTGCTGCCCCACGCCATCGCCACCAACGCCATCGCCGGCCGGGTCGGCTCGATCCTGGGGCCGGCCATGGGCGGCTATCTGTACGCCTGGAGCCCGCCGCTGCCCTATGCGGCGAGCGTCGGGCTCTTCCTGCTGTCGCTGACCTGCATGCTGCTGGTCCGGCCGATCGCCCGGATCATCGGTGAGCCGCGCAAGCCCTGGGTGCTGATGCTCGAAGGGCTGGTCTATGTGCGCGGCAACACGCTGGTCATGGGCGCGATCTCGCTCGATCTCTTCGCCGTGCTGCTGGGCGGCGCGACGGCCATGTTGCCGATCTTCGCGCGGGACATCCTGCATGTGGGACCGGCGGGGCTGGGGCACCTGCGCGCGGCCCCGGCCGTGGGGGCGATGGCCACGGCGCTGCTGTTCGCCTGGCGACCGCTCAAGCACAATGTCGGGGTGAAGATGCTGCTCTCGGTCGCGGTGTTCGGCCTGGCCACGGTGATCTTCGGCGTGTCCCGCTGGATGCCCCTGTCCCTTGTCTGCCTGACCGTTCTGGGGGGCGCGGACATGCTGTCGGTCTATGTCCGCCAATCCCTGATCCAATTGTCGACCCCCGACGCCATGCGCGGACGGGTCGGCGCAGTCTCGACACTGTTCATCTCGGCCTCCAACGAACTGGGCGAGGCGGAGTCTGGCTTCCTGGCCGCCCTCGTCGGACCGGTGGCGGCCGTGGTCGCCGGAGGCGTCGGCGCGATCCTGGTGACGGGCCTCTGGGCGTGGAAGTTTCCGGCCCTGCGCAGGGCGCGGACGTTCGAGAGCACGGCGAATGGATCGGGCGGCGCGCAAATCTGATCGACACGGTCGGGCCGTTCTCGGCTTAGCCTGGGGCAGAGAAGGCCGCGCGCGGACGTGGCGCTGTAAACATGAAGTCCGCCCGGCAAGAGGCGGCGCGTACCTGGAGGACCCCATGGATCGCCGACATTTCCTCGCCGCCCTGCCGGCCGCATTCCTGGCCGGCGAGGCCTTGGCCGCCGCGCCCAGGAAAGCCCCGCCGACGGCCAAGGGCGTGATGCTGATGAACCGCATCGGTCCG
Organism: Caulobacter sp. GW821-FHT11E10; assembly: GCF_058808375.1. NCBI lineage: Bacteria > Pseudomonadati > Pseudomonadota > Alphaproteobacteria > Caulobacterales > Caulobacteraceae > Caulobacter > Caulobacter sp. GW821-FHT11E10. The sequence goes on from NZ_JBXARP010000005.1 coordinate 355,129, forward strand.
TCGTCGTCCGAGCTCTACATCGCCAACGCCGACGGTTCGAACGAGCGCAAGCTGCTCTCCAGCTCGGTGTTCGACTACCACGCCAGCTTCAGCGCCGACGGCAAGTCGGTGGTCTTCACCTCCGAGCGCAACGGCGACGGCCAGTCGGACCTGTTCCGCTGCAATCTCGATGGGACCGGCATCCAGCCGCTGGTTGTCGGCGCGGCCGTCGACGACGCCGGCGAGCTTTCGCCGGACGGAACCCGCCTGGCCTTCGTCTCGACCCGGGACGGCTATCGCACCAACATCTGGATCAAGGACCTCAAGACCGGTCGGCTGACCAACCTGACCGGCGTGCCGGACGTCCAGGGCGATCCGTCCCTGCCCGACGGCTTCTTCCGCCCGGCCTGGTCGCCGGATGGCAGGCAGCTGGCCTTCTCGTCGGACCGCAACACCGACTGGCGCGGGCACCATGACGGCAAGGGTTGGGAGCACACCCAGGAGCTTTCGATCTACGTGATCGGCGCCGACGGCAAGGGCTTCCGCCGCATCGCGTCCAAGCCGGGCTTCTGCCTGGGCTCGCCCAAGTGGTCGCCGGACGGCAAGCGCGTGGCCTTCTACGAACTGGCCACCGAAGACACCTGGGGCGCGCGCCGTCCCGAACTGCTGGCCAAGATCGCCTCGCAGATCGTCTCGGTCGACGTCACGACCGGCGATCGGGTCGAGCATACGTCAGGCCCGGGCCTGAAGATCTTCCCGCAGTTCCTGAGCAACGGGGTCATCGCCTATCACCGCAAGGGCGGGGCGGACGAAGGGCTCTACTACACCGCGGGCTCGGCCCCCGTGCAGCGCATGCTGCGCTCGCCGGTCTGGTCGCCGGACGGCAAGACGGTGATCTACGAGAAGGTCGGCTTCAAGGCGCGGGGGCAGCTGAAGCCGCTCTACAGCTGGGATCCGAAGTTCAACTACAGGCACACCGACGTTTTCCCGGTGCTGGCCGGCGACGGCACGGTGGCGATCACCGAAAAGCAGCAGGGCAATTCCTCGCTGGTGACGATGAACCCGGACGGTTCGAACCGCCGGACGATCTTCGACGTCAACGGCAAGGGCCTGGATCCGGAGATGGTCAAGAAGGGCGTGGCCGGCGCCTTCCAGCCGACCTGGTCGCCCGACAGCCAGTGGCTGGCCTTCGGCATGGGCGTCTGGTTCCAGGAGCGGGCGCACGGCAAGGCGACTCTGATGCGCGTGCGCCGCGACGGGACCGACTACGAGGCCCTGACCGACGGCTCGATCCATTCGGGCTTCCCCAGCTATTCGGCCGACGGCAAGGAGATCGTCTTCCGGGTCTGGGGCGAAGCCGAAAAGGGCCTGCGGATCATCAATCTCGACACCCGTCAGATCCGGGTGCTGACCACCGGCTACGACAACCTGCCGTTCTGGTCGCCGGACGGAAAGCGCATCGTCTTCACCCGCAAGGTCGACGCGGTGAACTTCGACGTCTTCACGATCCGGCCGGATGGCTCGGACCTGCGGCGCCTGACCACCAACCGCGGCAATGACGGCCACGCGGTGTGGAGCGCCGATGGGCGGATCCTGTTCAGCACCGGCATGTACGGCTTCCGCGAGGAGGCGGCGCTCTACGACAACACCTTCCAGCCCTACGGCCAGATCATGGTCATGAACGCCGACGGCACGGGCAAGCGCCTGCTGACCGACAGCCTGTGGGAAGATTCCATGCCGCTGTATCTGCCCGTGAAATAGGCCGGCGGCCGTCGCCAAAGCTATCGGCCGCTACGGGTTTTCGATCCCTCTCCCTCCGCCATCGCCTGTTCTAATTCAGTCTGGGCGCGCGGTGCGGGAGAAGTCGCCAACGAAACTTTCAAGCGCGCGATCGGGTCACGGACCTGACCGCGTCTCGCGTCGGCGGGCGATGTCGCGCGTCGACGGCCATCCAGATCAACGAACCCTGTCCAAAGAGGCGGGGGCGAAAGACAAGAGGGAGGAAAGAATGAGGGGTTCATCCATGCCGCTCCGGACCGCGCTGCTGGCCAGCGCCTGTGTCCTGGGTTTCGCGGCCGGCGCTCAGGCGCAGACCGCGCCGGCTCAAAGCAACGAGCCCGCCGCGCTGGAAGAGGTGGTCGTCACCGCCCAGAAGCGCAGCGAAAACGTCCAGAACATTCCCGTCGCCGTGACCGCCGTCAGCGCCGAGAGCCTGCAAAGGCAGGGCTCGCCCAACCTGCAGGCGCTGCAGGGCTCGGCCCCCAATGTCGAGATCAATTCCAGCAACGCGGCCACCGGCGTAGCCATCCGCGGCATCTTCTCGACCAATGACGGCCCGCAGGGCGACCCGGCCGTCGCCTATCACATCGACGGCGTCTATCTGGGCCGTCCGCAGTCCACCGGCGGCCTGATCTACGACATCCAACAGGTCGAGGTGCTGCGCGGCCCGCAGGGCACGCTGTACGGCCGCAACGCCACGGCCGGCGCGATCAACGTGATCTCGGCCCGCCCGATCTTCGACTATGCCGGCGCGGTCGGCGCCGAGTACGGCTCGTACAACCAGTACGGCGTCAACGGGATGGTCAATGTCCCGCTGGGCGAGAAGGCCGCCGCGCGCCTCGCCATGCGCACGCTGAAGCGCGATGGCTTCGCCGCCGACGACAAGAGCGAAGACCAGAATTCGGTGGCCTATCGCGGCCAGCTGCTGATCAAGCCGACCGACGACCTGTCGATCCTGCTGGCGGCCGACTACGACCTGCGTAAGGGCGTGGGGCCGGCCGCCTACAAGCTGAACGTGGCGGGCGTCGATCCGCGCTCGACCAACACCGTCAATCCCGGCGCCCACATCCGCAACAAGAACGCGGGCTATCACGCCGAGATCAACTGGGACCTGGGCCCGGCGACCCTGACGGTGCTGCCGGCCTATCACAAGCTGGTCCTGGACAACCTCTATGCCAGCGACCGCCGCATCCAGCTGAACCAGGAAGCCAAGCAGCACTCGCTGGAAGTCCGTCTGGCCTCCAAGGCCGACCAGACCGTGACCTGGATCCTCGGCGCCTACTACTGGGATGAGCTGCAGAGCTCGTTCCAGACCCTGCTGGCCCCGCCGACCTCGGTGCAGTTCGGCTATCCGATGATCGACGCCTACTCGCGCGCCCTGTTCGGTCAGGCGACCTGGCATGTCACCGACAAGCTGCGCCTGACGGGTGGCCTGCGCCACACCGCCGACCAGAAGAAGCAGAACGGCACGACCGAGGTCCGCAACCCGGCGGGTGTCCTGCTGTCGCGCATCACCAACGCCGCCAACAGCGAGTGGAAGGCGACCAACTGGAAGGCCTCGGCTGAGTACCAGGTGGCCGAGCGGTCGCTGATCTATGCGACGGCCGCGACCGGCTACAAGGGCGGCGGCAACTATGACGGCCTGGCCCCGAACTCGTACCAGCCGGAACACGTGACCTCGTTCGAGGCCGGCTCGAAGAACCGCCTGTTCGACAACGCCCTGCAGCTGAACGTCACGGCCTTCCACTACAAGTACAAGGACTACCAGGCCAGCCAGCTGGGCTGCCTGAACCTGCCGGCGGGCCTGCCGACCTGCACAGCCTCGGGGCGCCTGACCTACAACGCCGACAAGGCCACGGTGTACGGCCTGGAGCTGGAATCGCAGTGGGCGATCACCTCTCAGGATCGCCTGGGCGTCGTCGGCGCCCTGACCCACTCGGAGTTCAACACGTTCGTGCTGCCGGTGACCCCGTTCTCGTCCGGCGGCAACTTCTCGGGCAACCCGCTGCCCAAGTCTCCGAAGTCGACGTTGACGGTGGACTATTCGCACCGCTTCGACCTCGCCAACGGCGCCACGCTCACGGCCGCGGCCCGCGCGCGCTTCGTCGCCAAGCAGTATCTGCTGTTCGACATCCGCAGCCCGATCATCAGGCAGGACGCCTACAGCACCGGCGACCTGAACCTGACCTACGAGTCGCCGGGCGGCGGGATCACGGTGACCGGCTACGCCAACAACATCACCGACGAGCTGGTGAAGTCCTACGCCTTCGCGACCTCCACCGCGGGCGTCTTCTACGGCACTTACCTGCCGCCGCGCACCTACGGCCTGCGGGTCGGCGCACGGTTCTAGCGTACCTGACCGGAGGCGGTCCCCACCGCCTCCGGTCGCCTCTTCCCCGTAAACCTCGACTATGGGCGGAGCTTCGGCTTCGCCCATCTTTTTTTGGGGGTCCTAGGCCAGGACCTCGCCGGGCAGGAGTTCGGTATCGACCTGCGTCTGGGCTTCGGCCGGATAGCGCGGGCCGTGGATCGCGTCGCCGTCGAACAGGGCGTCGACCTGAGCGACGACCTCGGGCGCGAGGGAGATGACGGCCGCGCCGATGTTCTCCTCAAGGTGCGCGAGGCTGGTAGTGCCGGGGATCGGCACGACGTGCTCGCCGCGCGCCAGGGTCCAGGCCAGCGACAGCTGCGCGGGCGTCAGGCCGTGCTCGGCCGCCAGGGCGTCGAACCGTCGGACGGCCCGCAGGTTATGCGACAGGTTCGGCTCGACGAAGCGCGGCATCCAGGCGCGGATGTCGCCCCGGGCGTAGTTCGCGTCGGCGACCGCGCCGGCCAGCAGGCCGCGCGCGACGGGCGAGAAGGCGACGAAGCCGACCCCCAGGCGCTTGCACGCCTCGAGCACGGCGACCTCGGGGTTGCGGACCATCGGCGAATATTCGGTCTGCATGGCCGCGATCGGGTGAACGGCGTGGGCGCGCTCCAGCGTGGCGGCCGACATTTCCGAGAGCCCGATCGCGCCGATCTTGCCGGCCTCGACCGCGCGGGCCAGGGCGTCGACCGAGTCCTCGATGGGCACGCGCTTGTCGAGGCGGTGCAGGTAGAAGAGGTCGATGTGCTCGACGCCCAGCCGCTGCAGCGAGCGGTCCAGGCTGGCGGTGATCGCCTCGGGCGAGCCGTCCAGCACCCGCTGGGCGCCGGCCATGTCCAGCACGCACTTGCTGGCCAGGACGTACGCGCTCCGGCGATGACCGACCGCGCGGCCGACCAGGCGCTCGTTGTTTCCGCCCCCGTAGAGGGCGGCGGTGTCGAGGAGGGTGACGCCGAGATCCAGCGCGCGGTTCAGCAGGCGCTCGCCGTCCTCGGCCGGTGGCGGCGGGCCATAGGCGTGGTTGAGGTTCATGCAGCCCAGACCGATCGACGAAACCTGGAAGGGGCCGATCTGGCGCTGCGGCAGGAGGGTCACGACGGCGTCTCTCTACGGGTTGCTCAGGAAGGCGAGGCTGGTCGGCTTGGTGACCGCGATCGACTGGTCCGTGGCGGTCAGCTTGCCGGTGGCCGGGTCGCGCGCCAAGACGGTGACCGCGCCCGAACCCTGGTTGGCCGCCAGCAGCCAGCGGCCGGTCGGGTCGAGGCCGAAGCTCCAGGGCGTCTGGCCGCCCGAGGGAACGCGCTGGATCTCGGTCAGGGCGCCGCTCTTCTGGTCGACGGCATAGACCACGATCACGTGCTCGACCCGGATCGAGGCATAGACGAAACGGCCATCGCGGCTCACCGCGATCTCGGCCCCATTGATCGGTGGGTCGCCACCGGCGCGCACGGCGCTGAGTTCCTTGAGCGCGCCCCCGCGCGTGCCCCAGCCGAAGGTCCGGATCGCCGGGACCAGTTCGCTGATCAGGAAGACGAAGCGGCCATTGGGATGGAAGGCCAGGTGGCGCGGGCCGGTCCCGGGCGGGACGCTCACGGAGGTTGCCGCGGCTGGTCCCAGCTGACGTGTACGGCGATCGTAGGGATGGACGAACACCCTGTCCGCGCCGAGGTCGGCGACCAGGGCGAACTTGCCCGTCGGACCCAGCGTCACGCCGTGGGCATGCGAGCTCTTCTGGCGGGGAGAAGGACCTGAACCCTGTTCCTGTCGCACCGAGGCTGGCGGCTCGACACCGCCGTCGGCGCGCAGGGGCAGGGCGGCCACGTGACCCGACCCGTAGTGGGCGACCAGCAGGCCGTTCCCCCGCGCATCCAGCGCCAGATGCGTCGGCCCGCCCCCGCCGGAATCGACGGTCGAGACCAGGGTGAGGGCCCCCGTCTTCGGATCGGCCTTCAGGGCGTGAACCTTGCCCTGGGTCTTGCCGTCATTGCCGGTCTCGCTGACGGCGTAGAGCAGGGGGCGGTTGGGATGGGCGACGACCCAGGTGGGGCGGGCCAGTTCGGCGACCACCCCGATGGGCGTGAGCTTGCCGGTGTGCGTGTCGAGCCGGGCGGCCAATACGCCCTGGCCAGCCTCGTTGCCCTGGGTCCCGACATAGACCAGTTGCGCGCCCTTCGACGCGGCCTGGACGGCGGGCGCGGCCAGAAGGCTCAGCGCGCCGGCGGCGACCGCGCGGCGCGTCGGCGAATGGGGCGTGGAATCGGTCATCGGCGTCTCCTGTCGCGCGGGCTTCCCAGGTCTTCAGCACGCTGTCGAGCCAGGGAACGAGGGTGTTTCGAACGCCCGGTCAGAAGATCGTAGCCGTCGGCTCTCGCGCCGCCGCCAAGTTCGGCGGGGGGAGCGATCGAAACCGCGTCAGCCGGCCTTGCGCAGCATGGTCGGGGTGGTGGCGTCGGCCGTGTGGCGGCGCAGCAGGTCGATGAACCCCTGGTGCAGCTTGGTCGGCAGCCAGCCCGACCGCATGGTCACGCCGATGGCCGGCGCGGGCTCGATCGGACCGAACGGCAGGGACACCAGCTCGCCCTCGTGCATCAGCTCGTACGAGGTCATCAGGGCCAGCCGGTCGCTGCGGGAAAGCAGGTGGCGGACGATGGGCAGGGCGCTGGTGGCGATCGAGGTCTGCGGCGCGACCTTGCCCTCGAACAGGCGCTCGAAACAGGCGCGGCGACTGGCGCCGGGCGTGCCGACGACCCAGTCGTAGCGCAGCAGGTCCTCGACGCCGACGCTGCCCTTGCGGGCCAGCGGGTGGCCGCGCCGGGCCACGACGGTATAGGGCGTGCGGGCTAGGGCTTCGTTGGTCAGGTCCTCGCCCTTGGTTTCCTGGACAAGACCGATCACGAAATCGACCTCGCCGTCGCGCAGGCGTTTGAGCATCTCCGAGGCGCTCTCGTTGACGATCTTGACGTCGACCTTGGGATTGGCGCGGACGAACTCGTCCAGCACCGAGGCCAGCAGCACGCTGCCGCCGAACGGCATGGCGCCGATGGCGATCTGGCTGGCGGCGCTGCCCTGGGCGGCCTCGATCTCCTGGATGCCCCACTCGATCTCCTGGGTCGCCAGCTTGATGCGGCGGCCGAACTCGACGCCGGCCGGGGTGACCATCACGCCGGCGGCGGTGCGGTAGTAGATCGACTTCTTAAGGTTGCCTTCCAGATCGCGGGCCGCCCGCTGCAGCGAGGCCTGCGAGAGGTCCAGGGCCAAGGCGGCTTCGGCGAAGGAGCCGCTCTCGACGATGGCGATCAGGCTGCGGGCCTGGGAGCGCGAGATACGCTTGGCGATCACCGGCGCGGCCTCGGGTCCGCCCGGCACGCCCAGGGTGATCAGGGCCTGCTCGAACTGTTCGAAGAGACGGGTGGTGCGGCGGTGAAAGATCTCGCCCAGCTCGTTGAGATAGCTGCCGCTGGCGCGGCGCTCGAGCAGGATGGCGCCGATCTGCAGCTCCAGCTTGGCCAACGCCTGGGTCACCGCCGGCTGGGAGAGATTGCACTCCTCCGACGCCCTGCGGACACTGTTCAATCGGCCCACGCTTTCGAACAGCTTCAGCTGCCGAAAGCTGAGCGACGCGGCCCTGGCTTCAGGATCCATGTCGATCATTTTTATTCCTCCCGATCACCAAGCGCTAACAGGAATCAATCGGGGAGGGAACGGGCCGGACCGAGGCGGAAATCGACGAAATCGGGGCGAAGACCCCGCCGGACCGCCCTCTACGAGATGTGTCGACGCAAGCGCGGCCTTGGCGGAAGTTCTCGGAAAATATCCAGAATTTCCCAGATATTCTCAGGCTTTGCGTTGTGGGCCCGTGTCGGATTTCGTTGCGCGTGAAACGCGTGCGGCCGCGCGCAAGGGCGCCTTGCGGGCCATAAGAAACGCGTCCCGGGGCGGCTGATCTATTACGCGATGCGACGCAAAACTTATCACCTGTCACGGCGAACCTATCGCCGGGGCCGCGCTCCGCCGATAGGAAATGGCGCGCGCCCTCAAGGTTTCGCGGCGGGCCAGTTGCGGTCGGGCGAGGTCGAACGCCTTTGTCAGGACGAACGGGGGCGCCCGCTGGTCCGATGACCACGGCCAGTTCCCCGGATACTGATGAGTCCTGAGGAGAGGAAATTGGCCGGGAAGGTACATCTTAAGATCGCCGTGGCGGAGCATCCGCACACGTCGGCCATCCGCGACGGCTCGATCCCCATCGAGGGCGTCGAGGCGGAGATCATCACCGTCAAGCCGCAGATCGGCGCGTTCCGCCGGATGGTGCGCGACGTCGAGTTCGACGTCTGCGAGATCGCGCCCACGACCTACATCATCGCCCGGGCCTATGGCGCGCCGTTCGTGGCGCTGCCGATCTTCGTGGTCCGACGCTTCCACCACTCGGGCATGCTGGTCCGTCCGGACGCCGGGATCGCCACGCCCAAGGATCTGGAAGGCAAGAAGGTCGGGGTCCGCGCCTATTCGGTGACCACCGGCGTCTGGCTGCGCCAGGCGCTGATGGACGACTGCGGCCTGGACCCTTCGAAGGTGACCTGGGTCGTCGACGACGAGGAGCACGTCAGGGAGCTGAAGCTGCCCGGCAACGTGATCCACGCCACCCGTCCCCTGGCCGACATGATGGCCGATGGCGAGTTGTCGGCGGGCGTCGAGGGGGCGGCCGGCATCGGTCGCACCGGCGCGCCGACCGGCGGCTGGCAGGAGGTCGAGGCCAACTATCCCGACCTACTGCCCAACGCCGCCGAGCTGGAGGCCGACTACTTCCGCCGCACCGGCGTCTATCCGATGCACGGCACCATCGTGGTCAAGGACTCGGTGCTGGCCGAGCATCCCTGGGTCGCCAAGTCGCTCTACAACGCCTTCAAGCAGGCCAAGGACGAGTGGCTGGAGCGGGTGAAGGCCAACGGCCCGCGGGACGCCACCGAGAAGAAGTACGTCAAGCTGATGGACGTCGTCGGTCCCGACCCGCTGCCCTACGGCATCGAGGCCAACCGCCCCACCATCGAGGCGCTCGAACAGACCGCCTTCGCCCAGGGCCTGACGCCCAGGCGGATGAGCATGGACGAGCTGTTCGTCGATCCGGACAAGCTGTGAGCCGAGGAACCAAGACCATGATCATCGATTGCCACGGCCACTTCACCACCGTCCCCAAGTCGTTCCGCGACTGGCGTCAGGCCCAGGTCGACGCCACCAACGATCCGGTCAACGCGCCGCCGGTCTCGGGCGCTCACGTCACGGACGACGAGATCCGCGAGGGCGTCGGCAACGGCCAGCTGAAACTGCAGCAGGAGCGGGGCAGCGATCTCACCCTGTTCTCGCCGATCGCCGGCCTGATGAGTCACCACCTGGGCAATGAGCGCACCAGCCTGCAGTGGGCCGAGGTGTCCAACAACCTCGTGAAGCGGGTGACGGAGCTCTATCCGGACAACTTCGCGCCGGTCTGCCAGCTGCCGCAATCGCCCGGCGCGCCGCCGGCCAACTCAATCCCCGAGCTGCGCCGCTGTGTCGAGGAGCTGGGCTTCGTCGGGGCCAATGTGAACCCGGACCCGACCGGGGGCTACTGGACCGGCAAGCCGATGACCGACCGCGAGTGGTACCCGCTGTACGAGGCGCTTTGTGATCTCGACGTGCCTGCGATGGTCCACGTGGCGGCGTCGTGCAATCCGAACTTCCATGGCACCGGCGCGCACTATCTGAACGCCGACACTTCGGTGTTCATGCAGATCCTGCAGAGCGACCTGTTCAAGGACTTCCCGACCCTGCGCCTGGTCATTCCGCACGGCGGCGGGGCGGTGCCCTATCACTGGGGTCGCTATCGCGGCATGTCGCTGGAGATGGCCAACCGGCCGCTGGAGGGCCTGCTGGACAACATCTTCTTCGACAGCTGCGTCTATCACCACCCCGGCGTCGACCTGCTGACCAAGGTCATCCCGTCAAAGAACGTGCTATTCGGCTCGGAGATGATCGGCGCGGTGCGCGGCAAGGATCCGAACACCGGCCACTACTTCGACGACACCAAGCGCTATGTCGACGCGTGTGTCAGCCTGACCGACGAAGACCGCTACAACATCTTCGAAGGCAACGCCCGCCGGGTCTATCCGCGTCTCGACGCGCAACTGAAGGCGCGCGGAAAATAGTCTAACGGTTTCAAATCTCTACGAAGGCGCGACGCGGCATCCCCGTGTCGCGCCTTTCGCGTTTTTGGCGGCCCTAAACTTATAGCTCGCCGCATAGCTTCGACTGCTCCGGGGCGACGATCTCGCGGACGATGGCCTCGAACAAACGGCGGCGACCAGCCCGCCGGAGGCCAGTCTAGGGAGCGCTTATGTCCTCGGTCATCGACATCCATCCGCACGTGATCTCGGATGACGAGGCCCGCTATCCGCCGGCGCCGTTGTTCGGCAAGCGCTCGGACTGGTCGCAGGAGCGGCCCTGCGTGGTCGAGACCCTGATCGCGGCCATGGACGCGGCGGGCGTGGCCAAGGCGGCCGTGGTCCATTCCTCGACCACCTACGGCTTCGACAACAGCTATGTGGTCGACGCCTGCAACCGCTACAGCGACCGCCTGATCGCCGTCGGCTCGGTCGACGTGGGGGCCCCGGACGCGGTCGAGACGATCAAGGCCTGGACGGACAAGGGCCTCGCGGGCCTGCGGATCTTCACGGGCGGCAGCACCAAGGACTTCGACCCCAGCGAGCTGGAAGACGAGAGCGCCTATCCCGCCTGGGAGTTGCTGGGCGAACTGGGCCTGACCATGTGCATCCAGACCGGCCCGGTCGGCCTGCCGCAGGTCACGACCCTGGCCAAGCGCTTCCCGAACGTGCCGATCATCCTCGATCACCTGGCCCGGCCGGAGGTCGCCGACGGCCCGCCCTACGAGGCCGCCCAAAGCCTGTTCGCGCTGGCCGAAATCCCCTCGATCTATCTGAAACTGACGCCCCGGATCATGGGCGACAGCGTCAAGGGCGCCGCCACGGCCGAGACCTTCTTCCCGAAGGTTGTCGAGGCGTTCGGCGCCAGCCGCCTGGCCTGGGGCTCGAACTTCCCGACCTCGCCGGGGACGCTCGCGGAAATCCTGGCGACCGCCAAGCAACGCCTGGTCTCGCTTTCGGCCGAAGACCAGGACTGGATCTTCGGCAAGACCGCCCTGTCGCTCTATCCCAAGCTCGGCGCATAATGAGAAAGTCAGGGGAGTAACGCATGGCCAGCACCAGTGAGGCCGCCGCCATCAACGCCAACGAGGGTGTGACGATCGCCACCGTCACCGTTCCGCCCGTCTGGAAGCGATGGTCGATCCTGGCGCTTCTGGCCCTCGGCGCCCTGATCGCGTTCGTGGATCGCACCAGCATTTCGTCGGCCCTGGCGACGCCGTCGTTCAAGGAGCATTTCCACCTGTCCAACCTCGATCGGGGTTGGATCAACTCGGCGTTCTTCTGGTCCTACGCGGCCCTGCAGATCCCGATGGGCTGGGTCGTCGACCGTTATGGCGTGAAGCGGGCCTATACGATCTGCTTCGTCGTGTGGTGCGCGGCGTCGGCCTTGACGGGTCTGGCCACGACCCTGGCGGCGCTCATCGTCATGCGCCTGATCGTCGGCGCGGCCGAGGCGGTGGTGGTGCCGGCCAGCTATCGCTGGATCCGCAACAACTTCCACGAGGGCGAAAGCGGCACGGCCGTCGGCCTCTACATGCTGGGCAACAAGTTCGGTCCGGCCATTGGCGCGCCCGTCGCGGCCTGGCTGATCGTCGCCTACGACTGGCGGGCGATGTTCGTGATCACTGGCGCCGTGGGCCTCGTCTGGGTGCTGCCCTGGCTGTTCATGGTCAAGAACGACCTGCCCCGGAAGAGCGAGATGGTCGCCGTGCGCGCCAAGGCCTCGGCGGTGCCGCTCAAGAACATCCTGGCCAGCCCCCTGGTCTGGGGCACGCTGGTGGTCAACTTCTGCTACAACTACTTCACCTTCTACTGCATGACCTGGATGCCGGCCTATCTGGTCGAGCACCGGGGACTGACCTTGGCGAAGATGGGGCTGTATTCCTTCTTCAGCTTCGCCGGCATCGCCATCGTGGCGCTGGTCGCCGGCTGGACGGCGGACAGGCTGATCGCCCGAGGCGGCGACGCGGTCGTCGTGCGCAAGAGCTTCGTGGTCGCCGGTTTCCTCGTCGCCTCGACGGTCATTCTGGGCGCCAAGACCGAGAACACGGCGGTCGCGCTGTTCTGGAACGTGTTCTCGCTGTCGGGGCTTGGCTTGGCCACCGCCAACAACCTGGCCCTCTGCCGCCTGACCCTGATCCCCAAGCCCGCTGTCGGCGTGGTCACGGGCATCCAGCAGGTCGCCGTCAGCCTGGCCGGCATGGTCGCGCCGATCCTGTCGGGTTGGCTGCTGGACGTCAGCGGCGGCTACACCGTGCCGATGTACGTGATCTTCGCCTTCCTGCTGCTGGGCGCGCTCACGACCCTGTTCGTCCTGCGCCGCGACTGGGCCCCGAAGGTGCCCGAAGGCGTCGAGATCTGACCCCAGGCCGGCGTGAAGCGATCACGTCGAGCCCGAAACGAATTGGCGAGCCTGGGGCCGGGCCCCTAGGTCTGGCTGATCAAGGAGACGCGTAAATGGCCAAGATCGTGTTTGGCATGGCCGTGCCGCACAGCGGCATGCTGGGGCAGGCGCCCGAGGACTGGCTGACCAACGGCGAACGGGACCGCAAGAACCCCGAGCTGTGGTTCCGCAACCGCACCTGGACCTATCCGGAGCTGGAGGCCCATCGCGGGGCCGCCTTCGAACCCTTCCTGACCCTCGAAGAGCGCACCGAGCGCGCCGGCCGTTGCCGCGCCGCGCTGGACAAGATGGCCGAGGCCTATGCCCGCGCCAAGGTCGACGTCGCCATCGTCCTGGGCAAGGACCAGAAGGAGATCTGGCCCGACCAGTCGCCCTCGATCACCATCTACACCGGCGAGGACGTCCACAACGGCCCGCCGCAGCGCAGCGTCTACGCGCCCGACCACCACGTGGTGCACAAGGCCTATCCGGACCTGGCGACCTATCTGATCAAGGCCTTCCAGAAGGAGGGCTTCGATCTCAACGACCTGCAGGCCTGGCCCGAGAATGTCTGGATGGCCCAGCGCCAGGGCATGAAGCCGGACTATCCGGTCGTGCCGCACGCCTACAGCTTCGTCTATCACCAGATCATGGGCGACCAGCCGCCGCCGCACGTGCCGGTGCTGTTCAACCTGTTCTATCCGCCGACCCAGCCGTCGATGAGCCGCTGCATCGCATTCGGCCGCGTGCTGCGCGAGGCGATCGAGGCCTGGCCCGACGACGTCCGCGTGGCGATCATCGCCTCGGGTGGCCTGTCGCACTTCGTCAATGACGAAGAGTTCGACCGCGACGTGATGGAGAAGCTGGCGGCCTATGACTACGACGGCCTCGCCGCGATCCCCGACGGCTACTACCAGTCGGGCACCTCCGAGGTGAAGATCTACAGCATCGTCATGATGGCCCTGCAGCACACGGGGGCCCAGATGACGCTGGTCGACTACGTGCCGTGCTGGCGCACCGCCGCCGGCACCGGCGAGGGCATGGGCTTCATGTACTGGAACCCTGAAGAGACCCCGGAAGCGGTCTGACTGGAAAGAACGATATCCGCATGAGCGACACCCGCCTGAACGGCATCATCCGCGCCTGGGAAGCCGGCAAGCCCGCCTTCACTTGCTTCGCCAAGGCCGACAAGCAGTCGGCCATCGACCTCTCGGACTCGCCCTACGACGGCCTGGTGTTCGAGATGGAGCACAATCCCTGGGACATGGCCGCCCTGGGCGACGCGCTGCAGTACCTCCTGAACCGCAAGCAGATCCATTCGGCCGCGAGCCTGGCGCCGCAGGTCACGCCGATCGTCCGCATCCCGGCCAATGGCGTGGAGATGAACCAGGCCTACGCCAAGCAGGCGCTGGACCGGGGCGTCTATGGCGTGATCTGGCCGCACATCAACGACGTGGCCCAGGCCTACAACGCCGTCGCCTCGTGCCGCTATGGTCGGCCGAAGAACGCGCCGCTGTACGAACCGCGCGGCGTGCGCGGCGATGGTCCCGCCACGGCCTCCCGCTACTGGGGCCTGTCCATGGCCGAGTACTACGCCAAGGCCGACGTCTGGCCGCTGGCCCCGCAGGGCGAGCTGCTGGTCGGCCTGATGATCGAGAGCGTCAAGGGCGTCGAGAACCTCGACGAGATCCTCAAGGAAGTGCCGGGCGTCGGCTTCGTGCTGATCGGCGAGGGGGACCTCTCCCAGGAGATGGGCTTCCCGCGCCAGTACGATCATCCCGACGTCCGCGACGCGATGAAGAAGGTCGCCGAGACCTGCGTGCGCCATGGCGTGCCGGTCGGCAATCCGCACACCAACGCCGGCAATATCGATCGCCTGCTGGCCGAGGGCTATCGCTGGCTGATGGCCGCCCCGCAGCGCTCCTATGGCGTGGTCGGCAAGGGCAAGGAGCTGGCGGGTTACTGATCTCCCCAGTTCCAGGGAAGGGCCGGAAATCTATCGCTTTCCGGCCCGTTTGGATTGGGCCGCCGCCCCCTGGAAATGATCTCTCTTCCTCTCGAGCGACACGCGTCACAGCACGCGATCGCCGAGTGGAGGAGTTGAGATGAACGGCGCCGAAAGCCTTGTGAACACGCTGGCCGACCAGGGCGTCGAGGTCTGCTTCGCCAATCCCGGCACGTCGGAAATGCATTTCCTGGCGGCGCTGGAAAACCCTCGGATGAAGAGCGTGCTGTGCCTGTTCGAGGGCGTGGCGACCGGGGCGGCCGACGGCTGGTATCGCATGCGCGACAAGCCGGCCTCGACCCTGCTCCACCTCGGCCCCGGGCTGGCCAACGGCCTGGCCAACATCCACAACGCCAAGCGCGCCGGCTCCGGGATGGTCAACATCATCGGCGAGCACGCCACCGCCCACCTGAAATACGACGCGCCGCTGACCTCGGATATCGAGGGCCTGGCCCGGCCGCTGAGCCACTGGGTGCGCCGCGCCGACAGCTCGGCTTCGATCGCGCTCGACACCGCCTCGGCGGTCGCCAAGGCCAGCGAGCATCCGGGCCAGATCGCCACCCTGATCCTGCCGGGCGACACCTCGTGGGGCGACGCCGGCGAGCCGCCGAAGACCGTCCGCGCCTCGGTGACGCCCAAGGCGCCCGACCAGGCTCGTGTCGACCACGTGGCCAAGGTGCTGCGCGCCGACGAGCCGACCCTGATCATCTTCGGCGGCAAGTCGATGCGCGGGAAGGCGCTTGAGTTGGCCGGCCAGGTCGCCGCCAAGACGGGCGCGCGCCTGGCCACCCAGTTCTTCAGCTGCCGGATCGAGCGCGGCGCCGGGCGCACGCCGCTGGAGCGCATCCCCTACGCCGTGCCGCAAGCCGTGGCCTTCCTGAAGGGCTTCAAGAACATCATTACCGTGGAGACCGGCGAGCCGATCGCCTTCTTCAGCTACCCGGACAAGCCCAGCCTGCTGAAGTCGCCCGAGAGCACCGTGCACAGCCTGGTGACCACCGGCGAGGACAGCGTCCTGGGCCTGGAGATGCTGCTGGACGCCCTGGGCGGTCCGAAGGCCGAGGCTCGCCTGCAGGAACGTGTCGACAACGGCGTCCCGACCGGCAAGCTGGAGCCGATCAGTATCGCCCACGCCCTGGCCAGCGCGATGCCGGAGCACTGCATCCTGGTCGATGAGTCCCTGACCACCGGCCGGGAGTCGATGGGCCTGACCGCCGGCGCCCTGCCGCACGACACCATCCAGAACATGGGCGGCTCGATCGGCTACGGCACGCCCGTGGCCACCGGCGCGGCCCTGGCCTGCCCGGACCGCCGGGTCTTCTGCATGGTGGGCGATGGCAGCGCCATGTACACGATCCAGTCGCTGTGGACCCAGGCGCGCGAAGGCCTGAACGTCACGACGATCATCTTCGCCAACCACAGCTACCAGATCCTCAAAACCGAATTCGCCAATATGGGCTTCGGCGCGCCGGGCCCGCAGGCCCTGGCGATGATCGACATCGACAAGCCGCGCATCGACTGGGTGGCGATGGGGACCAGCATGGGCGTCCCCTCGCGGCGCGTCACCACGGCCGAAGACTTCCACAAGAGCATGGTCAACTCGGTCCGCGAGGCGGGGCCGGTGCTGATCGAGGTCGCGCTCTAGCGCGCCAGGAACCCAAAAAAGGGGCAGGAACAATGACCGACACCACGACCGACGTCCTGACGCTGAAGACCAACCTGGCCGACTATCCCGTGACCAAGGCCATGAAGGACGGCCGGGTGACCTCGGACATCGTCAAGCTGGACTATTGCGGCCCCGAGCAGGCCCACAACGGCTTCAAGGACATGGTTCGCCGCGACCAGTACGACGCCGGCGAGCTGGCGATCGTCACCTACCTGCAGGCCAAGTGCTACGGGAAGCCGTACGTCATGCTGCCGGCCCCGATCTCCGGCCGCTTCCAGCACCATTGCGCCGGCTTCAACAAGGAACTGGGCCACCTCGACCCCCAGGACATCGAGGGCAGGCAGGTCGGCGTTCGCACCTATGCCCAGACGACGGGCCTGTGGATCCGCGGCGTGCTGCAGCACGAGTACGGCGTCGACCTGGACAAGGTCACCTGGATGACCACGGGCGACGGCCACCTGGAGGAATACAGCGATCCGCCGAACTGTCTCCGACTGCCCAAGGGCTCGGACATCGGCCAGATGATGCTGGACGGCGAGCTGGCCGCGACCCTGCAGGGCGTCGACCTGCCCAAGGATCCGCGCGTCCAGTACCTGGTCCCGGACCCGTTCAACGCCGCCAAGGCCTGGTTCGCGCGCGAACAGGTCGTGCCGATCAACCACGTCTTCGTGGTCCACGAGGACATCGCCAAGACGCGGCCCGACGTGGTGCGCGAGATCTATCGCATGATCGTCGAGAGCCGCGACCTCACCGAAGGCGGCGCGCCGGCGATCTATCCGCCGTTCGGCCTGGAGGCCAATCGCAAGGGCCTGCAGCTGGCGATCGACTGGTCGTTCGAGCAGAAGATCATCCCGCGCAAGCTGTCGGTCGACGAGCTGTTCGACGAAACCACGGCGGCGCTGGGCTGACATCGATCCGCGAGGACGCGGTGTTCCGGAAAATGAATGGATGCGCGCCCGAAACCAATAAGTCGAATGTCGAGCGAGCGGCGCATCCTTAAATCGCGGCCTTGAATGCGCCGCGACAAAAATAAAAACGGTCGAGGTCGGGCGCGAACGACTGCGTCATCTCTCGGCATAAGGGAGGGATAGATGAGGAAGCTCACCATAGGCGTCGCTTTGCTTGCCGGAGCGAGCGTTGCCGCGCTCGCCACGGGCGCTTTTGCTCAAATCGCGCCGCAAAAAGAGACCGACACCGCGACGGTCGACGAAATTCTGGTCACCGGTTCGCGCGTCATCAAGAACGGCGACGCCAGCCCATCGCCGGTCACGGTCATGCCGACCGAGGACCTGACCAAGGCCAATCCCGGCTCGACGCTCGCCGACGCCCTCAACACCCTTCCGACGTTCGCGGGCTCGCGCGGCGCGACCAGCAACCCGACCACGACCGGCACCGCCGCGGGCGGCAACGGCGCGGCCAACCAGCTGAACCTGCGCAATCTCGACGCGGTCCGCACCCTGATCCTGATGGACGGCAAGCGCGTCCCGCCGACCCTGTTCAACGGCGTCGTCGACGTCGACATCATCCCGCAGATGCTGGTCGAGCGCGTCGACGTGGTGACGGGCGGCGTCTCGGCGGTCTACGGCTCCGACGCCGTCGCCGGCGTCGTCAACTACGTCATCAACAAGAAGTTCAACGGCGTCCGCGCCGAGACCAGCTACGGCGTGTCCGAGCAGGGCGACGGCGCCAAGTTCGACGCGGCCTTCGCGGCGGGCGCGGCGCTGAGCGATCGCCTCCACATCGAGGGCAGCTACGAGTTCCGCAAGGAAGAGGGCATCGATCGCCGCTCGGATCGCGACTGGCTCAACCAGTGGGGCGTCACCGGGGGCGGCACCGCGGCCAACCCCTATGTCCTGCAAGGCAATCTGCGCCAGAGCGCCTTCCCGTTCGGCGGCCTGATCACGACGGGCGCCCTGGCCAACCAGGTGTTCAAGGCGGACGGGGTGCTCAGCACCTTCCAGAACGGCGCGGCGACCGGCACGGCCGGCGTCCAGGTCGGCGGCGACGGCGGCTACTGGGACTCGGGCCTGGTCGCGCGCCTCAAGGGCCACCAGGTCTTCGGCCGGATGGACTATGACCTCGCGGACGACGTCCAGTTCTATGCCCAGGTCTCGGGCAATCTGAAGCAGAACACCAACTTCGCCGAGACCAACCAGCTCAACGCCATCACCCTGAGCCGGGCCAACGCCTTCCTGCCGGCCCAGTATCGCGCCCTCATCCCGACCACTGAAACCACCTTCCGGTTCAGCAAGCTGATGGGCGAGGCGCCGCGCGTCTCGGCCGACGCCGACAGCAAGCAGTGGGTCTTCAACACCGGCGTCTCGGGCGAGACGAACGGCTTTTCCTGGGGCGTCGACTATGTCCACGGCAGCGCCAAGCTGACCACGGCGCTGAAGAACACCATCAATCGCCAGAAGCTGGGCGCGGCGCTCGACGCCGTCACCGACGCATCGGGCAAGGTGGTCTGCAACATCACCCTGACCAATCCGGGCCTGGCCGACGGCTGCGTGCCGATCAACGTCTTCGGCCCGACGGCCTCGTCCGCGGCGGCGCTGGCCTATGTCACCGAGACGATCCACTACAACTCGCTGACCAAGATGGATGACATCTCCGGTCAGCTGTCGCACAGCCTGTTCGATCTCGGCGCCGGCCCTGTGAACGCGGCGATCTCGGCCGAGTGGCGCAAGGTCTCGTTCAAGTCGACCAGCGACTCGACGCCGGCCGACCTGGTCAACTGCACGGGGGTTCGCTTCAACTGCACGGCCGGTACGACGCGCAACGAGTTCGTATTCGGCCAGACCCCGAACGGCGTCAGCCAGACGGTCTGGGAAGTCGCCAGCGAGTTCGACGCGCCGCTGCTGCGCGACAAGGCCTTCGCCCAGAGCCTGAACGTCAACGGCGCGGCCCGATACACCAAGTACAACACCAGCGGTCAGTACTGGACCTGGAAGGTCGGCGCGTCCTGGGAGATCGCCGATCCCCTGCGCGTGCGCCTGACCCGTTCGCGCGACATCCGCGCGCCCACCCTGTTCGACCTGTTCTCGCCGATCACCTCGGTCACGGTCCGTCCGACCGATTTCCTGACCGGCCTGGCCCCCACGGTCGCGTCGATCGACCAGGGCAATTCGAGCCTGAAGGCCGAGATCGCCGACACCCTGACCGGCGGTCTGGTGTGGAAGGTGACCTCGAACCTCAGCTTCACGCTCGACGCCTACAAGATCACCATCAAGGACGCGATCACCCAGATCCAGGGCCAGACCCAGGCGATCCAGCAGGCCTGCTATGACAGCGGCGGCTCTTCGCCGTACTGCCAGCTGCAGGTGCGCCCGCTGAACTATACCGACAAGTCGGCCGCCAACGCGGTGACGGCCTGGCTGACCCAGCGCATCAACCTCTCGCAGATCAAGACCAAGGGCCTCGACTTCGAGGCCAACTATTCGGGCTCGTTGCTCGGCCGGCCGATGACGGCCCGCCTGCTGACGGCCTATCAGCCCGAGCTGCTCTACATCCAGCCGAACGTGCCGGACCTGGATCAGGGCGGGGTCGGTTTTGGTCCGGGCGGCCTGGGCGCCACGCCGTCGGTGCGCGTCACCGCCTTCCTGCGCTTCAAGCCGACCGACCGCGTGGCGGTGGACATCACCCAGCGCTGGCGCAACGCCATGAAGCTGGGCGGCGATGCCTCGCAGGTCTGGGTCAAGAACCGCGTCGACGCCTTCGCCACCACCGGCCTCAACGTGTCGTGGGAGCCCGAGGTCGAGTTCGCCAACCTACAGGTCTATGCGAACGTCCAGAACCTGTTCGACGCCAGCCCGCCTCCGGGCGCCTATTCGGGCAACGGCACGCGCAGCGGCCTGCGGGACGGCTTCGCCATCGGCGATGATCCGCGCGGACGCTTCTACACCGCCGGCCTGCGCATGAAGTTCTGATGCGGGCTTAGCGAGATCGAGCGGGCGGCTTCGGGAAGAACCCTGGGGCCGCCCGCTTTGTTTCCGGCCTCCGATGGCGAGGATTTCGATGACGGCTTCACCCTGTCGAACCGCCCGCAAGGCGGCGCTGGCCCTGACCGTCGGCCTGGCGCTGGCGGGCGCGGCCCGGGCCGAAACGGCCGCCGCGTGCCGCACGCTGCTGGTGGTCGAGAAGGGCGACGGGGACGTCGCCGCGATCGACATCGCCAGCGGGGCCATGCTGTGGCGCGCGCCGGCCGGGGTCGATCCGCACGAGATTGTCGTCGCGGCCGACGGATCGCGGGCCTTCGTCAGCAACTACGGCGGACCGGGCGGCGCTCTGCACGGCCTCTCGGTGTTCAGCCTGCCAGAGGGCGCGCCGCTGCCGCCGGTCGACCTCTGGCCGATGCGCAGCCCGCATGGCCTGGCCGCCCGCGGCGGGTCCGTCTGGTTCACCGCCGAGTCGAGCAAGGCTATCGGCCGCTACGACCTCGCCTCCGGTCGCGTCGCGTGGACCCTGGGCCTGGGCCAGGACCGCACGCACATGATCGCGCTGGGCCAGGCCGGGACGATCGTCACGGCCAACGCCAATTCGGGCTCGGTCAGCATCGTCCAGCCCGCCGAGGTGGCGTTCGGCGCCGGCCTGCCGCGCGCGGACTGGAAGGTCACCCAGGTTCCGGTCGGGGAGGGCGCGCAGGGGATCGACATCTCGCCCGACGGCAAGACGGCCTGGGTCATGGCCGCCAGGCGGGGCGTGGTCTCGGTGATCGACGTGGCGACCAAGGCGGTCGTCGGCGAGGTCCAGCTGCCCTGGAAGTCCGGCAACCGCCTGAAGCTGACCCCCGACGGAAGCCTGGTCCTGGTCGCCAGCGAGCAACTGGTGGCGATCGACGTCCAAACCCGTACGTTTCGCACGTTGGCGCTGGGCAAGTCGCGGGCCGAGGGGATTTTGATCGCCCCGGACGGCCATCGCGCCTTCGTCGCCTTGCCGGCCGAGAATCGGGTGGCGGTCGTCGCCTTGCCGGCCCTGAGGGTCGAAACCTACATCGCCACCGGCAAGACACCCGACGGCCTGGCCTGCGCGCCTGTTTCGGGAGGCTGAAGTCTTCCTGGGGCGAGCGCGCTATGCGACGCGCCTCGGCGCACCCCCGACGGCCTCTGGCGCCGAAACCATCAAATGGGCCCGGAGCAGTTCGATCAGTTCCACATGGAGCGGCGAGGGCAGGCGATCGGCGCGACGGACGACATCAATGCCCAGTCCCGCTTCGATCGGCGCGAACGGCATCTTCGCGAGCGCCAGACCGCCGCAGCGACTTTCATGCTCGGTCATGAGCGCCAGCCGGTCGCTGCCCGCGACAAAGTGGCCGACGATAGCCCCCTCGGACGCCGCGAAGGCGACTTGAGGAGGACTCATGCCGGCGAAGAGCGCCTCGCGCGCCGTCTCACGCGCCGAGCCCGGGGTTCCGCCAACCCAGTCATAGGTGATCAGCTGATCGAGCGTGGCGGCGTCTGGGCCGCTCAGGGGATGTCCGGGCCGTCCGAAGATGAAATAGGGGGTCCTGACCAGTCGCTCCTTGACGAGGTCGTGGCCGGTCTCCTCGACGTCGCCGACCACCAGGTCGACTTCGCCGGCGCGCAGTCTGTCCACCAATTCAACGGGGCCTTCGCGCAGCACGGTGATGCGCGCGCCCGGGTGCCGCATGGCGAGGTCGGCGAGCACCCGCGCCAGGAAGCGATTGCCGAACGCCTGAGCCGCTCCGACGACGATGGACGTCTCGGCGTTCGCCTGCTGCGCGTGTATTTCGCGGACGCCCAGCGCCACCTCATCCCGCAGGGCGCGGATGCGTTGTGCGAATTGCCGCGCCTCCACGGTCAAACGGGTCCCGTCGGGCGTGCGTTCGAAGAGCGGCCCCGTCAGTTTCTCCAGCACGCCGGCCGAACGCCGAAGCCCTTCCCGCGTCACCGCGCTCGCGCGCGCCGCCAGCTCGAGTGATCCTGTTTCGAGTACGCTCGACAGAGTTCTCACTTGAGCGGGGGTCAGGCAGTGGGTGACCGCTTCACGGTCGACTGGGCCCAGGTCCGAGATCGTCTCGTCGAGTTGATCGCAGATACGTTCGACGCGAGCGTGGAACAGTTTGCCGAGCGGCGTCAGTGTCATGCCGCCCGGGCCGCGCTCCAGCAATGCGACCGCGACCTTGTTCTGAAGCGTCGAAAGGGCTTGGGTGGCGGCAGGTTGAGACATGCCGCACACGCGCGCGGCGCGCTGAATGCCGCCGTAGCGCCCGACGGTCCTAAACAGCTTCAGCTGCTTGAAGCTGATCGAGGCGCAGCGGTCGTGAACGTCCCTCGTGTTCATCGCCTGTCATCGATCCAACGGCCACCCGTGTATCGGGCCGGGATTACCGTCCTGAATATCATCGCCGGGCAGTCTCCAACAAGGCGGTCTCACTAGACAAGATCGGCTGCTCGCCCAGCGCGATCGCTTTCACGCCGCCTCGGGTGAGCCCGGTCAGCGCCACGCAGGTCGGCGTGAAAGTTATAGATCATCGACAAAAACAAATATGCATCCGCTTCGGCGGTTGCGGGAGGGTACGCGCAAAGAAAACAAATCAAGGGGAGTAAACGTGCGTATCAGCCATCCGCTTTCGAAGGCCCTTCTGTTGAGCTCCAGCGCGTTCGCACTGGCGACGCCCGCGCACGCTCAGGAAGCGGCGAACACCAGCGCCACCGTGGCCGAGGTGATCGTCACCGGTTCGCGCATCCCCTCCAACGGCAACAACAGTCCAACGCCGCTGACGGTTGTCAGTACGCAGCAGTTGCTGGCCTCGACGCCGACCTCGGTCGCCGCCGCCCTGCAGCAACTCCCGGTGTTCCAGAACTCGATGGGGCAGAACAGCGGCACCGGCGGCGGCAACGGCGGGCCTAATGGCGCGGCCAATGCGCCGAATATCCGTAGCCTCGGTCTCTATCGCACGCTCACCCTGTTCGACGGCAAGCGGCTCCAGCCGAGCACCGACACCGGTCTGGTGACGATCGACATGTTCCCGCAGATGCTGTTGCAGCGGGTCGATGTGGTCACGGGCGGCGTGTCGGCCGTCTATGGCTCCGACGCCATCTCGGGCGTCGTCAACTTCGTCACCGATTCCAAGTTCAACGGCCTGTCGATGAAGGCCCAGCGCGGCGTTTCGGATCGCGGCGACGATCGGACCACCGACCTGGGCGTCGCCGTCGGGACGGACCTGTTCGGGGGGCGCGGCCATATCGAGGCGAGCCTCGAATACAACAACGATCCCGGTATTCTGGACATGTTCAGCCGCGATCTCGGCCAGCTCTGGCAGATCGAGGGCAGCGTCGCCGGTTCGACCTCGGCGCCGGGCTCCGCGGCCAACCCGTTCAAGCTCTATTCCAACGTCCACAACGCCTCGCTGACCAAGGGAGGCCTTATCCGATCGGGAACTCTGGCGGGGCAGAACTTCACGGCCAATGGCGTTCTGTCCGCCTTCCAGAGCGGGACCGCGACCGGCACGTCAGGGTTCCAGGTCGGCGGCGACGGCGCCTACAACAACGACAGTTCGCTGAAAGGCGCCTTGCGCGCCAAGCGCGCTTTCGCCCGCTTCGACTACGATCTGACCGACCAGCTTCATTTCTATGTCGAAGGGTTCGGCGCGAAAAACCGCAACCAGTACAACGACACCACTCTCAGCATGAACAATGTCGTGGTGCGGACGCAGAACCCGTTCCTTCCGGCCGCCTATCAGACGGGGACGGCGACGACGACCTTCACCCTGAGCAAGCAGCTTGGCCCGCAGCTTGGCCCGCACACCAAGATCTTCAACCTCGACAGCTACTACCTGAATGGCGGCCTCGAAGGCGACGCCGGCGACGTCCACTGGGAACTTGGCGCGGCGCACGGGGTGTCGACCCAGAAGTGGACCACGGCGCGCAACATCAACCTGCAGCACCTGGCCGCCGCGCTCGACGCGGTTTCGGTCGGCGCGAACATCGTGTGCCGCATCAATGCCGACACGATCACCACCAATGACGACGCCGCCTGCGCGCCATTCAACCCCTTCGGCCCAACCGCCGCGTCGGCGCAGTCGATCGCCTATCTGACCGACCGGTCTGTCGGCGAGGCAAAGGGCAGGATCCTCGACCTCACCGGTTCGATCACCGGCTCGCCGTTCGACACCTGGGCGGGGCCGATCACCGTCGCGCTGTCAGGCGAATGGCGCCGCGTCGGGCTGTCGGCGACCAGCGAGATTCCGCCGGAGGACAAGGCCAACTGTTCCGGCATCCTCTATAACTGCACCCAAGGGACGACCAATCTTCACCAGGTCACTTTCGGCATCACGCCGCTCGTGCATCAGACGGTCAAGGAAGCGGCGCTCGAGGTCGAGGTCCCGCTGCTCAAGGACGCGGCGTTGGCGCGGGATCTGAGCGTCAATCTCGCTGGCCGCTACGCCGACTACGACACCTTCGGCGGCGCTTGGACCTGGAAGGTCGGCGGGACCTGGCGCGTCAACGACGAACTGACCGTCCGTGCGACCCGCTCGCGCGACTTCCGGGCGCCCAACCTCAACAATCTCTATGGCCCGGGCACCGTCAGCCGCAGCACGGTGATCGATCAGTTGACGGGCGCGACGCTGGTCAATGCGCCGAACCAGGGTGGCGGCAACCCCGACCTGAAACCCGAGATCGGCAATACGATCACCGCGGGCATCGTCTATCGGCCGCAATGGCTGTCGGGCGCCAGCCTGGCCATCGACCTCTACGCCATCAAGATCAAGGACGCGATCACCGCTCTCAACGGCGCCAATGTCACGGTGCAGAAGCTGTGCATCGCGAGCGCCGGCGCGTCTTCGCTTTGCGACCTGATCGTTCGCCCGAACGGCTATGGCGACACCAGCACGGCGAACAACGCGACCTATTTCTACACCCGCTCGGTCAACGCCGCAGAGATCTACACCAAGGGCGTGGATATCGAGTCGAGCTACGGGACCCGACTGTTCGGCCGCCCACTTTCGCTCCGTGTACTGACGACCTACCAGCCCGTCCTGCGCCAAGACACCCCGAGCATCGGCGTTGTCGATATGGCCGGCTATGCCTACGCACCCGCCGGCGGCCTGGGCGCGACCCCGAAATGGCGTGTGACCAGCTTCGCCAGCTACGAGGTGAGCGACCAGTTCAGGGTCATGGCCTCGACCCGCTGGCGCAGCGCGCTCGATTGGAACACCGACACCACGCTCGTCTACGCCGAGCCGAAGATTGCGTCCTTC
This sequence comes from Caulobacter sp. GW821-FHT11E10, assembly GCF_058808375.1. NCBI lineage: Bacteria > Pseudomonadati > Pseudomonadota > Alphaproteobacteria > Caulobacterales > Caulobacteraceae > Caulobacter > Caulobacter sp. GW821-FHT11E10. Next base: position 380,720 of record NZ_JBXARP010000005.1, read on the forward strand.
TGGACGGCCAACCTGAACTTCAGCTTCTCGCCCCAGACGGAGACCCTGCGCCCTGAGCTCTTCGTCAACATCCAGAATGTCTTCGATAAGAAGCCGCCGATCGCGATCAACTCCTCCGCCGATGCGGGACGGTTTGGCGCCTATCTCCCGTCTGACGATCTGGTCGGCCGTTACTACACGGCCGGCGTTCGCCTGAAATTCTGATCATTGCGACAGTTACGAAATCTCGGAGCGCGGGACTATGAAGCGTAAAATCCTACGGTTGGCATTGTTGTCGACCACCCTGATCGCGCCGTTGGCCGTCGCGGCCGCCGTCATGGTTCCGGCCATGGCGCCGGCGCAGTCGGCGTCGGCTCCAATAGCGGACGGCGCCCTCATGGCCGGCGCGGCGCGGGTCGACATCACCCCCGCCGTCGAAGACCTGCCCAAGCCGTTCGAATCCATCGAGAGCCGGCTCTACGCCCGCACGGTGGTGCTAGATTCGGGGGGGAAGCGCGCGATCCTGGTCGTCGGCGACCTGCCGATGTTCGCGCCTGACATCTTCGACGACGTGATGGCGCGGATCTCCAAGGAGGCCGGCACGCCGCCGGAGAACATCATGCTCGCCGTGACCCATACGCACGACACGGTGCGGATGGACAACAAGGCTGTCGGCATCATCCTTCCGGGATCGGAGAAGATCACCCGCATCACCACCGCCGCCATCCTTGCGTCGGTGAGGCAGGCGATCGCCAACCGCGAACCCGCCAAGGCAGGCTACGCCAACGGCGTCTTCCGGCTGGCCGGTCGCAGCGACGAGGGCGCCGGCGCCGAAGGCGCGGCGGTGAGCGGCCGGACCCAGAGCGCGGACGCCTCGATCGGCGTGTTCAAGGTCGAGACCCTGCAGGGCGAACCCATAGCCATGCTGATCAGCAACGGTCCGGGACCCGGCGTGCCGGGACTGGGCGGCGGCGGAAAACGCTCGAAGGTCAGCGCCGACATGGTCGGCATGGTCGAGCGCTACGTCGAGCAACGCTACGGCGACAAGGTGGTGGCTATGTACACGGTCGGCGCGCCGATGGGGATCGCGATGAACCCCGGGCGCAAGGGACCAGGTATCGTCCCGCCCGAGCCGAACACGGTGAAGGGCGCGGTGGCCACCGTCCTGGGCGAGGAGGTCATCGCGACCGCGCTCAGGATCAAGACCTCGGACCGGTTGTCGATATCCGGTTCGCTGGAAGTCCTGAACTGTCCGGGCAAGTCCACATTCCCGCTCAACAATCCCGGGGCGTGCTCGGACGCGCCGGACTCGAAGTTGCCGAGGTGCGTCTTCACCGACACCGACATCGCCCCGGTCCCGTTGCGGTTCGGGACGATCCAGCTCAGCGACTTCACGATCGTCCATAGCGACGCGAACGTCATGCCGTCGCTCTGGACGAAGGTGAAGCAGGGCGCGCCCAAGCCGGCGAACACGATGCTGGTGTCGCTGGGATACGGGCCTGTCCACTACGTCGTTCCGGACGAGGACTATCCCTCCAACAGCTATCCCGTGACCGCCAGCATGGTGAAGCGCGGCTGCGCGGCGACCGGCTTCGTCAACGGCGCGCTCAAGATGGTCAACGCGTCCAAGGCGAGCGGCGGGTAACCGCCCGCGACGGGCGCTTCAATCAGACAGGATCGAGATCGACCATGGCAGATGTCCAACCGGGCAAGTTCCACCCACAGGCGGCGTTGAAGGGTTACGCGCTCAACCGCATGTGTTTCACGCTCAACGCAGCGGAAAACCGCGCCGCCTTCATCGCCGATCCGGACGGCTATTGCGCGCGGTTCGGCCTGAACGAAGAGGAGCTCGCGGCGGTGCGGTCGCGGGACAAGACGCTGTTGTTCGCGGCCGGGGGAAACATGTACTTCCTGGCCAAGCTGGACCGGGTTCCCAAGCCCGCGGGGGTGCAGTGATGGCCGCCGTCATAGGGGGGCTGGGCACCAGCCACGTGCCGATGATCGGTCGGGCGATCGCGGCCAACAAGCAGGCCGAAGTGCCGTTCGCGCCGTTCTTCGCCAGCTTCGGCAAGGTCCACGAATGGCTGGGCGAGGCGAAGCCCGACGTCGTGATCGTCTTCTACAACGATCATGGCCTCAACTTCTTCCTCGACAACATGCCGACCTTCGCGATCGGGGTGGCGCACGACTATCGCAACGCGGACGAGGGCTGGGGGCCTCCCGAGCCGAGGACGTTCCGGGGAGACGCCGAGCTGGCCTGGCACATTGTCGGGTCGCTGGTCGCCGACGAGTTCGATGTTTCGACGTGCCAGGAAATGATCTTCGATCACGCCGGGATCACCGCGCTGGATCTGCTGTTTCCGACCGATGGAGCGGGGCATGGCGACATCCCGGTGGCCACGATTCCGATCATGATCAACGGCGTCCTGCCGCCGCTGCCGACGCCCGCGCGCTGCTACAAGCTGGGCCAAGCCATCGGCCGCGCCATCCGGTCCTTCCCGGGTGACCGCAGGGTCCTGTTGGTCGGCAGCGGCGGGCTGAGCCACGAGCTCGGCATCAGCGGCAAGATCAATCAGGATTTCGACCGGCTGACCCTTGAGAAGATCGAGCGCGATCCCGAGGCGATGACGCGCTTCACCAATGACGAGATCGTCGACCTCGCCGGCGCCCAGGGCCTCGAGCTTATGACCTGGCTGGCCATGCGCGGCGCGGCCTCGGGAGGCGACGTCGTGACCAGCATCTACCACGCGCCGATCTCGCACACCGGCGGGGCGATGATGCTGATCGACACACGCGGAGGCGAACAGTCATGACCGATGCCGTTGCGTTGAAGACGACAACCGACAAATCGCCGTCCGATTCCAAGCATTGGGGCATCATGCTGCTCCTCTCCGTCGGCGTGCTCATCGCCTACGCTGATCGGTCGAGCATCGCCGCGGCCTTGGCGAACAAGGACTTTGTCCACCATTTCGGGATGAATTCTGTCGGTCGGGGCCAGGTCGGGGCGGCGTTCTTCTGGTCCTATGCGGCCGCCCTGATGCCCCTGGGCTGGGTGGTCGATCGCTATGGCGCAAAGATCCCCTATGCCATCTGTTTCGCGCTGTGGTGCCTCGCTACCGCGGCGACTGGCGCGATGCCGGCCTTGGCGGGCATAGTGATCATGCGCTCCCTCGTGGGCGCGGCCGAGGGGATCGTGATGCCGGCGAGCTATCGCTGGATCCGCCACAATGTTCCTGAGCGCCATACCGGCGCCGCGCTGGGAATATTCTCCTTCGGAAACAAGGTCGGCACGGCGATCGGCGCGCCGCTGGGCGCGTGGCTGATCACCGCATACGACTGGCGCCTGATGTTCGTCATCACGGGGGTCTGCGGCCTGCTGTGGCTGGTCCCCTGGATGGCGCGCGTCCAGAACGATTTTCCGCGCAAGGACCAACGGGCGGACGCTCGGCGACGGGCCCAGTCCGTACCCTTTCGAAGCATCATCACCTCGCCGGTGGTCTGGGGCGGGATCATCGTCAATTTCTGCTACAGCTATTTCGTCTTCTTCTGCATGACCTGGATGCCGTCGTATCTGGTCGAGCAGCGCGGACTTTCGCTCACTAATTCGGGCCTCTACACCTTCTTCAGCTTCGCGGGCATCGCGATTGTCGCCGTCGCGGCGGGCTGGGCGGCGGACCGCATTATCGAGAAGGGCGGAGACCCGGTGGTGACGCGCAAGGCGTTCATCGTCGCGGGCTTCATCGGCGCGACCTCGGTGCTCTTCGGCGCCTATGCGCACAGCCTGGGCGCGGCGTTGTTCTGGAACATCTTCTCGCTGTCCTGCCTGGGCCTGGCCAGCGCCAACAACCTGGCGCTCACCAAGGTCACACTGATCCCAAGGCCGGCCATCGGGATGATCGTGGGCGTTCAGCACGTCGCGGCTGGACTCTCTGGCGGAGCGGCCGCCAGCATCTCCGGCTGGCTGCTCCATGTCAGCGGCGGCTATCAGCTGCCGATGTCGGTGATCGTGGTGTTTCTGGTGATCGGCGCGGCGTCGTCCGTCGTCCTGCTGCGCCCGAAATGGTCGCCCAAGGTCTCTGGCGGCGAGGACTGAACAGCGTCACCGGGGCTGTAGCCAGAACGTTTCGGCCGAAGGTCCGCTTCATGGCTGGAAGCCAACGTCCGGTCATGGCGCTTTCACACTTTTCCAAGCGGCTGTGCATCTTCTCATTGTCGGCTTTCGAGCGCCGCATTGGCGTTGTCCGGCATCGCGACTGCGGGCGGCGCGCCGCAATTCATAGCGACACTCCAAGCCCCTGTCGGCCGGCCATAGCGTGGCTCCAAGGCGTCGAATGCAGAACGGAGCCTTACAACGGCCCGGACGTTCGCAAGGAAGGCCTTTTCGGTCTGCGGTCAGCGAGACGCCAAGGCGTCCTACTGATTGAACAATGTCTGTTTTCGGAGAAACCCATGCGCACCGCGCTTCTCATTTCGGCCGCGATCACGAGCCTGTCGCTGATGGCCTGCTCTCAACGAACCGAGGAACATGCAGGCGCGGCCGCCGACCAAGCTGGCGCAGCCACGGCGTCGGCGGCGCAGGATGCCGCCGCCAACGCCAATACTGCGGCGGCAAACACGGCAGCGGCCACGGACAAGGCCGCCGACAAGACCGCTGCGGCCGCGGACCGCGCAGCCGACAACACAGCTAACGCTGCTGGCGTCGCCCAACGCAAAGCCGACGCGGCGGCCGATGCAGCGGCCAGGACCCACTGATCGCAGAACCGCGAGCAGACGAGCCGTGATCAGGGCTCGTCTGCGCCAAAGGCGACGAGCGCCTCGATTTCCTAGGCGCTCGGTCGTTGGCCTAGCCTGCTTCCTCCATGTCGGTTCGCATCCCCGAAAGGGGACAGCCACCGCACCGACGCCAAGCTCGGCGCCCTGAGCAGGCCGCAGGCCGGGGCGCAAGACCAGCTAGAGACGCACGAAGGGGGCCAGGAGCTTGCCCAGCCGTCCTGGCAAGACGATCTGGCCGTCCAAGGCGGCGACGCACAGGCAGGGCGTGTCGGAGACCACGCGGGGCTGGTGAAGCACGCTAGGGTCGGCCTCCTCGAAGTCGCCCGGCTCGAACACGCCGTCCTCGGTCTCATAGGCGCCGTCGATCACGCAGGTCAGCTCCACCCCCGTATGGGTGTGGCGCGGCGCCGACTGGCCCGGTGCGATGCGCAGCAGAATGACCCGGCAATCGCGGTCGCGTGGGCCCAGGACATCGCGGACATGCACACCCGGTCCGGCCCAGCGCCAGGGACCCAGTTCAAAGCCTCGCAGCGGCGCGGGCAGGCTATGGTTCGCGCCGCCGATCAACGCCGCTGCGACGCCAGCCTCCGGCTCGGGGTTGTCTAGGCGCGCCAGGACCGCGTCCAGGGTGCCGTCCTCCAAGGCGCTCGGCGCCAGGTCATCGAGGACCGCGCCGCCCACGGCCTGGGCCAGATGCGTCCAGGCTCGGGTCTGGGGTCGCATCGCCAGATGCGTGGCGACGACGACCGCCTCCGGCGCGCTCAGCGTTCCGGCCTCGAAGGCCAGCAAGCGCTCTTCGCTGGGATGACGGCGCGCGCTCATGCCTGGCCTCGCGTTTCGCGCTCGATGAACGCTCGCAGCTTCATCATGCCAAATCGGATCCGCGCCTTGACGGTGCCCAGCGGCACGCCGAGGGCCTGGGAAATCTGACTGTGGGTCTGTTCCTGGTAGAAAGCCATTTCAATCGCTTGGGCTTGGTCGGGATTGAGGCTGCGCATGGCGGCCCGGACGCGGGCGCCGTCCTGCGCACCGCTCAAGATCGCGTCGGGCTGGGCCGGCGCGTCGGCCCCGAAGGTGGCGTCGAAGGCATGAAGCGCCGAGGATCCCCGGCGCAGGGCGTCGCTCCGCAGGTTGCGCGCGATCGTGAAGATCCAAGCCGCCACCGACGCGCGCGCCGGATCATAGGAAGCCGCCTTGCGCCAGACCGCCAGCATGGCTTCCTGCGCCAGCTCCTCGGCCGCGGCGGGCGGGCTTCCACTCTTGACCAGCAGGGCTTTGACGCGTGGTCCATAGTGGTTGAAGACCTCGACGAACGCAGTGCGGTCCCGGTCTTGGGCGATGCGGGCGATCAGCACGCCAAAGTCGCGCGGCGGCGGGCTCACCAAGGCGGTGGCCTCTCGTCGGACTGGAGCGGGTCGAGTCGCATGCATGATCCTTATACGGCGCGAGCGCCCCAGCGGATGGATCGGCGTTGGGGTTTGGGTCAAATTTCGCTGAACCCGTCCTGGCGGCCTCATGGCGGGGGCGCGCCCACGTCCTCGAGCGCGTTGTCAAAGCCGAGCGCGCGCATGCGGGCCTTCAGCGCCGCCTGCCGGGCCGTCGGCAGTCCCGGCGTGCGCGCCAGCAGCGCCACGAACTTGCCGTCGGCGGTGCTGGCGATCATCCAGCCGTAGTCGTCGGCTCGGTCGATGACCCAATACTGCCGCCGGATCAGCCCGGCGAAGAAGCTGGCCTCGAACTTGGCGTTGGTGGCCGGGTCCACGATCCGAGCGGCGGTATCGACGTGACGGGCGGATCCGTTGCGGTCTCCGACATGGCAGACCTGATCGATGTCAAACGTTCCGTCGGGCTTCTTACGCCAGACCTGGTAGGCGCCGTGACAGTTGCGCTGGCGGGCGTTGGGCGTGCGGACGATCTCGTACCAGCGTCCCATGAAGCGTTCGATCTCGATCACGCGCCGGGGCTCGGGCGCGGTTTCCGCCAGCGCCGGGGGCGCGGCCAGGACGGCGGCGAGAAGGAGGGGCAGGAGGGCGCGCAAGTTCATTGGCCCGGCTCCAATGCAGCGCCATGAGTGATCGGACGAGCCGGCGCCGGCGGACGCGGACGCAGGCCCACCCCTGTGGCGAAGATCTTCAGCGCCTCCCAATGGATCGCCGCCATGACCCCGAAACTGAGCAGCGGATGGCGGATCAGAGCCGACAGCAGGCCAGCGTCGGTGAGCGGTGAGCGCTCGCCGGCGAACCCCGCGGTGAGCATCACGCCGTCGGCGTCCAAGACCTCAATCCGCACCGCGATCCCCTCGGCCGGCGGCGAGACGGTGAAACGGTAGGTCAGGTCCATGTCCATGAAGGGCGAGACGAAGAAGCGCTTGGGCGCGGTCTGACGCACCGCGCCTTCGTCCTCGGGGACGGCGATCAGATAGCCGTGGTCCTGGCCGAAGGTGTTGCGCACCTCGTAGAGGATCGCGTTCAGGGCGCCGTCACGGCCATGGCAGAAGTAGAGGCTGAGGGGATTGAACCCGTAGCCGAAGATTCTTGGCATGCAGAGCAGGCGCACAGGCCCGCCCGCCTCAAGTCCCGCCTCGACGAGGCGTTCGGCGACATAGGCCCGAAGGTCTCCGCCGCGATGATCGCCGTGGTCGCGAGCGTCGAACGACGCCCAGCCCAGGCGGCCACGGCGCAGCCAGCGAAGGTGGGTGAAGAGATCGTCCAGCTCGTCCAGGTCAAGCAGGAGCATGAAGATCCGATAGCGCAGGTGATGGACGCGGGGCCGCGCGCGCTTGTGGAACACGGGACCGCTGTAGATCGCCGAGACGCTCATCAGGCGGCCTGGGCGACAGAACTCGGGGCCAGCACGATCCGGCTGCTTTCGCCGGCCACGCGCCAGGGGCGGCGAACGCCACCGAGTTGCTCGGCGACGGCCAGGCCCGCCTGCAGCCCGTCCTCATGGAAGCCCGCGCCAAAATAGGCGCCGCAGAACCAGGTGCGTTGCGCGCCCTGAAGGGACCAGAGCGACTTCTGGGCTGTCAGGGCGGCGGCGTCGAAGTGGGGATGCTCGTAGGCCTGAGTGCTGTAGGTGAGGGCGGGATCGGGCGCGATATGGGGATTGAGCGTCACGAAGAGGGGCGGGCGCCGCTGCAGGCCCTGCAGGTGGTTCATCCAGTAGGTGACGCAGCCGGCCGCTGGATCATCGCGCCGGCCAAGATGGTTCCAGCTCGCCCAGGCCCGTCGGCGGCGCGGCATCAGCCGAACGTCGCCATGCAGGACCGCGGTGTTGGGCGTGTATCGGAAGGCGCCGAGCAGCGCGCGTTCCTGGGGGCTAGGGTCGTCCAGCAGGCCTAGGGCGCACGGCGCGTGGGCGGCGATCACCACGTGATCGAAGGCTTGCCGGCCGCCCGCAGCGTCCTCGACGATGGCCTCCGTGGGCGTGCGTCGCACGCGGGTGACGGGCGCGTTTCGGCGGACGTCCCCGGAGAAGGCCTTGGCCAGGGCCTCGACATAGACCCGGCTGCCGCCGTGCACGGTCCGCCAGCTGCGTCGTCCGATGAAGCGCATGAGATCGTGGTTTTCAAAAAAGCGGATGAAGGCCGCGGCCGGATGATCGCCGGCGCCCTCGATGCTGGCCGACCAGATGGCCGCCGCCATCGGCAGCAGATGATCCTGCCGCAAGGCCGCGCCATAGCCCTGGTCCCTCAGGTACTGGCTGAGCGAAATGACCGGATCGAGCGTCGCCAGATGGCCCGGCGCGGTCCGATAGAAGCGGTTGAGGTCGCGCAACATCGACCAGAAGCGCGGGCGCAACAGGATGCTCGGCTGGGCGAAGAGCGAGGCTAGGCTCTTGCTGCCATACTCCAGCTCGCCCTCGTCCAGCGACACCGCCAGCGACATGTCAGCCGGCTTGGTCGGCACGGCCAAGTGCTCGAAGAGAGCCGTCAGGTTGGGATAGTTGACCTCGTTGTAGACGATGAAGCCGGTGTCCACCGCCACGCCGTCCGCCTCGACCGTATTGGCGTGTCCGCCCAGGCGGCCATCGGCCTCATAGAGCGTCACGTCGTGCTCGCCGCTCAGCAGCCACGCGCACGAGAGCCCTGAAATCCCGGCTCCGACGACAGCGATCCGCAACCGGCGGGCGTGGGGCGGGCGAACGGGAAACTGGCCGTGCGGCATGGACGACTCCAGAGCTGGGGCGCGCCGTTGAAAGCGCTTCGAACCCTGGTACGGGCGAGGCGTTTTTTTGGACGCACCATGCGTCCAGCCCCTTGGCCGCCCCGTATCGAGGCCATGATCCCGACCACACCCTTGCGATGGACGCCCCTCCTGGACAGCTCACCGCCAGGGCCGCGCGGTCATGGATCGGTGACGCTGGACATGGGCCTTGTGCTCAAGCGCCTGACCGGTGGCTCGCCGCTGGAGCAGGCAATGCTCGCCGTCAAGGGCGAGGCCTGCGCCCAGGCCCAAGCGCGCTGCGCCCTTTCTCCCGTTCACCCCGCAAAAGGAGCTCCCCGATGAGCGTGTTGGCCGCCTCCATCAACCAGCTGCAAGACGCCCCGTGCCCGGACTTTATCGTGCGGCCCGCCATCGGTGCGCTGGTGGCCAACGCCCGCCGCCAACTCGCCCGGGGCCCAGACGGGTCCGAGGCCGATTTCGCCGCCGTAATGGCGCACCGTCCGATCGCCGAGCACACCCAGGCGGCTAACGCTCAGCACTACGAATTGCCGGCGCGGTTCTTCGAATGCGTCCTGGGGCCGCGGCTGAAATACTCCAGCGCCTATTACGAGACGCCGGCCACGACCCTGGCGCAGGCCGAGCAGGCCGCGCTGGCGCGCACCTGCCAGAACGCCGGGCTTGCCGACGGCCAGGCGGTGCTGGAACTAGGTTGCGGCTGGGGCTCGCTGTCCTTGTGGATGGCGGCGTCCTACCCCGGCGCCTCGATCACCGCGGTGTCCAATTCTTGTGGCCAGAAGGCCTTCATCGACCAGAGGGCGCGCGAGCGGGGCCTGACCAACCTGACCGTTGTCACCGCCGACATGAACGATTTCGCGACCTCGTCGCGCTTCGACCGCATCGTCTCGGTCGAGATGTTCGAGCACATGGCCAATTGGCGCGCGCTCCTTGCCCGCATGCGCGGCTGGCTCAAGCCGGATGGCCGAGCCTTCGTCCACGTCTTCGCCCATCGGAGCGCACCGTACCGGTTCGAGGTCGAGGATCGCTCGGACTTCATCGCCCAGCACTTCTTCACCGGCGGCCTGATGCCCAGCCATGGCCTGATGCGTCAGTATCCCGATCTCTTCGCGGTCGAGGCTGACTGGCGCTGGAGCGGGGCCCACTATGCGCGCACGGCCAACGACTGGCTGGCCAATTTCGACCAGCACGCGCCCGAGATCATGGACTTGATGCGTTCGGTCTACGGCCGGGACGCCGTCCTCTGGGCGCGCCGCTGGCGCCGGTTCTTCATGGCGACGGCCGGCCTGTTCGGCGATCGCGGCGGCGCCGAGTGGGGCGTTAGCCATTACCGTCTCGCGCCGGTTTGAGGAGAACCGCCATGCCCTATCTCGCCGCCTATGTCGGATCGATGATCGTCTTCCTCGGGCTCGACGCTGTCTGGCTGTCGGTCATGGGGGCGCGTCTCTACCGGCCGGTGCTGGGCGACTTGCTGGCCCCAAAGCCCAACCTGCCGGCCGCTATCGCTTTCTACCTAGTCTACGGCCTGGGCGTCCTGGTCCTGGCCGTGGCGCCGGCCCTGCGCGAGGGCGCGGCCGGAAGGGCCGCCCTGAACGGCGCTGTGCTGGGCTTTGTGGCCTACGCCACCTACGACCTGACCAACCAAGCCACCTTGCGCGTCTGGTCCACCCGTTTGACCCTGGCGGACATGGCCTGGGGCGCGGCGCTCACGGCCCTGTCCGCCTATGCCGGCTTCCAAGCGGCGCGCGTCGTGGTCCGTTAGGGGCCTCGCCCCTTGGCGAGAACGGGATCGATTGGGTCCCGGAGCACGATTTGGTTTCAAGAGGCGCCGGGGCGCAACAACCGCCTTGGCGCCGCATTGCTGGCAAGACCCCCACGATGAACGACATGTCCCAGGCCGTCTTCGCCGCCGCGCCGCGCCGCCAGCCGCTCTTCCACCCCTTCCTGGACCTGCTGTCCGCTAACTGGACCTGGGGAGAGCTGACCATTGTCGAACGCGGCGGTGCGCGTCACCATTTGGTGGGTAAGCTCGCGGGGGCCTCGGCGGTGCTGCAGGTCCTGGACCTGCGGTTCGCCGCCCGCGTGCTGGCCAGCGGCGATATCGGTTTCGCCGAAGGCTATATCGCCGGCGAATGGACGAGCCCGGATCTGGCGACGCTGCTCGAAGTCTTGGCGAACAACTACGATCACATCCGCCGCCTTTTCGACGGCGGCTGGTGGATGAGGACGGTCAACTGGGCGTTCCACCACCTGCGGCCCAACAGCAAGTCCGGCGCGCGGCGCAACATTTATGCCCACTATGATCTGGGCAACGATTTCTACGCCGCCTGGCTCGACCCGACCTTGACCTACTCGGCGGCGCGGTTCACCGCGCCGGATCAATCCCTGGAGGTCGCGCAGCACGCCAAGTACGGTCAGCTGGCGCGCATGATCGACCTGCAAGCTGGCCACAGTCTCGTCGAGATCGGCTGCGGCTGGGGGGGCTTTGGCCTATTCGCGGCCGGCGAGATCGGGGCGCGCGTGACGGGGGTGACGATCTCGCGCGCGCAGTATGACCTGGCGCGCCGGCGCGTCTTTGAGGCGGGCCTGTCCGAGCGGGTCGACATCCGCCTGCTGGACTATCGCGAGCTGGAGGGCCAGTTCGATCGCCTGGCGTCGATCGAGATGTTCGAGGCGGTCGGCAAGGCCTATTGGAGCGTATATTTCCAAAAGGTCCGAGACCTGCTCAAGCCCGGAGGACGCGCCGGCCTGCAGATCATCACCATCGCCGACGCGCTTTTCGACGCGTACGATGCGCGCACTGACTTCATCCAGCGTTACGTCTTTCCGGGCGGCGCCCTGGCGTCCGAGGCGCATCTGGCCGAGCTGACGACACGGCACGGCCTGACGCATCATCAGACTGTGCGGTTTGGCTTGGACTATGCCGAGACCCTGCGCCGCTGGTCCGAGCGCTTCGAGGACGCCGCCGCCGAGGGCGCCTTGGATGGGATGGGCCTCGACGAACGGTTTCGACGGTTGTGGCGATTTTACCTTGCCTACTGCGAGGCGGGCTTTCGAACGGGACGCACGAACGTCGTCCAACTGGCGCTGGATCGACATGCCTGAAGTTGGCTGCGAACCATCATTGAACGTCTCGGCCTTGGAGAGGCGTCAACGTCAGGAACTGGCGCCAGGCCGCTGAAGCCTTCAGATTGTCGGCATGTCCGATCCGCTGTCTCCCGCCGCGCGTGCCTCCCCCTCCACGGCTCGAAACCGCGATCCCATTCTGGAGGTCCTGCGGACGCGCCTGCCGGCGACCGGTCTGGTGCTGGAAGTTGCGGCGGGCGCTGGCGAGCACGCGGTTCACTTCGCTGCAGCGCTGCCCACGCTTCAATACCAGCCGACCGATGCTGATCCCGGCGCTCTGGCTAGCATAGCCGCCTGGCGCGAACATGCCGGCCTGGGCAATCTCCTGTGTCCGCTGGTGCTGGATGCGTCGCAACCGGACGCCTGGCCCGTCGAACGAGCCGACGCTGTCCTGGCCATCAACATGATCCATATCTCGCCGTGGACGGCCACGGCCGGCCTGATGGCGGGCGCCGCGCGTGTGCTGCCTGCGGGCGGCGGCCTGTTCCTGTACGGCCCCTTCATCGAGGGCGACACGCCGACAGCGCCCAGCAACCTCGAGTTCGATCAGAGCCTGAGACGACGCAATCTCGAGTGGGGAGTTCGCCATCTGGACCATCTGGTCGCCTTAGCGGCTACCCATGGCCTTGGCCTTTCCGAACGTCTCACCATGCCCGCGAACAACCTGGTGCTCGTTTTCCGAAAGACGTAGCCGCAGGCCCGCTCGGCCAAGGACCATTTCTCGTAGGCGAGCGACGGTCCGCACCTGGCGCCGAACCGATGCCCGCAATGCTCATAGATCTGGTGTCGCCGCTGACCTCGATTAGAGGTCAAGTCGTCGTCCTCTTAAGGGCTTGATCGCGTCGCCAGGCGTTCGGCGGCATGCCGTACCATCGCAAGAAGGCGTGATTGAATGAGCTTTGCTCGGCATAGCCTAGAAGTCCAGGCGCGTGCGAACCCGATCACCCAGGGGACCGGAAATCGACCCGCTCAGGCGGCGCGACCAATACCTTCCGCCAGTTGCAGGCTTCGCTCGGCCCGGTCTTCGGTCTCTCGTCGTGCCCCGACAACGACCCAAGCAAACGTCGCATCTGCACCACGTCCCCAGCGCGCAACAGCGGCCACACAGACATCCTCTCGGCAACTTTGGAGATGCCGGTCGGCGAAAACACCCTGACCTCGATCACGGCGGGGACCGCCTACAAGTCGACGTTCAGAAACGACGACGTCACCCAAACCCTTCTGCCCCTCGTCAGCTACATCGACACCCAGGAAGGTCAGAGCTTCAGCCGTCTACGGGCGAGGGGATTGGGCCTGGTCGTCGAAATACATGACCAACACCAACCTCGACCCGCGCAACGTTCAAGAGGCCTACTCGCTGGTGAACCTGCGCGTGGGCGTCGAGGCCCGAGGCTTCGACGTGGCGATCTTCTCGAACAAGCTGTTCAACGAGACCGTCATCGCCCAAGACGGGGTGACCAATCTGTTCGGGACCGACCGGGCCTTCCAGCGCTTCCTGGCCGCGCCGCGCGAGATCGGGCTCAGCCTGCGCAAGACGTTCTAACGAGCCAGGCGGCGGCGTCTCCAGCGAGGCGCCGCCGCCGACTTTGAGCGTTGCGCCGTTTCGAACGTGTAGACCTGCGCTAACATCCGCTTCTGGCGCTTGGCCGTAGATGCGGATCAATCCGATTTCGCGATAAAGCCTCTGTTCCAGGCCACCAGCGGTGGGCCGGGCTTGAGGGTGTAGTCATCGGCGCTGATGATGAAGATGGAATGGCTCTCGGCGTCGGTGACACTCTCAACGCGGCATCGCGCCGTGGCCAGGCCGCCGCGATAGGCGGGGGGCGCATGCGGAGAAAGGCGCCAGCGCTCGGTCGCGAAGCGTTCTGCCGAGCGCGCGGAACTGGCGAAGAGAAGGGCTTCTTCCTCATCGGCGGCGCCAAGCAGGGCCACGCCGCAGGTCGCCGACGCCACCAGGACGTCATGGCAGCCGGCTTCCTTCCGCACGCAGAACAGGAACCTGGGCGGCTCAACCGACAGGCCGGTGATCGAGCTGACCAACAAGCCGCGCGGCGTGTCGCCATCCCAGCAGGAAATGATGGCGACGCCGCTCGCCAGGTGGGCCAGGACTTCCTTGAAATCGACGACAGGCGTCGAGCTCGACGGCCAAGTCGGAGCGGCGTCGTAGGGCGCCATGGGCGTCAACTCGCCGCCTTGGCGAGGCGGAGATCGCGTTCGGCGACCAAGTGGCGGACCAGCGGGATCAGGTCACGGCCGTAGGCGATCGCATCCTCCACGGGGTCAAAACCCCGGATCAGGAAGGTTGAGACACCCAGGTCGTAGTAGTCGAGCAGGCTTTCGGCGACCTGCTGGGGCGTGCCCACCAGCCCCGTCGAGTTGCCTTGGGCGCCGGTGACGCCGGCGACGCCGGTCCAGAGACGCTTGTCGAGGCGCGAGCCCTGGGCGGCGGCGTCCAGCAGGCGCTGCGAGCCGGCGTTGGGCGGACGGTGACCGGTGGTCGGCAGGCCAGCGGCTTCGCGAAGAGCCTTGGCGCGGGCGACGATGTCGTCGGCGCGGGCCCAGGCGGCCTCCTCGGTGTCGGCGATCACCGGGCGCAGCGACAGCGAGAATTTGACCTGTCGGCCGTGCCTTGCGGCGGCGGCGCGGACACGGGCGATGGTCTCACGCACCTGGGCCTGGGTCTCGCCCCAGAGTGCGTAGATGTCGGCGTGCTTGCCGGCTACCGGGATGGCCGCGTCGGACGAGCCGCCGAAATAGATCGGGATGTGCGGCGCCTGCAGCGGCTTCACCGCGCCGAAGCCCTGGTCGACCTTGTAGTACTTGCCCGCGTAGTCGAACGGCTTGTCGCCGGTCCACTCGGCGCGGACGATGTCCAGATACTCGCTGGTGCGGGCGTAGCGCTCGTCCTTGGTCAGGTGATCGCCATCCTTGGCCAGTTCCTCGTCCGAGCCGCCGGTGATGATGTGCACCGCCACGCGGCCGCCAGTGAAGTGGTCCAGCGTCGCCAACTGGCGCGCGGCCAGGGTCGGCTGGGTGAAGCCCGGGCGATGGGCGATCATGAAGTTGAGTTTCTGGGTCACCGACGCGGCGTGGGCCACGACCAGCTGGCTTTCCGGTGATGTGGAGCTGAACGCGACCAGGGCGCGGTCGAAGCCGCCTTCCTCGTGCACGCGGGCGGTCTTTTCGACATAGGCCACATCGATGACCGGGCCGGACGGCGGATGGATTTCGGACGCGTGCTGCGTGCCGATGAAACCGATGAATTCGACGCTCATGGCGGGCTCCAGTCTTGTCGGGATGTGGGGGAGGGGCTGTCGGCTTCAGATCACGTAGAAGCCGTGCGTGCCGTCGCGGGCCAGCTGGTCGACCAGGCCGAACTCCCAGTCGAGATAGGCCTGCATGGCCTCGGTGGCGTTGTCGGTGCCCTCGTAGGGGCGCTTGTAGACGTCGGTCGGGGCGTTGGCGGCGCGGGTCAGCCCGGCTTCGACGGCGCGACCGGCGGCGATCCAGCCTTCCGTCCCGCCGGCCAGGACGCGGGCCGGGCGGTCTGTCAGATCCTCGATCTCCGGCGCGGCTAGGGCGGCCAGGGCGCCATCGGGCGAAGTCAGGACGATCGCCTTGTCCTTGGGAAGATTGGCCAGGGCTTCGGCCAGCTGAGCGCGGATGGCGAACCAAGCGCCGGGCACGTGCGCCTTGCGGTGACGCGGGCTGGGTGCGAGGTCGACAACGACAACAGCTTCGTCGGCGATCGCCTCAGCCAGGTCGCGCGGCGACAGGGTGGCGACGGTCGGCAGCGGCGGCAGGCGCGACACCCAGGCGCCGGTCCCCAGCTCCCCCTCGAAGCCGCCTTCCAAGACGAAGACCTCCCAGCCCAGCTGCGCCAGCCACGAGGCGGTCATGTCAGCGCGTGGCCCCAGGTCGTCGGCCAGCACGATGCGCCCGCCGCGCACGGGCGCGAAGACGTCGGTCTCTTGCACCAGCTGGCCGCCGGGCGCGGAGCGGAAACCCGGCAGGTGGCCGGCCGCGTATTCCTCGGGCGTGCGGACGTCGAAGCGGTAGAGGGTGCGGTGAGTGTCCTTGGCCAGATCGGCCAGGCCCTCGGCGTTGATCCGGCGGACACCGGCGCGGTAGGCGACGTCGCGGGCGCGGGACCGGGCATCTTCCAGCGTCTGCTCGCGCACCTCGGGGAACTTGCGGCTCTGGCCGTGTTCCAGCGTCTGCTGGGCCAGGGTCCAGCCGATGGTGCCGTTACGCAGGGCGAAGACCGGGTTGGGCAGGCCGGCGTTGACCAGCGACTGGGCCCCGATCAGGCTTCGGGTGCGGCCGGCGCAGTTGACGATGATGGTGGTGGAGGGATCGGGCGCCAGTTCACGCGCCCGCAGCACCAGTTCGGCGCCAGGCGTGCTGACGCCGCCGGGGATGCTCATCACGGCGTATTCCTCGAACCGGCGAGCGTCGAGGATCACCTGGTCGGCCTGGGCGTCGATGCGGGCCTGGACTTCCTGGGCGGGCAGGGATGGCGTGTGACGCCGCGCTTCGACCAGCTCGCCGAACGCCTTGCTGTAGGAATTGACGTCCTGGAACAGCTCGTAGCCGGCGGCGCGCCAGCCAGCGAGGCCTCCCTCCAAGGCGTGGACGTTCGTGTAGCCCAGCGCCGCCAACCGTATGGCCGCCGGCCCGACCAGGCCTTCGCCGTCGTCATAGAGGACGATCTTGGCGCCCAGGCGCGGCACGCGATCGAGGATCTCCACCTCCAGCCGGCTCAACGGCAGCTGCGAGGCGAACAGCGGATGGGCCCTGGCGAACGGGTCTTCCTCGCGTAGATCCAGCAGCGCGATCTCACGCCGGGCGATCAGGTCGGCCCGCACCTGTCGAGGCGTTGCGACGGGCAAGGTCATTCGGCGGCTCCGTAGGCCAGGGCGCTCTTGCGGTCGAAGAGGAGTGGCGGGGCGACGTCGGCGTAGCCGGACACGAAGGTCTTCGGGTGGCCTTCGGCGTCATAGGTCGAACGCCGCACGGTCCCGATGTCGGCGCCGTAGACGTGGATGCTAATCGAGGTCCGATCATCGAAGGCGTTGGCTACGCGGTGGATGTCACCGACGGTCGGCGAGACGGCTTCGACCTGGCCGGGCTCCAGGCGATGGACCTCGCCGACGGGGACGAGCGAGCAGTCGCGCCGTGCGTAGCCTTGTGAGAGCTCAGCGCCCCGCAGAACCCCGACCAGGCCCCAGACCGTGTGGTCGTGGATCGGCGTCGCCTGGCCCGGCCCCCAGACGAAACTGACCACCGAGAACCGGCCAGCCGGGTCGCGATGCAGCAGATACTGCTGATAGCGGGCCGGATCGGGGCGGCTCTGGGCCCGCGGCAGCCAGTCGTCGGTCGCGACCAGATGCGCGAGCAAGGCGGCGCCTTCCCGCAGGATCACGGCCTCGTCGGCGGTCTGGTCCAGGAGATCGGAGAGGTCAGCGACGAAGTCCGACAGGCGGTGGGGGCGGTGCTGGCTCATCGCTCAGAGCACGATCTCGCCGGTCGGAAAGGCGACCAGCGCGCCTTCGCCGTGCGCCGGAGCCGTCTCGACGCCGAGGTGGCTCAGGAGCCGCCGACGGATGGCCTGGAAGCGCGCGTCCGGCGTACGGGGACGCTCCAGCGCGATGCGCTCCTCGGCCGCGATGCGGCCCTTGTCCAGGACCAGAACGCGGTCGGCCAGAGCGATGGCTTCGTCGACATCGTGTGTGACCAGCAGGACGGCGGGGCTGTGCTCGCGCCACAGGGAGAGGACCAGATCGTGCATCTTCAAACGGGTCAGGGCGTCCAGCGCCGCGAACGGCTCGTCGAGTAGCAGCAGGCCGGGTTCGCGGACCAGGGCGCGGGCGAGCGCGGTGCGCTGGGCCTCTCCGCCGGAAAGCGTGCCGGGCCACGCGTCGAGACGATGCCCAAGGCCCACTTCCTTGAGCGCGGCCTCGGCGCGGGTCCGGACGTTGCCGCCCGAGAGACCCAGCGCAACGTTGCGCCAGACCTTCCTCCACGGCAGCAGCCGCGCATCCTGGAACACGACCGCGCGGGCGTCGGGCGTCTTCACGTCCTGATCGCCGGGGGAGTCGAGGCCGGCCAGGGTGCGCAGCAGAGTGGTCTTGCCCGACCCGCTCGCGCCCAGCAGAGCGACGAACTCGCCCGGAGCGATCGAGAGGTCCAAGCCGTCGATGACGGTGTTGTCGCCGAAGCGCCGGACGAACTTGGAGAGGCGTACGGCCGGCTCGAGGACCCTCGGGGCCGAGCGCGAAATTTCGGGACGGCGAAGGCGCGGCTGGGGGACGGCCATGATCATTGCTCCACGAGACTGGGACGCCACGCCAGCGCCTTGCGCTCCAGCGTGCGGACGAGGGCGTCGGCGCCGAGGCCGAGCAGGGCGTAGACGACGAGGCAGACGACGATGATGTCGGTGCGCATGAAGTCGCGGGCGTTGTTGACGAGGTAGCCGAGGCCGGCCTGGGCGTTGATCTGTTCGGAAATCACCAGCACCAGCACCGAGACGCCCAGGGCGTATCGCAGGCCGACGAAGAACGAAGGCAGGGCGCCGGGCAGGATCACCTCGCGGACCAGGCTCCAGCCCTTGAGGCCGAAGCTGCGAGCGGCCTCGACCAGGCGCACGTCGACGCCTCGGATGCCGGCGAACAGGTTCAGGTACAGCGGGAAGGTGGCCGATACCGTGATCAGCAGGATCTTGGGCGTCTCGCCTATGCCGAACCAGACGATGAACAACGGGGTGAGCGCCAGGACCGGGATCGTCCGCTTGATCTGCATCAGCGGGTCGACCAGCGTCTCGCCCCAGCGCGACAGGCCCGACACCAGGCCCAGCGTCACCGCCAAGACCAGGGCGATGCCCAGCCCCGCGCCGGCCCTTGCTAGAGAGACCAGCAGGTTCTTCGGCAACTCGCCCGAGGCGGTCAGGGTCCAGAACGTCTCTAGCACCGTGGACGGCGCGGCCAGGATCCGGGGCGGGATAAAGCCGACGCGCGCGCCTAACTCCCACAAGAGCAGCAAGGCCACGGGCGATAGCCAGCGGGCGCGGTCGAAGCTGGGCCAGCGCCAAGGCCTCGCTTCAGAAATTCTGTAGGTCGTCGCCAGAGACACTGCGGTCCTCTCTCGTCGGAAACCGTTGCGACGCGAGCGCCGCAGGTCCAGAAAGAAGGCCGTTGAATTCCTACTCGATCAATAGACTTATATTCACGGGTCTTATTAGCAAATCTCATGAGGCGCCGATGGTCACCAATCTGCCGACCGAACTGCTGCGGAGCTTCGTGGCCATTGTCGACTCCGGCTCGATGCTGCGCGCGACCGAGCGGGTTTTCGTCACCCAGTCGGCGCTCAGCCTGCAGATGAAGCGCCTGGAGGAGACAGTGCTGACGCCCTTGTTCCACCGCGAGGGGCGGCGGCTGGTGTTGACGCCGGCGGGCCAGACTCTTCTTCCCAGGGCCCGGGAGATCCTGGCGCTGAACGATCGGACGGTGGTCGCCCTGACCGGCGACACCCTGGCCGGACCGGCGCGCGTGGGCCTGGTGCAGGATTTCGCCGAAACCCTGCTGTCGGGCGTGTTGGCGCGATTCACGCAACTCAACCCCGAAACCCAGCTGCAAGTGCGGGTCGCGGGCTCGCCAGAGCTGTTGGGCTTGCTGGAAGCTGACCGGCTGGACGTGGTGCTGTGCATGGGCGCGGCGGACGATCCGCGGGCGGCCCGGGTGGTCCCGATGGTCTGGCACGGCGACACCGGCCTAGCCGAAGCCGACGTCCTGCCGATCGCCATCCTGGAATCGCCGTGCCGCTTTCGCGACGCCATCCTGGCGGCGCTGGAGCGTGATGGCCGTCCCTATCGCATCGCCATGGAGACACCCAGCCTATCGGCCCTGCGCGCGGCGGTGCTGGCGGGGTTGGCGGTGACCTGCAGGACGTCGCTGTTCCTGCCGGATCGCGCGCCGCTGGCCAGCAACCGGCTGCCGCCGCTCCCGGAGGTCGCCTACGTCCAGCGCGCCAATGATACGCCGCATGCGTCGGTCGCGAAGCTCGCCCAGCTCATCCATAGCGCGGCCCTGGACCTCTAGCGGCGTAGGGCCGTCAGCACCGTTTCAGCGACCGCGACGGTCTGGGCGCGGATGTCCGGAACGGCTGTGGTTTCCCATGACGCACCGCGCGTGGCGGGACCGACCGCGAGCAGGGTGGGCGAAGCCTCGCCGGAGACGTCGCGCACGCGGGCGTGGTCGTCGACGTCGAACCCCAGTCGAAGCGGGTCGGGCCGCGCCAGGCCTCGCCGAACCAGGTCCTGGATCAGCGGATCGCTTGAGGCGAGCACGTCGCTGGTCGGACCGGTGCAGTTGATCACCGAGGCGGCGCGGAAAACGTAACCGCCTTTCTCGCCGCGACCGCGCCATCGACAGAGCGCGAAGGCGTCTGGCTCCAGCGACAGGTCGCGGATCTTGCCGGCGGCCAGGGTGAGTTGGCCGGTGGCGCGCATGGCGCCAATCCGGCGCGCGACCAGGGGCGCAAGCCGATGGCGATGGATCTCCCAGAATGGGCGAGCGTGTCGCAGGAAGGCCTGCTTCTCGTCCACGGACCAGCTACGCCAAAGGGCTTGGGTCACCGGCCGCATCGCGTCGATCGCGGTGCGCCAGCCGTGCTCGGCCGCCGCCCCCCTTAGCCAGGCGAAGGCCGCCAGCGGCGAAAGGTCGTTCGCCGGCGGGGCGGGCAGGGTCAGCGGCGGCGCGCCGTCGTGCTCCAGCGGCGCCAGACCGCGCCGGGACAGGGCCAGCATCGGGCGACCGTGCTGGGCGTCGTTCAGGGAGAGCGCGACGTCGACCATGGTCAGGCCCGTGCCGATCAGCAGCACCGGACCCTTGGGCAGGGGGGCGGCGTTCCAGCGCCAGGGATCGGCGATATAGGCGCTGGACGCCGCGAACGCCTCGCTGACGCCTGGTGGCCGAGCGGGTGGCGGATTGCCCAGCGCTAGCACTACCGCGTGCGCGGTGACCGCGCGGCCCATGGCGCACTGCAGCCGCCAGCCGTCGCCGCCGGGCTCGATGCCCACGACAGCGTCCGGCGTCACAACCAGTCGCCCTGCGCCGGCCGGACCTTCGGCGATCTCCGCGACCAGGGCCTGCAGGTAGCGGCCGTAGTCCTCGCGTGTGGCGAAGTCCGCCGGCCCCATGGCGAAGTTCCGGGCGCGCAGCCACCGGACGAAGTGCCCTGGATCGTCGGGCCAGGCGCTCATATTGCCCGCCCGAACATTGAGTCGATGTCCCGGATTGTGGGTCGAATAGGCCGCTCCGAGGCCGACCGGCGTGCGCCGCTCGAATAAAATGACCTTCGCGTCGGGCGAGCGACGCAGGATGTTGAGGGCGGTCATCACGCCGCTGAACCCAGCGCCGACAACGGCGATGACGGGCGCTGCGAAAGAGGGCATTCGGCAAAACTCTATGAAATTAGTAGGGATTTTGTCGATGATCCCGAGCCGAGTTGCAACCCGCCTTCTCGATATGTGCTCCGCAAATGCCGCATATTGCGAGGGGCGATATATAAAACGCTGAATTTGCTCGGAGAAATACTGGGTCGCTCCCCTGCCGCCCGCCGACCATGGTTCCTCTGGCCAGCCTCAAGGGCCGGTTTTCAAGGAGGTTCACATGACCGCCGTCCTCGACAAAATCCAGCAGACCGGCCTGAGCGTCGTTCCCGTCAGCCCGACGATCGGGGCCGAAATCGGCGGGCTCGATCTGCGCCGGCAGCTCGACCGCGAGCAGCGCGATGCGCTCAAGGCGCTGCTGCTGCGCCACAAGGTCCTGTTCTTCCGCGACCAGGATATCAGCCGCGATCAGCAACTGGCCTTCGCGGCCAACTTCGGCGAGGTCTACGCCCACCCGGTGGGCGGCGTGGAGACCCATCGAGCGGTGCAGCCCATCTCGGCCGAGGCGCTGAAGAAGTACGACATCCGCGAGAACCACTGGCACACCGACACCAGCTGGCGGATCAATCCCTCGTTCGGCGCGGTGCTGAAGGCTGTCCACATTCCCGAGGTCGGCGGCGACACGATCTGGGCCGATGGCCATGCGATCTGGAAAGGCCTGCCGGAAGACCTCAAGGCCCGGATAGACGACCTCTATGTCGTCCACGACTACCAGGACGCCCTGGCCAAGGCCGGAGAGCGCTATCCGCTGGTGGCGCACCCCGCGATCCGGACCCATCCGGAGACGGGTGAGGAGATCTTCTGGATCAATTTCGGCCTCAAGCCGCGCTTCGTCGACCTGGCCCCGGAAGAGAGCAGGGCGCTGCTGGCCCGCCTCTATGACGAGGTCAAACGACCCGAGCATCAGGTGCGCTTCCGCTGGAAGCCCAACTCGGTGGCCCTGTGGGATAACCGCGCGGGCCTGCACTACGCCGTGCGCGACTACGGCGACTTCCCGCGGGTGATGGAGCGCGTGCTGATCGGCAGCGATGACATTCCGCACCGCGAGCGCAAGCCCGCCTAACCGCCAACGCCCGAGGGCCGCGGGCGTCTCTCTACATCACCGACCAAATTGACGACGCCCGGCGAACGAACGGGCGCGGGGGATAGACTCTTGACCTTGTTGCGAGCGCGGACGGCTGTCCGACAGAACCCTTCAAAACTGAATCTCCAGGCGGCCCTGCTGACCTGCGCCTCGGTCCTGGCGCTGGCCGGTCAGGTCCGCGCGGCCGAGACGACGCCCGCTCCCGTGGCGGACGTCCCCGTGACGGACGTCGACGGCGCGGTCGCTTTGGACAGCGTGATCGTCACCGGCGTGCGGGGCGTTCGGCGCACCGTGGCCGACAGCCCCGCGCCCGTCGATGTGATCGGCGGCGAGCAGCTTCTGGCGACCGGCAAGGTGGGCCTCAAGGAGGTGCTGAACACCCTGATCCCGTCCTTCAACTTGCCCGGCATCAATGGCGGCGGCACTTCGTGGACGGTCCGGGCCATCACCCTGCGCGGCTTGAACGGCGACCAGGCCCTGTTCCTGGTCAACGGCAAGCGTCGCCACACCACCTCGCTGATCAACAACCTGGCCCGCGTGGGGCGGGGCGGCGCGCCGGTCGATCTGGACTTCATCCCGGCCTCGGCCATCGAGCGGATCGAAGTACTGCGCGACGGGGCCTCGGCCCAATACGGTTCGGACGCCATTGCCGGCGTCGTCAACATCATCCTGAAGGATGACGCCGAGGGCGGTTCGTTCAGCTACACCGGCGGCCAGAACTTCCTAGGCGATGGCGACACCCGTGCGGCCACGCTCAACTGGGGCCTGCCGCTGGGCGACAAGGGCGGCTTCCTGCACCTGGCGCTGAACTGGAAGAACAACGAGGCGGCCAGCCGCGCCGTGCCTTCGCGCGCCCAGTACATCTATCAACCGACCGTCACGACGG
Organism: Caulobacter sp. GW821-FHT11E10; assembly: GCF_058808375.1. Classification (NCBI taxonomy): domain Bacteria; kingdom Pseudomonadati; phylum Pseudomonadota; class Alphaproteobacteria; order Caulobacterales; family Caulobacteraceae; genus Caulobacter; species Caulobacter sp. GW821-FHT11E10. The sequence goes on from NZ_JBXARP010000005.1 coordinate 404,197, forward strand.
TGAACGGCGTGACCACGGTCACCCCCGATCCGCGCGACGCCAAGGCTGACCGCTATTTCTGGGGGCAGAGCTACGGTCCGGGCGAGGAAGACATTCTCGCGGCCGCCTACAACGCCGAACTGCCATGGGGCGACCTGGAGCTCTATTCCTCGGGCACGCTGAGCCACCGCGCCTCGAAGAAGAACACCGGCAGCTTCCTGCCCAACCTCGCGCCCGTTGCAGGTGTGACGGCTGGCCGCCCGCTAAACCGTAATTCGCTGCCGGAGGTCTATCCGGACGGCTTCAACGCCCTGCGCCGGATCTTCGAGCTGGACTTCCAGACCAGCTTCGGCGCGCGTGGCGAGACGGCGGGCTGGACCTGGGACCTGTCGACGACACTGGCGCAAGACCACGCGCAGCTCGACGGCCAGAACACGCTGAACGCCACGCTCGGTCCGGCCAGCCCGACCTATTTCCACCTGTCGACCCACGAGTTCCGGCAGTGGACCAACAACCTCGACGTCACGCGCGAATTCACCGGCGTGTTGAAGAATCCGCTGCAGGTCTCCTGGGGCCTGGAGCATCGCTATGAGCGATTCCTGATCGAGGCGGGCGACGAAGCCTCCTACATCGTCGGCAATTACGTGATCCCGGCGGGCCAGCCGTTCGCGGGCCTGCGTCCGAACCCGGGCCTGGCCTCCTATGCGGGCACCGCGCCGGAAGACGCGGGCTCCACCCACCGTCACAGCGTCGCGACCTATGTCGATCTCGGGACCAACGTGACCGACAACTGGTACGTCGGCGTCGCCGGCCGCTACGAGCGCTACGGCAAGGGCGTGGGCGATACCGCCAGCGGCAAGCTGACCACACGCTGGGAGTTCCTGCCGGGCTACGCGGTGCGCGCCACGGTGAGCAACGGCTTCCGCGCCCCGTCACTGGGCCAGGTGTTGTTCGCCACCTCGACGATCAACGGCAGCCTGTGCCCGGCGGCGCCGAACAACTTCTTCCGCGGCGCGCCCTGCGTAGCGGGCGAATACCTGACCTTCCCGACCAAGGTGCTGCGCACCGACAGCGCCGAGGCCAAGGCGCTCGGCGCCGAGCCGCTCAAGCCGGAAACCTCGACCAACTACAGTTTCGGGGTGACGGCCGAGCCGTTCGCCGGCCTGCGCCTGACCCTGGACGCCTATGAGATCCAGATCGACGACCGTGTCGTCGACACCAGCAACCTCGACCTGTCGGTCGCCCAGCTGTCTTCGCGCACGGATCTGGCGCCCCTGCTGGCGCGCTTCCCGCAGGGCCTGACCGCGACCTACTACACCAATGCCGTCTCGACCCGGACGACGGGGGTCGATTTCGTCGGTGAGTACGGCTTCAGCCTTGGCGACCTTGGTCGGCTGAACCTCAACGCCGCCTACGCCTTCAACAAGACCAAGATCACCAAGCTGAAAGCCACGCCCGCCGTGCTGACGGCGGTGAACCCCAATCTCGTCCTGTTCGACCGACAGAAGATCGCCGACCTGACCATCGGCACGCCGCGCGAGAAGATTATCGTCGGAGCCCAGTGGTCGCGCGGCGACTGGAGCGCCAGCCTGCGGAACACGCGCTATGGCCGCTACACCGAGGCCGGCACATCCGCCAGCCTCGACCGCACCTTCAGCCCGAAGTGGACCACCGATCTCGACATCGCCTGGCAAGTTCGGGAGTCGACCAACATCGCCATCGGGGCCAACAACCTGTTCGACAAGCATCCTGACAAGGTCGGGATCGTCAACGCCGACACGGGCACGGGCCAATTCGGCATCTTCTCGCCCTTCGGCATCACCGGCGGCTACTACTACGCCCGCCTGACCCAGCGTTTTTAGGGGAGGGCGTAATGGATCGACGTCAACTCATCGCCGGCCTTGCGTTCGGCGGTCTCACCGCCGGCCTGGGAGCATGCGCCAAGGGGCCTGGCGGCCAGCCGGTGCTGAAGGTCGGCAGCCAACGCGGCGGCACCAAGGCGGTGCTGCTGTCGTCGGGGGCGCTGGAAGGCATTCCCTACAAGATCGAATGGAGCGAATTTCCCGCCGCCGCGCCACTGCTGGAGGCCCTGTCGGCCGGGGCCGTGGACCTGGGCGAGGCCGGCGATGCGCCATTTCTGTTCGCCTATGCCGGCGGCGCAAAGATCAAGGCCGTCCAGGCTGGACGAAGCGGTGGCTCGGCGACCGCCATCCTGGTGCGCAAGGACTCGTCGATCACCTCGCCGGCGCTGCTCCGGGGCAAGAAGATCGCCACCGGACGGGGGTCCATCGGCCACTATCTGCTGTTGCGCGTGCTGGAGAGCGTGGGCCTGAAGCCTACCGACGTGTCGGTCGTTTATCTCAATCCCGGCGACGCCAAGGCCGCATTCACCGCCGGCTCGATCGACGCCTGGGTGACCTGGGGCTCGTATGTGGCCCTGGCGCGGCTGCACGACGCGGCGCGGGTCCTGGTCGACGGCGAAGGGTTGCTCAGCGGTTTCGGCTACGAAGCCGCCAGCGAAAAGGCGATCGCCGAAAAGCGCCCGCAGATCGAGGATTTCCTGAAGCGCCTGGCCAAGGCCCGCCGCTGGGCGGCCAGCAATCCCGACACCTACGGCAAGGTGTTGTCGCGGGAGACGGGCCTGTCCGAAGAGGTCGCGCTCTACACGGTGCGGCAATACCGCATCCTGCCCGTCGCCTTGGGCGACGAGGCGGTACGCGAAGCAAGGGCCGTGCTGGATCGCTTCCGGAGCGCGGGGGCGGTGGCCTCGGCGCGCGACCCGGCGGCCGCGTTCGACGCCTCGTTCAATGGGGCCGTGGCGTGAGCGAGCGCCTGACCCTGGCGACCGATGTGCTGGTCATCGGTGGCGGCCTCGCCGGAACGTGGGCGGCCATGGCGGCGGCGCGCGAGGGGGCTGACGTGGTCCTGGTCGACAAAGGTCACTGCGGGACCAGCGGCGTCACCGCCACGGCCGGTCCGGGTCACTGGTGGGTTCCGCCGGAGCGTCGCGAAGCGGCGGTGGCTGATCGCGTGAAGCGCTCCCTGGGCTTGGGCGATCCTGACTGGATGAGACGGATCCTGGACCTGACCTGGAGTAGCTTGCCAGGCCTGCGCGACCACTACGCCTTCTCGACCGACGATCGAGGCGAGGTGCAATACCGGGCGCTACGCGGTCCGGAGTACATGCGGGCCATGCGCGCCTACGCCCTGGCGGCTGGGGCGAGGATCCTCGACCACCATCCGGCGCTGCAGCTGCTGCGCCACGGTGACGGTTCGATCGCCGGCGCCTCGGGCCTGGCGTTGCGGGGCGAGCGGCCCTGGACCGTCCGGGCGGGCGCGGTGGTTCTGGCCACGGGTGGCACGGCCTTCGCCTCCCGATTGCTGGGTTCGGCGACCAATACCGGCGACGGCTTGTTGATGGGCGTCGAGGCCGGCGCCGACCTGTCGGGCATGGAGTTCACCAACTACTACACGCCCGCCCTGGCCGGCACGAACATGGCCCGGTCGATGGCCTACAGCTTCGCGCGCTGGTTCGATGCCGACGACCGCGAGCTCGACATCCCCAACGGTCCGGACGTCACGCCGCACCTGGCGCGAGCGCTCTTGAAGGGGCCGCTGTTCTGCCGGCTGGATCGCGTGCCTCAGGACATCCAGGCTGTGATGCCCGAAGTGCAGCCCAATTTCGTCTTGCCTTTCCAGCGACTTGGGATCGAAACCTATAGTGATCGCTTCGAGGTGACGCTCCATGCCGAAGGCACGGTGCGCGGCATCGGCGGTCTGCGGGTTGAAGACGAGGACTGTGAAACAGCGGCGCCAGGGCTCTACGTCGCCGGAGACAACGCCAGCCGTGAACTGGTGACCGGCGCGATCTCGGGAGGCGGCGCGGTCAACTCGTCGTGGGCGCTGTCTTCGGGGCAGTGGGCCGGGGCCGCCGCCGCGCGCCGCGCGCGCTCGACAGGTGCGCGCGCGGATGATCTGGCCATCGCGACCGGCCAAGCGGGGCTGACACCGCGTCGTTCGGCCAGTGCGTTTGACGTCCCTGGCGCGGTCGCGGCCGTACGGGCGGAACTGAACGCCTACGACAAGAACATCTTCCGGCGCGGCGAGGTTCTCAGCGCCTCGCTCGAACGGCTGGACGGCATCTGGCGCGAGCTGGCCGACCACGGTCGAGCCGAGGGCAGGGCGGCGCTGCGCCTGCGCGAGGCCGCGGCCCTGGTCGCCGCGGGGCGCTGGAGCAAGGCCGCCGCCCTGGCGCGCCGTGAGAGCCGGGGCATGCACCGCCGCGAGGATGCGCCAGGTCTCGACCCGCGCCTCGCCAGCCGCCAGCGCGCTCTGGGTCTGGAACGAGTGTTCACGCGCTTTGAGACGTCGCCGGCCTCGAATTCCATCAGGGCGGAGGTCGCCTGATGATCGAGGTCGTCATCGACGAGCGCTGCTCCGGCTGCGGGGACTGCGTCGAGGCCTGTCCTAGTGACGTGCTGCGGGTGGGCGAGGGCGGCAAGGCTGTGATCGCGGCCCAGGCCGATTGCCAGACCTGTCTGTTGTGCGAGCTCTATTGCCCGGCCGACGCCCTGTTCGTCTGGCCCGACATCGAGCGCGTGGTCGGGATCACCGCCGAGCAAGCTCTGGCTTCCGGACAGCTAGGCGCGTTCCGGCGGGACCACGGCTGGGGCGAGCATGCCGCCACCCACACCAACCAACACTGGCGGATGGGGGCGATCTTCGAGCGCGCCCGCCTGCTGGCGATCGAACTCGCCGCCGCCAAGACCGCTCGAACCGAGGACGCCCGATGAGCAAGACCCTGAAGGAACGTTTGGCCGATCTCCACGCCGAGCGCGAGCGCACCTGGGATCCGGATGCGCTGAAGATCAATGTCGACCAGCGTCGCACCCTGGTCGAGACGGCCGACCCGGAGCGGTGGGTCAAGGTCGGCGACCGCCTGGAGCCGTTCGTGCTGCGCGACGTGGAGGGCGGCGACCTGCCCCTGGAGCGTCTGATCGAGCGTGGCCCGGCGGTGCTGGTTTTCTTCCGCTTCGCCGGCTGCCCGGCCTGCAATGTCGCTCTGCCGTACTACGAAGAGCGTCTGGCGGCCGGTCTACGAGATCTCGGAGCGACCCTGGTGGCGGTGAGTCCGCAGGTCCCCGAGCGCCTGATCGAGATCAAGGCGCGTCACGGCTTGTCCTTCAAGGTCGCCTCGGATCCGAACAACGACCTCGGGCGCCGGTTGGGCGTCCTCTACACGGCCGACGAGGCCAGCCAGGCGGCGCAGCGCGCCAAGGGCGGCTTCATCGGCGACACGACCGGCACGGGAACTTGGGAGCTACCCCAGCCCACCGTCGTCGTGATCGACCACGAGCGCGTCGTCCGTTTCGTCGATGTCAGCCCCGACTGGCTGGTCCGCACCGAGGCCGAGGTTGTCCTCGAGGCCGTCCGCGACATCACCCTGGTTCCCGCCGAATAGTTCGGAGACATTCCATGACCACGCCCCAAACCTCGCGCCCGGCGAATGATGGTCGCCAGCTGAAGCTCGGCTTCATTCTCCATGGCGTCGGCCCTGGCTGGGGCGACTGGCGTCACCCGGACGCCCAGCCCAGCGCCAGCACCGACTTCCAGTTCTACAAGCGCCAGGCCCAGGTCGCCGAGGCCGGCAAGTTCGACTTCCTGTTCGTCGCCGACAGCGTCTACATCACCGAGAAATCCAGCCCCCACTACCTGAACCGGTTCGAGCCGCTGACCATCCTGTCGGCCTTGGCCGGAGCCACCAACAACATCGGGCTCGTGGCCACCCTGACGGTCAGCTACAGCGAGCCGTTCAACGTCGCCCGCCAGTTCGCTTCGCTGGACCACATCAGCGGTGGTCGCGCCGGCTGGAACGTCGTCACGTCGTGGCTGGAAGGCAGCGCGGCCAACTACAGTCGCGAAAAACACTACGCTCACGACGTCCGCTACCGCCTGGCCGGCGAGTATCTGGACGTGGTTCAGGGGCTTTGGGATTCCTGGGAAGACGACGCCCTGACCTTCGACAAGAAGGGCGGGCAGTTCTTCGATCCGACCAAACTGCACACCCTGAACCACAAGGGCGAGTTCTTCTCGGTGAAGGGGCCCCTGAACATCTCGCGCTCGCCCCAGGGGCAGCCGGTGATCTTTCAGGCTGGCGCCTCGGAAGATGGCAAGGCGTTCGCGGCCAAGCGCGCCGACGCGATCTTCGTCTCGCACGAGGACCTGGACTCGGCACAGGCGTACTACAAGGACATCAAGGCCCGCGCCGCCAGCTATGGCCGCGATCCTGACCAGCTTCACGTGCTGCCGGCCGCGCGTCCGGTCGTCGGTCGCACGGCGGAGGAGGCCGAGGCGCTTTACAAGGACCTCACCGAACTGGTGTCGCTGGACAACGCCCTGTCGATGCTGGCCCGCCCGTTCAACGAGTACGACTTCAGCCAGCACGAGCCCGATGGCCCGTTTCCGCTGGAGGCCGCCGAGTTCGGCGCCAACTCCAACCAGAGCGCGGTGGCCCGCATCGTCGCGGCGGTGAAGGAAGAGAACCTGACCTTGCGCGAGACGGCCCTGCGCTTCGCCACCCCGCGCGGCCACTTCGTCGGCGCGCCCGAACAGGTCGCCGACAGCCTGCAGCAGTGGTTCGAGGGCCGCGCGTCGGATGGCTTCGTGCTGTTCGAGAGCCTGCCGGGTCAGCTGGAGGCCTTCGTCGAGCTGGTCGTGCCGATCCTGCAGGCGCGGGGGCTTTTCCGCACCGAGTACGAGGGGAAGACCTTCCGCGAGAACCTGGAGTTGGACGTCCCCGTCAATCGCTACGCGCCGACGCTCGCGGCCGCGGAGTAGCTCGCCGGTAAGCGGGCGTCGCCAGGGGCGACGTCCGCTTCACGGCGAGCTTCCAAGGTCAGCGTCCGGCGCGACGTCGCCGCGGAAGCCGCCATCGGCCATGGCGGCGAGGGGGGCTTGGGTCGCGGGATGCGACGCGACGGCCTTATCAGCGACCATCCGCCAATAAACAGAGAGCCGCTCCGCAGTCTCGTGGCGAGACTGCGGAGCGGCTCTCAATTTAAGCCTTGGCCAACGCGCTGGCCGCCTTGCCGTCATATCGGCCGCCGAAGCTGGCCTTCAGGTGGGCCATGATCGCCCCGACGTTGGCGTCGGGGTTCTTGGCCCGGAAGTCGTTGATGGCCTCACGCAGTTCCGATTCCGTCATCTGCTTGGGGCCATAAGAGGACAGGATCGCCACTTCGGCTTCAGCCGCCTTGGTCCGCTCGTCCACCTTCGACGCATCGCCGCCGGCTTCGATCAGGCGCGCGCGCTCGGTCGCGAGGTTTTCCAGCGTCAGCTTCGTGTTCTTCAAGAACTTCGCGATGGTTGCGACAACCTTCTCGTCGGTGACTTCCGTCACGCCGCGCTTGAATTCTTCGGTCGTGATCTGCGTGGCTTCGCCGATCAGTGTGGTGAGCACGTCGGCCTTCATACGGTCGTTGAGCTTGCGCGCCGCTAGTTGGTCAGCTTTGAGTGCGTCGAGCAAAGCCATGTCGTCGTCCTTTCGGTTCACTGTATCGGTAGCTGCAGTGGATCGTGCCCGCGGCTCTTCCAGAGCACGGGCGCGGCGTAAGTCACGAGGATCCGAGCTAAATCCCCGCCCCGTTAGCGCAACGGTCTTATATATATCGGATAGGGCAAGGGGCAGCCTGGCTGAACGCATTTTACTGCCAGCCCTCGTGCGCGAGCACGGCGTATGCATTCCCGCACATGACCCTTCCGCGGTGGGGTAGCTGGAAGGCAGGTGTCCAACGCCAACATCCTAGAGGCTCGCCAAGGGCGGCTCCTGGCGCGAACCAGACAGCTTCTCGCTAGGGCGTGACGTCGATGATGACGCGCTTGTAGCGGGTCAGGGCGGGTTTCCCGCTATCGGTGACCGCGACGATCATGTGGATCGTGCCAGTCCGGAAGACCCTGTCCGTGGGGACATTGAACGATGCGGCGGCCTTGTCGGCGTTCTCGATGGCGATCGGTTGACCGGTTCGGCCCGACGAGGTCACGAACGTGCCGGCCTCGCCGTAGTAGAACCACTGGTAGGACAGGGCGTCCCCATCGGGATCGGAGCTCAGGCTCGCATTGAGATCGATCCGTTCGCCGAGCTTGGCGAACAGGCGATCCGAGTGGGTCAGGTTCACGCGCGGCGGATGGTTGGCCTGGGCGTAGGGCTTGATGGTCCAGTCCATGCGGGCGGCGAAGTCGTTCTGATAGGCTGAGCGCCAGCGCCAGATGGTGGCCTTGTTGCTGGTATGCCAATTGCCGTCGGCGCCCATCACCTCGTCCTCGGCGTTCGTCCACAACGGGCGGGTTTCGGGCTGCAGGAACCAGCGCTCCGGACGCGGGGTATAGAGCTCGTAGCGGCCGCCCCAGCCGCCCCAGTCGGGGCGCTCGGGCGCGCTCAGGCCGTTCTGGATCAGGTTCAGGAAGCTGGGCGTGTCGCCTTCCATCATGAACTTCGGTTCGGGATAGGCCGCGCCCAGCGGCCCCTTGGCTCGCACGTTGCTCGCCAGCCAGTCATTGCTGACGACCGAGAAGTCGCCGCCGGCGAAGCGGCCGTGGAACCGGTCGCCGCTGATCCCGCTCCAGGTGGCGAAATGGTAGGCGCCGCCCGCGTGCATGCCGGGGCTGGCGACGTAGGACAGGGTCGGGAAGCTGGCGCGGATCCAGGGGCCGCTGTCGTCCTGGTCGGAGATGGCATAGACGCGCAGCTTGGCGACGAACTTGGCGACCTCGGCGGGCTCGCGGGTGTGGCTCACCTTCCAAAGCGCCTGGGCCAGGGTGTTGGGCCCGCCCCAGACGAGCACCCAGACCGGGCGCGGGTCGGCGCGGTCAACGGCGGCGATGATGGCTTGCGAGCCTGGACTGTCGCGGCCTTCGCCGACCCCGGTCAAGCCGTAGACCGCCAGGCCCTGGGTGACCACGTCAGCCAGCTTCTTTTCGGTCGGAAAGCCCGGTTCATGGCGTTCGAGGTTGTCGCGGACGGCCCCATAGGCCGCCACGATCTCGCGGATCTTCTGGGGCGCGACGTGGTCGCGCAGGTGGATCGAGGTGGTCGCCACCAGTCCCTCGACGTCGAACTGGTTGGCGTAAGTGAGGAAGCGGACCAGGGACTCGGCGTCGTCGGGTTCGTTCTCGATGTCGGTGAGCACCACCACCCGCGTCCGATCGGGCTTGGCGGCCGCCTCGGCCGCGAGCGTGAGGGACGGGCCGAGAAGCATGGCCGCGAACCCCAGGGGCGCGATCCAGCGCGAGCGTGCAGATCCCATCAGACGGCTCCTGTTTCGTCGCGGCCGGTCCGCGACCATAGGCTAAAAAAGGGGCCGCGACGCGGGGGAGCGTCGCGGCCTGCAGGAGAGGAGGGGGGATCTAGAAGGTGTAGCGGAGCCCGGCCGTGATGATCCGGCCCGCGCCGGCCGAGTACTTGCGAACCACGCTGGGCTCGTAGTTCCACTGCGACTCCGGCTCATTGAGGAGGTTCTGGACCGCGAGGTCCGCGCGGAGCTTCTTGGAGAACTTGTAGGACACCTTGGCGTCGACGTAGGATGTGGCCTCCACGCCGCCAAAGTCGTTGAACGGGTTGGTGCAGACCCCGCCCGTGGCCGGATCGCTGAGCAGGCCGGGCGGGCAGACGCCGATGGAACCCGGGAACACCGAGGCGAAGCGCTCGCGCCAGCTGTAGGACACCCGACCTTCGAACGGGCCCTTTTCGTAGTAGAGGGTCAGGTTGATGGCGTTGGGCGAGGCGAAGGGCCAGGGCGCCTTGGCCCATTTGCCCGACTGGGTCAGGTAGTTCAGCTCCGAGGAAATGTGGGTGGCGTTGGCGATGAAGCCAAAGTCCTTCCAGGGCGCGGGCAGGAAGGTGAAGGCCTGCTGGTACTGGATCTCGACGCCGTTGACGACGCCGCCAGGGCTGTCGACGTAGGAGGTCACCGTCCAGACGTTCTCGCCGTCGACATAGGCGGCCTGCTCCGGCGTCAGGACCAGGCCCGAGCGCAGGGTGGCGTAGAGTTCCGGCGGCAGGAACTCGTTGAGCTTGGCGGTGAACGCCTGCTGGCGCGGATACGACCCCAGCTTCTTCTTGAAGAAGGCGACCGAGAGCAGGGCTCCGGGCTGGGGATACCATTCCACATTGAGGTCGAAGTTGTCCGAGCGGAAGGGTTCGAGCTTGGGGTTGCCCAGGGTCACGCGCGGCGTGTTGGCCCCGCTGTCGAGAGCGGTGGGGAGGGAAATCGCCGTCACGCCCGGCGACAGGTTGCCCAGCGACGGGCGGGCCATGGCCTTGGCCGCCGCGAAGCGAACCATCAGGTTGTCGGTAAGCTCATAGACGAGGTTCAGCGACGGCAGGGTGTCTGTGTAGCTGTTGGCGCCCTTCATCACCGTGCCGTTGAACACGCCGCTGGTGCCCGAGGCGACGCTGGCGACCTCGGTCTTGACCACCCGGACGCCGGCATTGCCGCGCAGGCGTCGCCCGAAGACGTCGACCTCGAAGTCGCCCTGGAGGTAGCCGCCGGTATCCTTTTCCTGAACCCTCAGGCCATCGCCCAGCGTGGTGACCAGCCGCCAATCGGCGAACTCGTTCACGCAGTTGCACTCGTAGTTCAGCAGGCGGGCGAAGGTGTCGCGATCGGGCGAGAACCAGGCCGTGGGCGTTCCGGCGGGCAGCTTCAGGCCGGCGCCGAAGTCGACGACGCTGCCCATCTGGGCGAGGGTCAGGTTGGCGTACTCGGACTTGTTCTGCTCGCGGCCGTACTTGTTGAGCTCGGCGATGGTCGGAATGACGCTGCGGCCGACGGTCGAGGAGAAGGTCTCGAAGCCATACTTGCGCTGGCTGGCCCCGAGCGAGATCGTCAGGTGATCGTTCCATTCGTAGCGCAGGTCGCCGCCGAAGGTCTCATAGCGGTTGTTGAGCGCGCGCACATAGCGGGTGATGCCGGCATAGCCCTTGACGATGTCGCCCCACTGGCCGACGTCGGCGGCGTTGAAGTTGGGGTTGAAGACGGGCATGTCGCCGCCGCCCCGCTCGTCATAGACGAAGCCGTCCTTGTCGAGGGTGTAGAGATCGACCCGGCCGCCATCGATGCGCAGGTGCGAGTAGGATTTGCCGTACAGGAGGCTGGCGCTCAGCTTGTCGGTGAACTGGTGATCGATCGCCAGGTCGATCTGGTTGAAGATGCTGTTGTTGCGCGAATAGGCGTCGTTGCTCATCCAGTCGACGCGGTTGAGCTTCATGTAGTCGACCTGACCGGCCTCGTTCAGGTGAACGTCCTGGATCGTGGTGTGCGGTTTGCCCACCAGGCGGTCGTACATGAGGATGCCGCGCGGATCGGTGGCGGCGGCGGCGGCGCTGTAACCGACCGAGCCGGGGTTGTTGTAGTAGTCGTAGGTGTCGAGGTTGTAGGGGTTGGTCGACCAGGTGTTGTTGTTCAGGACCGTGGGGACGGTGACGTAGGCGGCGCCGTTCCAATACTGGGTCGTGGAGAACACGGGGCGCGTCGCATTGCCCAAGGTGCCAGTGCAGTCGAGCGTGGCGGCTGTCGTGCACGAGTTTCCGTACACGGCCCGACGGTCGGCGAAGTAGTTGTTGTTCGCCGCTGAATAGGGGCGCAGGCCGGTCGTGGCGTTGGTCAGGCCGATTTCGGCGCGAGCGTTGTCGAACTGACGGTTCAGGCCGAACGAGCCCAGGATGTGCGACTGGTTGTCGACCTTGAACTGAGCCCACAGACCATCGAGGCGCACGCGGGTGCGATCGGTCGGCGCCCATTCGATCGTGGTCGTCAGGCCGATCCGCTCCTGGTTCAGCTCCTGCTGCTGCAGGCTGGTCAGGGCCGGGATGGTGGTGGCCGGGTTCTTCTCCAGCGCCGCCCAGGCGGTCGGATCGGAGCCGAACATCAGCGAGTTGGCGTCGATGCCGAACGCGGTGCGGCCGATCCCGGACGCGGCGGGGCTGGTCGAGGTCTGCGTCGGCGCCGCGAAGCCCCAGAAGCAGTTCAGCGGCGAGCGGTTGTTGGTCGCGTTGACCAGCGGCGCACCGCTGGTGATGCAGGTCGGCGCCACCGCGCTGCCCGTGCCGTTGCGAACCGGGCCGGCCAGGTCCGACCCACGATAGAGCACCTCGAACTGACCCGGATTGCGGTCGAAGAAGCTCAGCCCCGTGTCGCGCTTCTGGTAGGCGCCCGAGAGGAGGACGCCCAGGCGGTTGTCGAACCAGCGATTGGACACCATCGCCGCGAAGCGCGGGTTATGCTTCTTGTCGTTGGCGTAGAAGTTGTCCTGCACCGACAGAACCAGGCGCTTGCCCAGTTCGAGCGGACGACCGGTGTCGATGTCCACCGTCGCACCGAGCGAGCCTTCGTCGACCGAAGCTTCTGACGACTTGCGCACCTTCAGCGAGCTGAAGAGGTCCGAAGCGAAAACATTGTAGTCGAAACCGCGCGTGCGGTTGATCGTCGTCTGGCCTTCGTTGTTGCCCGACGAGGCCACGGTCTCGATGCCGTTCAGGCGCGTGCGCACGAAGTCGCCGCCCAGGCCGCGGACGGTGATCGTGCGACCTTCGCCGTTTTCGCGCTCGATCGAGATGCCAGGCAGGCGCTGCAGGGCCTCGGCGAGGTTCGACTCGGGGAATTTCCCGACCTCCTCGGCCTTGATGACATCGACCATGCTGTTGGAGACGCGCTTTTCGTTCAGCGCGCGTTGCAGCGAACCGCGAAAGCCGGTGACGACCACTTCGGACACCTGTTCGTCCGCCGCGGCGGCGGGCGCTTGCTGCGCCATGGCGGCGTTGGCGCCGAGCAAGACGCCGAAGGCCGAAACGCCTCCCAGAAGCACGGACCGGTGTTGGAACTTGGCCTTCATCTGGTTTCCCCCTCTTCGCGCCTCTCGATCTCGACCCAGGCTCAGCGGGGCGGGGAGGCTGCCGTTGCGGGGGATAGTGTGACGAAAGTTTTCGAAATTCAATCGGAAGAGCTGCGAAATTCTGCGTTTATTTTCGATTTGTGACGATATTCGCGGAATGTCGCGGTGCGGATCGGTTCGATTCGGGGCATCGCGCACTACTGCCCGGCCCGCGCGAGGCCCTGGATGATCTTCAGAAAGGCGTCGGCGTCGAGGGAGGCTCCGCCGACGAGGCAGCCGGCCACGTTCGGCTGGGCCACGATCGCTTCGGCGTTGGCGGGGGTGACGGACCCGCCATAGAGAACCGGGACGCGCGCGTCGAACCGGGCGCGAAGGGCCTCGTCAAGGTCAGCGTGCATGGCGCGGATATCGTCCACGTCCGCGGACAGGCCGCTGCCGATCGCCCACACCGGTTCGTAGGCGACGAGCAGGCGTGTCGGATCGACGGCCGCCGGGAGGCTGGCCAGCAGCTGAGCGCGGGTATGGGCCTGAGCCCGGCCCTGCCGGCGAACCTCCAGGGACTCGCCGACACAAAGCAGCGCGATCAGGCCGCTGCGCTGGGCCGCTTCGACCTTGCGCGAAACCAGCGCGTCGTCTTCGGCGTGGTGGGCGCGCCGCTCCGAATGACCGACAATGACGAACCGCGCCCCAGCGGCTTTTAGAAGCGGGGCGGAGACATCGCCGGTAAACGCGCCGCGATCGTCCCAATGACAGTCCTGCGCGCCCAGCTGGACGTTCGCCGCCGCGAAGGCCTGCGTCGCGCTCGAGAGCAATACCGCTGGCGGGCAGACGCCGACCGCGCAGCCGGCGCGATCAAGGTTGGCCGCATCCAAGGCTTGGGCATAGGCGGCGAGATCGCTCGCCTGATTCATCTTCCAATTGCCGATCACCCAGCGCTCGGCCGTCATGACGGATTACAGGATGGATTGGCCGGTCTTGGCCCAGTCGGCCATGAACTGCTCAAGCCCCTTGTCCGTAAGCGGGTGCTTGAACATGTCGCCGAACACTGCCGGCGGGATGGTCATGCAGTCGGCGCCGACGAGGGCGGCTTCCCGGGCGTGGGCGACGTTGCGCACCGACGCGGCGAGGATGGCGGTCTCCAGGCCGTAATTGCCATAGACCGTGCGAATGTCGCGGATCAGATCCATGCCGTCGAACCCGTAGTCGTCGAGCCGGCCAATGAACGGAGAGACGTAGGTGGCGCCGGCGTTGGCGGCCAGCAGGGCCTGGGTCACCGAAAAACACAGCGTGACGTTCGTGCGGATGTCGTCGTCGGCGAGCGCCGTGGTCGCGATCAGGCCCTCGCGGGTGAGGGGCACCTTCACGACGACGTTGGGCGCGATCGCCGCAAGCTTTCGGCCCTCGGCGATCATCGTCTTGGCGTCGGTCGCCGCGACCTCGGCGCTGATCGGTCCGGGAACCAGCGCGCAGATCTCGGCGATCACCTCCAGCATGGGGCGGCCGGACTTGGCGATCAGGCTGGGGTTGGTGGTGACGCCGTCGACCAATCCGGTCGCGGCTAGGTTGGCGATGATCGTTGTGTCGGTGCTGTCGAGGAAGATCCGCATCGTTCAGTCTCGTATGCTGGTGGGCGACAACGATGGCCCTTCGGGTTCGGAATGGGTTGAAGCGCGCGTCAGCGCCGGCGGGCGCGACGCTCGGCCCGCCTGTCCGCTTCGGGCGGATCGCTCGGAAGCTGGTGTTTCGATGTTCCCATGTCGTCCCCCGGTCACACGCGACAAGCGCTTGCCGGTCCACTCCGCGCTCCAGACACGCAGCGACGGTGAACTCGGAATTCGGCCGAACCCTAATCGCCGGAGGGTGGGCAAACAACCGGGAACTTTCGAATAGTATCGATTTTTTAGATTTGGCTTCGGATTTCGCTCCTCCGTCTGGCTGGAGAACGAGCGCCCTCGACCTGTCGAAGGAATTCGAAGCCTTGGCGCGGGCTGGCGTCAGCTGGCGGCCGGGGCCTGGCAGCGATCCATGCGCGCGGCGAAGTCCGTGAGGAACGCGCGACGCCACTGGCTGACGGTCTTCGCGCCGAGGAACGGCCCTTCGGCGACCTCCAGGGCCGGAACGTCCGTCCACCAATTCGGCCAGGCCGGCGAGGGGCGACGGTCGGCGTCGGCGGCAGGACGCACCGAGGTGATCTGGCCCGTCTGGCCGTCGAAGCCGGGTCCGCCGCCCTCGATCGCATAGCTATAGGTCTTGGCGTCCTTGGGGCTGAACCGGAACCGCAGGACGCCGCGGGCATCGACGGAGCCCTTAAGCAGCTGGTTCTCGATCCTCATCCTGGCGTCGGCGGTGGCCGGACCCGCGCTCGAGGCCGGCAGGTTGAGCTGCAGGACGCCAAATTGCTCCATCTGATCGTCGGCGCGCGTCAACCGCTCGAAGGTGAACGCCCTTCTGGTCCAGGCGCGCGTGTAACGGCCGCCCCAGCCCGGCGCGGTCGGATCCGAAGTGCGCCCATTCAGCACCCACCCGAGCGACGGCGTGTCGCCCATCTTGATCGCGCCGGACAGGTTGGTCGCGAAGAAATTTCCCAGCGCGCCATGGCCGGCCACGTGGCGCGCCACGAAGGCGGTGTTGCCCCACTCGCCCGACTGATCTCCGCCCGTGAACCAGCCGCGATAGGTGTCGTTCGACTCGATCAGCCAGAGCGTTGGATGATGGTCGACGACGTACTGATAGGCGTCGACGGACCACTTCTTGTTGGGGCCGCCGATGAAGAAGACCCTGAGCTTGGGCGTGATGTCCGGGGCGTCGTGGAGTGCCTGGGCGAGGTCTTCGATGCCGCCCCATACCAGCAGGTGCAGAGGTCGCGGATCCTCGGCGCGCGCACGAGCGATGATCCACTCCGAGCCCTGGGTGGCGGATCGCACGCCGGCATAGGGCGCGGTCTCCGTCTCGCCCTGTTTGACGATGGCGCGCAGGGCGTCCGGCGTCGGATATCGGGCCGACCAGGTCTTCAGGTTCGCGAAGTCCCGGGCATAGGCGTCGATCACCGTGTGGATGTCGCGCGCTCGGCCGGCGCCCCAGGGCGAGGAGATCAGGCCTTCAAGCGCCACGCGGTCGCCATAGAGCAACAGGTGGACCATCGATTGGAAGTCGTCGGGATCGCTGCCGCCGATATCGGAGGAGACGATCACCCGGGGCGCGGACTTGAGTCGCGCCGCCCGCGCGCTATCCGCCAGGGCCACGGCGCCGAGGCCCGCCAGCGCGCCCAGGATCGCTTCGCGGCGCACGAGTCCGGCGGCGCTGAAGGGCGATGGGGAAGGGGGCGACGGTCGGCGCATGGGCGTCCTTTGCGAGACAAGCTTTCATAAGAAAGGGCCGGCGAACAAGTCGCCGGCCCCGAGAGCGGTAAGCCAGGAGCTGGCCTAGTAGGTGAAGCGCAAGCCCATCGAGAAGATGCGGCCCACGCTCTGGTGCTGTTGCGCCAGCTTGACCTCTTCATAGGCCCAGCGATCCGTCGTCTCGTTGGTCAGGTTCTGGCCCTCGAGCGTGACGCTGAAGCGATCATTGATGTTGTAGCGGAACGAGGCGTCGACCCGCAGGCTGTCGGTGACCGCCCGGAACCACGGCAACTGCGGCTGCGGGCAGGCGACCGGACCCAAGGTGATCGAGCACGAGTTGGACAGCAGGGGGAAGCGGTCCTTGTACTCGGCGCGATAGACGCCAGAGACGCGCGCCTGCCAGCGGTCGGTCTCGTAGTAGAGCGTGGCGTTGAAGGCGTCGGGCGAGGCGTTGAGATAGGGGCCCTTGCCCGTCTTCCCGGACGTGACGTCCAGGATGTACTGCAGCTCCGAGCGCAGGTGGGTGTAGTTGGCCTGGATCCCGAACTTGTCGAACGGCGCCGGCAGGAACGACAGCGCGGTCTGGAACGAGGCTTCGAAGCCTTCGATGTAGCCGCCGGGCGAGTTGCGCTGCTGGGTGATGGCCCAGGTTCCGCCCGCGGTCACGTGCGCTTGCAAGGCCGGATCGGTGATCGACGAAACCAGCGCCTGCAGCGTGTCTCCCTGCAGGGCCGTGTTCAGCGCGCCGGACGAACGGACCGTCTGCGGGAAGGACTCGATGCTCTTCTTGAACACCGCCAGCGACAGCAGGCCGTCCTTGGCGAAGTACCATTCCAGCGACAGGTCGAGATTGTCCGAGCGGAACGGATCCAGATAGGGGTTGCCGATCGAGATCGCCGGCTCGGTGGTGCACAGGCCGTTGGTCCCGGCCGTGCAGTTGGTGGCGACCGTTCCGCCCGGGGTGAGATTGCCCAGGGTCGGGCGGGCCATCACCTTCGAGGCGGCCAGGCGCAGCATCAGTTCAGGCGTGATTTCGTAGGCGAAGTTCAGGGACGGCAGGATGTCGTCATACTTGTTGGTCGCAGCGCGATAGGTCGTGCCGAGGTTACCGGCCGCAACGACCTTGGTGGTCGCGTAGCGCGCGCCGAAATTGCCGAAGAAGCGGTGATCGCCGATCTCGCCCTTGAAATCGACCTCGGCGTAATAGCCGGTGTCGGTCTCCGAGACGTCGGTCCTGTTGCCGCCGGCGCTGATGGTGCGCCAGTCGCCCCACTTGTTGATGCAGTTGCAGTCGATGCCCCAGGCGTTGATGAACGCTTGGTGGGTGGGCGCGAACCAGCTCGTGGTGGTCCCGGCCGGCAGATTCAGACCCTGGCCGAACGTGACGACCCGGCCCAGCGACGAGACGGTAAGGCCCTGGGTTTCCTTGACCGTCGGGTTCAGGCCGTCGGTCGCGCCGCTGCGTTGGAACTGGACGTAGTTGTTGACGAACTTGCGGCGTGAAACGCCCCATTTGAGGGTCAGGCCGTCGGTGAGCTCGAAGTCGAAATCCAGCTTCATGGTCTTGAAGCGGTTTTCGATGTTGCGGTTGAAGATCCGGACGGTCGAGTAGCCCTTGACCGTGTCCCAGTTGACCGGATTGGCCGCGTCGAAGCCGACGGTGAACTGGGGCATCGGCGTATCGCCGCGTTCGTCGAAGATGAAGCCGTCCTGGTCCATCGCATTGATGTCCAGCTGGTAGCCCTTGCCTTTGAACGACGACAGGGTTTCGCCGTAGAGGGCCTGCATCCGGAGCCGGTCGGAGAACTTGTGCTCGACCTTGACCGAGGCCTGCCGGAAGTAGGTCTCGTTGTAGCTGCCGTCGGCGATGCTGCGCCAATCGACATTATCGAGCACCAGGTAGTCGGCGTAGTTCTGGCCGCCCGCGCGGCGAACGTGGGCGTTGCGCAGCTGCATGTTCGGGCGGCCGACCAGCTGTTCCCATCCGGCGATGCCGTTGGCGTTGGCCACGTAGCCGGGCGAGCCGGTCCAGTTGTAGTAGTCGATCGGGTCCAGGTTGAACGGGTTGCGGCTGTTGTTGGTCCCCGGGATCAGGCTGGCTCCGCCGCAGTCCTGCGTCGCCGAGGGCGTGCAGCGCGCATAGAGCGTCTGACGCTGCGCCAGGGTCAGGGTCGCCGGCGCGGTCGCGGCGATGTTGTTGTAGTTGTTGCGGTTCAAGCCGAGCGCGGTCAGCTGGTAGAGCACCGTGTTCTGCTTGTACTGCGAATAGAGGTAGTCGGCCGTGACCGAGGTGCGGTCGGTCGGCTTCCACTGGGCGGTGAAGGTCGTGCCCAACCGCGTGTAGTTGAGATCCTGGTGGCTGAGCGTCGGCAAGCCCGGGATGATCGCCGTCGGGTCGAAGACGCCATCACCATCCGGGTCATAGAGTGCGGCGTAGGCGGCGGGGTCGGATCCGCAACCAACGCGGCCCGGGAAGCCCAGGCAGCTTGAGGCGGCGTTGGAGCCGGTGAAGTTCGAGGGCAGGGCGAAGCCATAGGCGTTCGGCGTTACGCCGGTCAGCTGCATGCCGCGGTAGAGGACGTCCTGAGCCCCGATGTTGCGGTCGTACATGTCGAGCGTGGAATCGCGCTTGCTGTAGGCGACCGAGGCCGAGAACCCCAGCGTCCCGTCGCGGAACGTGTCGGAGGCCAGCACGGCGATCCGGGGGCTGACCTTCTTGCCCTGATCGTAGGCCGCGCCCTCCAGCGACATGGCCAGGCGGCGTTTGCCGTAGTCGAGCGGACGTCCGGTGGACAGGTCGACCGTGGCGCCCAGCGAGCCCTCGTCGATCGAGGCCGACGAGGACTTGGTGACCTTCAGGCTCGAGAAGAGTTCGGAGGCGAAGGTGTTGAAGTCGAAGCTGCGGGTGCGGCTGACCTGGTCGCCGTTGCCGCTGAAGCCGCCGGCGGTGGACAGGGCGTCCATGCCGTTGACACGGGTGGTGGTGAAGTCGCCGCCCAGGCCCCGGATCGCGATCTGGCGACCCTCGCCGTTGTCGCGATCGATCGAGACGCCCGGCAGGCGCTGGATGGCCTCCGCCAGGTTCGAGTCAGGGAAGTCGGCGATGTCCTCGGCGTTGATCTGGTCGATCATCTCGGTCGACGTGCGCTTGGACTCGATGGCCGTGCGAAGCGCCGCCCGGTAGCCGGTGACGACGATCTCCTCGACCTGATCGGTGGATGGCGCGGTGGTTTGCGGACCTTGCGCGAAGGCCGGACCCGCCATCGCCACCGAAATCGCGAGCCAAGCGGCGCCTTGCATCAACTGCGCGGATCGGCGCGCGCGCGCGCCTTGAAGCCTAGACATTGAATTCCTCCCCGCGCTTGGGCGCGCTGTTTTGTCGTGCTGTCGGCGGTCGACGCCGCCGCGCCGAGCCGACCTGGCGCGGCGCCCTCAAACCGCGCGGGAATCGTTCGGTTCACGCCAAGGCAAGGTCGAAGGCATAAAAGGCATGTCATCATACCAGTATGCTGTCAATCCAACCCAGGTGGAACCGTGCGGCTTGTAAAGCGCCATTACTGGTATAATGATCAATCCAAATTCAGACGCTCAAGCTCAAGCCTTGGAGGCGCGACTGGGCGTTGATCTGCGCGACTCATGATGGGGCGCGGGAAGGATGAGCGACGGTTTGCGTCGTCGCTCGCCGAGAAGAGCGCTGGAAGCCGCATGCTAAACGTCAAGCACCACCGTCCGTCGACGGCGCGTCGCGCGGGCAGAACCTTCGCCGTGATCGTCGCCGCGCTCAAGGCCGATATCACGGCGCGCTGTCTTCAGGCCGGGCAGCTTTTGGAAGCCGATCGCACCTTGATGGCGCGATTTGGCGTGGGGCGCCTGACGCTTCGCCAGGCGTTCGACAGCCTCGCCGCTGAGGGCTGGATCGAGCTGCGGTACGGCGAGCGCGCCCGGGTCGGTGCGTCGGCTCCGACCGACCGTGTCGAGCCGGGCGGCAAGCAAGATCCGGTGACAACCGCGACTTGCTAAACTGGTATGATCAGTATATCAGGTGGAGTGGCTTCTCCTCCCGTAGAGGCCACCGGCGCTGGCGGCGTATCGGCCGGCTCCGGCATCGACCATGTCGACGGCGGCGATGGTCCTTACCCCATCGCCGCCAATCGGTCGCGGATGCGGCCGTCCGCGATATCGGTGCGTGACCCGCCGCGGAAAATCATGACGATCGCCGTGGATCGCGTTCACGCTGGTATCGCCAGGCTTGATCGCGTCCAAAGACGCTCCCCGGGAGGATGATGTTGATGGGATGGATTCTACCAAGCCTGCTGTGCCTGGCGCTCGCGAGCCCTCCCGCCGCCGAGCCGGACGCCATGCTCGCGGGCTTTCAGGATCCGCCCGCCGCGGCGCGGCCACAGGTCTTCTGGCAGTGGATCAACGGCAATGTCAGCGAGGAGGGCATCCGCCTCGACCTGGCCTGGATGAAGCGCGCCGGAATCGGCGGTCCGATCCTGTTCGACATCGGCTTTGGTTCGCCGCCCATTCCCCAATATGTCGAACGCCGCATCGGTTATGGCACGCCGGAATGGCGCGCCGCGGTCAAGGTGGCCGCCAGCGAAGCTGACCGGCTGGGCTTGAGCCTTGGCATGCAGGCGGGCGGTGGCTGGAGCGAGACAGGCGGGCCCTGGGTGAAACCCGAGCAGGCCATGAAGAAGCTCGTCTGGAGCGAGACCGTGGTCTCGGGCGATGGGCCGATCCAGCTGGTCGCCCCGCCCGCCAACAGCGGGCCGTTCCAGGACCTGCCGATCCAGGCCCGCTTCGCCGAGCCGCGCCTGCAAGGGCAGGGCAAGGTCGTCGCTTGGCGTGAGCCTGAGCCCGGCGCCTCGCCGTCAAGCGCTCGGGCCTCGGCCGGAACGGTTGAGCTCGGCAAGCTGGCCGATGGATCGTTTTCTGGCCGCGCGACCGCCGCGTCCCTGCCGCCGGGCGGCTGGGTGGAGGTCCAGTACCCGACGGCCGTGGCTGCGGAGGCCATCACCGTAGGGGTTGAGGGCGCGATGCCGGACGGCGTCGTCGAGGCGAGCGACGATGGGACGACCTATCGAACCTTGGCGGTGCTTCCCGGCGAGGCGCGGCAAGGCTTGCCGGTGAGGACCTATGCGTTTCCCAAGACCCGAGCGAAGGTTTTTCGCTTGAGGCTTTCGGACCACGCCAAGCCCTCCGCGATCAACGAGCTGTCAGTGCGCGACGCCCCAATGGTCGATCGGTTCGAGGACAAGGCGGGCTGGGGCGTCCTGGTCGACTATCGGACCGCGCCGGCGACGTCCGAGCGCGCCGGACCCGAGCCGACTGAGGTGCTCGACATCTCCGATCGCCTTCGGCCGGACGGCCGGCTCGACTGGACGCCGCCTCCCGGACGTTGGCGGGTCGTTCGTTTCGGTTGGTCCTTGACCGGACGACGCGACACGCCCGCGTCCGCCGAAAGCTTGGGGCTCGAGGTCGACAAACTGAATGCGCGCCATGTCCAGGCCCATATGCGCGGGCTCCTGGAGCCGCTCAAGGCTGACCTGGGCGAGCTCTACGGCAAGGCTGGGCTGACGACGGTCGTCACCGACAGCTGGGAAGCGGGTCAGGCGAACTGGACCGATGACATGGCCCAGGCCTTCGAGGCCCTGCGAGGCTACGATCCCACGCCCTGGATGCCGGTCCTGACCGGACGCGTCGTCGGCGACCGCGCGCGCAGCGAGCGGTTCCTGTGGGACTTCAGGCGCACCATCGCCGATCTGCTCACCGAGCGACATTTCGCGGAAATCGCCCGCATCCTGCACGGCGAGGGCATGAGCTACGCCGCCGAAGCGCCCGGCGTGGACCTGCCGACCACGGCCGACGGCCTTCAGGCCAAGGGTCGCGCGGACATGCCGATGGGCGAGTTCTGGGTCTATCCGTCCGGCAAGGCCCCGCCTGGCGCCCACGTCGCCGACATTCGCGAGGCCGCCTCGGCCGCCCACCTTTACGGCAAGCCCCTGGTGGCGGCCGAGGCCCTGACGACCATGGGCGAGGATCCGTGGCGCACCGGACCTTGGCAGCACAAGCCGATCGTCGATCGCTACCTGGCCGAGGGCGTCAACCAGTTCGTCCTGCACACGTCCGCCCATCAGCCCTTCGTCGACAGGAAGCCGGGTATCACCCTGCGCCAGTACGGCCAGCATCTGAGCCGGAACGAGACCTGGGCCGAAGGCGAGATGAGGGCCTGGACCGACTATCTGGCGCGTAGCGCCTGGATGCTGCGGCAAGGCCGGCCCGGCGCGGACATCGCCTACTTCTACGGCGAGGGCGCGGCCGCGAGCCTGCCGCTGGTCGAAGGCGGCCGACCCAAGCTGCCCCAAGGGTTCGACTTCGACTATGTCGACGGCGAGTCGCTGCTGACCCGTTTGAGCGCCAAGGACGGGCGGATCGTGACCCCGTCGGGGGCGTCCTATGCGGCGCTCGTGATCCCCGCCTGGGTCGACGCCTTGAGCGTGAAGGCGTTGCGGGCGATCGACGCCCTGACCAGCGCCGGCGCGGTCGTAATCGGCGAGCCGCCCGTCGGTTCGCCGACCTTGAGCGGCGGCCGAGACGCAGACGCCGCCTGGCCGGCGCTAGCGGCCCGCCTTTGGCCCGCGCGCGTTGCGACCGGCGGCGTGGCCGAGGCGCTTTCCAAGGCTGGCGTGCGGCCCGCGGTCACCGGTGCGCCAGCCGGCCTTGTTTGGACGCGCCGCGTGCTGGACGATGGTGAAATCTTCTTCGTGGCCAATCCAACCGAGGAGGCGCTGGCCGCGACGCTGAGTTTCCGGGTTTCCGGCAAGAACGCTCAGTTCTGGCGCGCCGACACCGGGGCGCATGAGCGCGCGCCGTTCCAGCTGCGCGATGGCCGCACGGAGGTCGCGCTGTCGCTGGGAGCGGGCGAGGCGGTCTTCGTCGTGTTCCGCGGCGAGCCCGACACGCGACAGGCCGTCAATACAGCGACGGCGGTGGCGCAGTCCAAGGCGCTCGATGGCCCCTGGGGCGTGCGGTTCACCCCGGGCTGGGGACCGGTCGAACCGGTCGCGTTCCCCAAGCTCGTCTCCTGGTCGACGCACGCCGATCCCGAAATCCGCTACTATTCGGGGGCGGCGACCTACGAACAAACCTTGCGCATTCCCAAGGCTTGGCTGACATCGGGTTCGCGCGTGCGCCTGGATCTTGGCGAGGTCCGCGAATTCGCTACGGTCACCCTCAATGGAAAGACCTTCGGGAGTTTGTGGAAGCCGCCGTTCCAACTTGATGTCACGGACGCCTTGCGCGCGGGCGAGAACAAGCTGGAAATCCGGATCGTCAATTTCTGGGCGAACCGTATGATCGGCGACCTTCAGCCCGGCGCGACCAAACGCACCTTCGCGCCGATCCAGCCCTTCGAGCCGACCTCGCCGTTGTCGCCTTCCGGTCTCATTGGACCCGTCCGGATCGAGCGCCTCGTCGTCCCCGCGCCGGTTACTCAAGCCGCTACGAAAGACCAGTAATGAAAACCATCCTTGGCCGCGCCATCGCTTGCGGTTTGATCCTCTCGGTCGGGGCGATCCCGGCGGCGGCCGAAGTCGTCGGGACCGTCGTGCCGGCCGAGCCCTTGACGGCGGACCGTCTGGCGGTGGTTCCGGCGAACCAGCGGCAGGCCTGGACCGAGTACCTCGCCCGCTCGCAGGCCGCCCACCGCGTCGACCTGGACGCCATCGCGGCCGAGCGCGGCGCGGGCCCCGCGCCCGAGGCGCCGCCGCACGGCGACGGGGCCAAGACCATGCCGCTGGGTCGCGACGCCGCCTGGTACGCGGGCCATGAGGCCCGCCACATCGCCGATGTGATCGTCTCGTTCCAGACTCCCTCCGGCGGCTGGGGCAAGAACATGTCGCGGTCGGGCGCCGTACGCCTGAAGGGGCAGGCGGTGACGCCGGAGCCAAGCTTCGTCGGCACGCTCGACAACGGCGCGACCATCACCGAGATGCGTTTTCTGGCGCGGGTCATCGCGGCTGGTGGAGGGGAGGCCGACGCGGCCTACCGCGCCAGTTTCGCCAAGGGTTTGGCCTACCTGCTGGCGGCGCAATATCCCAACGGCGGCTGGCCGCAGATCTGGCCGCTGCAGGGCGGATACCATGACGCCGTTACACTGAACGACGGCGCGATGCTGGCCGCGGTGGTGCTGCTCAGCGACGTGGCGGACGGCGCATTCGCCTTCGTCGCCCCCGCCGAGCGCGCTCGCGCCAGAGCCGCCTACGATCGGGCCTTGAGCTGCCTCCTGGCGGCCCAGGCCTCAAGCGGCGGCGTCCGCACGGCGTGGGCCCAGCAATATGACGCCCTGACCCTCAAGCCCACCGGCGCGCGCAACTACGAGCCGGGCGCGTTGTCCGGCGCCGAGAGCACCGAGATCCTGCTCTATCTGATGAAGCTGAAGGCGCCGTCCCCGGAGGTCCGATCGGCGGTCGAGGGCGGCGTGCGCTGGATCGAGGCGACGGCGATCAAGGACAAGGCCTGGACCGCCGTCGACCCGGCGAAGGGCCGCCTGCTGGTCGACAAGCCTGGCGCGCCGCCGCTGTGGTCGCGCTACTACGACGCCGCCACGAACCGGCCGATCTTCGGCGATCGCGACCGCACGCTCCACGACGACATCAGCGAGATCAGCCTGGAGCGCCGCAACGGCTATAGCTGGTTCACGACCGCCGGCGGCAAGGTCCTGGCCGCCTATGCGCAGTGGCCCTGGAAACGGCCCTAGGGCGCCAGAGGGACGGAGGCTTGGGCGGTCGATCTAGAGCATCGACCGCCGCAGGGCCTGCCGCCAACGCTCCAGGATCGCTTCGCGCTGGGCTTGGCCCATGTCGGGCATGAAGACCGTGGAGCGTTCTTCCAGGACCGGCAGGTCGAAGCCGAGGCCCTTGGCGGCCATGCGGGCCGCGCCCAAGGCGCTGACCTCGGCGGCGTCGGCGCGCCGTACGGGGCGGTCGATCAGGTCAGCGAGCAACTGCACCAGCATGTCGTTGCGCGCCGCGCCGCCGTCGATGTTCAGCTCAGGAAGCGTCGCATGCAGATCCGCCTGCATGGCCATGAACACGTCGTGGATCTGCAGGGCGATGGCTTCGAGCGCCGCGCGGGCGATGTGGGCGGGCGTCGTGGCCAGGGACATGCCACTGACCAGGCCGCGCGCCTCGTCGTTCCAGTGCGGCGCGCCGAGGCCGGCCAACGCCGGCACGAAGGTCACGCCGCCGCTGTCCGGGACCGTCTGGGCCAGGGCGGTCAAGGCTTGCTCGTCGGGCAGACCCAGCATGCGGGCGGCGAAGGCCGCCGTGTGCCCGGAGACCGAGATGTTGCCCTCAAGGGCGTGCAGAGCGCCGTCGGCCTGGCTCCAGGCGATCGTGCTGGAGAGGCCGTGGGCCGACCAGATGCGCTCGGGCGTGACGGTCATCAGCGACGAGCCGGTTCCGCAGGTCGCCTTGATCCGGCCCGGGCCGTCGAGGCCATGGCCGAAGAGCGCTGCATGGGAGTCGCCCATCGCCGCATGGATCGGGACACCGGCCGGCAGGACGCTCGTCCCCGCCGCCGTTCGTCCGAACAGGGCGTCCGATGGGAGGATCTCCGCCAAGGCCTCGAGCGGAACGTCGAACAGGCGCGCCATGTCCGGATCCCAGGCCAGGGCGGCCAGGTTCATCAGTTGAGTGCGCGAGGCGTTGCTGTGGTCGGTGACGTGGCGCGCGCCGCCGGTCAGGTTCCAGATCAGCCAGCTGTCGACGGTGCCCGCCTTCAGCTCGCCGCGAACGGCACGTTCGCGACCGTCGGGGATCTGGTCCAGCAGCCAGGCCAGCTTGCCAGCCGAGAACATCGGATTGAGGGTCAGGCCCGTGCGCGCGACCGCGTCGGGCTCATAGCCCTCGGCCTTGAGAGCTTCGCAGCGCGGCGCCGAGCGCGCGCATTGCCAGAGGACGCAGGGGCCGACGGCCAAGCCCGTCGCCGCGTCCCACAGGACGATGGACTCGCGCTGGTTGGAGATGCCGATGGCGTCGATATCGCGGCCGGAAGCGACCTCGGCGATCACGGCCTGGACGCTCGTCCAGATGTCCGCCGCCGACTGTTCGGCCCAGCCCGGTCGAGGATAGGCCACCTGGGTGGGGCGCGAGGCCTGGGCGATCACCGCGCCCGAACCGTCGAGCAGCAGCGCCTTGGTGTTGGTCGTGCCCTGGTCGATCGCGAGGAACGCCCGCGGCGACACTAGAGGCGGGCCCCGCTCAGGAGGTCGCCGACGGCGCGGGAAATCCCATCGGCGTTGAGGTGGTGATGCTCCATGAGCCACTCGGCCGAGCCGGTGGGCAGGAAGCCGGGAAAGCCGAGTATCCGCATCGGGCAGGGCGCTTGCGTCGCCAGGATCTCGGCGACCGCCCCGCCGAGGCCGCCGCGCACCGAGTGCTCCTCGACGGTGACCACGGCGCCCGTCGCCGCCGCCTGCAGGATCACCGCCTCGTCCAGCGGGTTGATCGTCGACATGTTGATGACGCGGGCCTGTATGCCCCGGGCCGAAAGCTGCTCGGCGGCCGCGAGCGCGCGATGGACCATGACGCCGGTGGCGATGATCGCCGCGTCGCCGCCCTCATGCAGGATCTCGGCCTTGCCGATCTCGAACCTCGGGGTCGAGCGCGCGATCGCCGGCACGGGCATCCGGCTGACGCGAATGAACACGGGGCCCTCGAGCGCCGCGGCGGCCTTGATCGCTTCGGCCGTCTCCCAGGGGTCGGACGGCACGATGATCGTCAGGTTCGCCATGGGCCGCAGCCAGGCGAGGTCCTCGATCGAATGGTGCGTGGGGCCAAGTTCGCCATAGGCGACGCCGCTCGAAATGCCGCACAGCTTCACATTGGCCTGGGAATAGGCCACGTCGGCCTTGATCTGCTCGAGCGCGCGCCCGGTCAGGAAGCAGGACGCGCCGCTGACGAACGGGATCTTGCCGCCATTGGCCAGGCCCGCGCCGACGCCCACCATGGTCTGCTCGGCGATGCCGACATTGATCAGGCGGTCGGGAAAGCGCGAGCGGAACTTCCCGAGCTTGCTGGATCCGACGCTGTCGTTGACCACGGCGACGATGCGCGGGTCGGCCTCGGCCAAGTCCTGCAAGGTTTGGGCGTAGGCTTCGCGGCAATCGTAGAGGCCGTCGATCTTGCGGGCTTCGCTCACGCGGCCAACTCCTTCAGGGCCTGGGCGTACTGATCGGCGTTGGGGCAGCCGTGATGCCATCCCGCTTGGTTCTCCATATAGGAGACCCCCTTGCCCTTGACCGTCGAGGCGATCACGCACCGGGGGCGATCGCTCGAGGTGCTCAAGGTCGCGATGAGCGCCGCCGGGTCGTGACCGTCGATCTCGATGACGTCGAAGCCGAATGCGCGCCATTTGTCGGCCAAGGGCTCCAGCGCGACGGTGTCTTCGGTCGGCGCGCCTTGTTGCAGGCGATTGCGGTCGACGATGACGGTCAGGTTCGACAGCTTGCGATGGCCGGCCGTCATGGCTGCCTCCCAGCAACTACCTTCCTGGAGCTCTCCGTCCCCGGTGAGGACGAAGACGCGGAAGTCGGCCTTGTCGATCTGCCCGGCGATGGCGATGCCGACGGCGACGGGCAGGCCGTGACCCAGGGGGCCGGTATTGGTCTCGACGCCAGCCAGATAGACGCGGTTCGGGTGGCCGTTCAGGCGGGAGAGCGGCTGAAGATAGGTGGAGAGTTCGGCCTCCGGGAAGAACCCTGCGCCGGCCAGGACGGCGTAGAACGCGCCCGTGCAGTGTCCCTTGCTCATCACGAAGCGGTCGCGGTCTGGCGAGGCGGGCTGCGTCGCGTCATAGCGCATCACGTCGAAATACAGCGCGGCCAGAATATCGGCTGACGACAGGTCGCCGCCGGGATGGCCCTGCTTGGCTTCGAAGATCATCTTGAGGGCCGTGCGGCGGATCCAGTTGGCGCGTTCGGCCACGCGGGCGGCGCGATCACCCAGACCCCCCGCGGGCTGGCGTTGAACTTCCGTCATTCTCGACCTTCTTGCTGGCGGTCGCTTCCGAGCGACGCGCTCCACCGAAGGCGGTCGAGTCCTATGATCGGCGTCGCCGGCATTCCGGTCTCAGCCGTTCCAGGATCGGAGCCTCCCTCGATTCACAACCTAGCGACGCCCCAGAGCAGTGGCAATGTGGATTCGTGTCGAATGTTTGCGATTATCTTCGTTTTCTGAGCTTATCCTGGGGGTAATCGCGGGGCGAACGATCGGAAAGCCCTCCGGCCGCGAGGCCCGCGCAGGCTGGATTCTCGACTGCAAACCAAGTCCGGATAGCCTTCTCTTGCCTGATTGACAGCGCATTTTCGGCGTGACAGTTTCGCGCTCAATTCGAAATAAATCGAAAGTCCACGCCGAAGATCGCGCGGAAAAAAAAGGGGAGGCAAGGGCCGGTGCGGTCAACGATTGGGTCCTTTCGCCGACGCGCCGCCTGTGCCGGGCTGGTCCTCCTGGCCTGCGCGCCGCTCTTGGCCGGATGCAAGGTGGTCCCGATCGCGGCCGATCGGGCCGCGCGTGAACGCCTTTCCGGAGCCTTCGACGCCGAACGTTATGTGGACGCCATCTGGGCGACCCAGGCCGAACCTCACTGGATCAAGGCAGCCAAGCCGTTGTCGGGCCTCGGTGACGCGATTGACCAGGACCTTTCCAAAGCCGGCGCCATGGCCGGCCGCAAGGCGGGGGAAGGTTCGCCTTGGACCTTCGTGGTCGAAGGCGAGGGCGTGGTCCGGGCGATCAGCCCAGGGCGCGCCGGTCGCGTGACGGTGGCGACGACCGGCGCGAACGGACGCGGCCGCGAGATCGAACTGCAAGCCGGCCCGGTCGTCTCCGGCTCGGTGTTGCGCGACAGCCTGCCTTTCGTGTCGTTCAACGACTTCGCCAACCAGATCGCCTTCGCCGAAGTCGGTGGCGCGCTGACGGATCGGGCTCTATCCAAGGCGCGTCCGGTCCTTGGCCAGCTGAAGGTCGGCGACAAGGTGCATTTCCTCGGCGCCTTCGCGCTGGCCAAGGCCAGCGACCCGATCGTCGTCACCCCCATTCGTCTCGACGCTGTCGGCGCCGGGGAATAGCCATGGCGATCCTGCAGGCGGAACGGGTGGGAAAGACCTACGGCGGCGTGAATGCCCTGGAGGAGGTCGACTTCTCGGTTCATGCGGGCGCCGTGAACGTGCTGATCGGCGAAAACGGTGCGGGCAAGTCCACGCTGATGAAGATCCTGGCGGGGGTCGAGCAGCCGACCTCCGGCCGGCTGCTGCTCGACGGGCTCCCGGTCCGGTTCGCCTCGATCGGCGAGGCCGCCGCCTCGGGGGTCGGCATTGTTTTCCAGGAACTCAATCTCTGTCCGAACCTGAGCGTCACCCAGAACATCTTCCTGGGGCGCGAGCTCACCCGCGGGCCGGGCCTGACGGATCACGCCGCCGAGCGGGCCAAGGCGCGCGAGGTGCTCGCGAGGCTGGGTCACGCCATCGATCCGGATGCGCGCGTGTGCGACCTGCGGGTCGGCGAGCAACAGATCGTCGAGATCGCCAAGGCCCTGGTCGAGGACGTCAGGGTGCTGATTCTGGACGAGCCGACCTCGGCGCTGAGCGCGGCCGAGGTCGAGGTGCTCTTCAAGGTCGTCGCCGAGCTCAAGCAGGCTGGCGTGGCCATCATCTACATCTCCCATCGGCTCGAAGAGCTCATGAGGATTGGCGACCACATCACCGTCCTGCGCGATGGCCGCCGCGTCGCCTGCCGGCCCGCGGCCGAAGCCTCGATCGCTTGGATCGTCGAGCAGATGCTCGGCGACAAGGCCGCGAGCCGTCCACGGCGCGCGCGCCAGGCGCAGGGCGAGGTGGTGCTCGAGCTTGAGAACGTGCGGTTGCCGAGGCCGGGGGGCGGCCATCTCCTCGACGGAATCTCGACCCACCTCCGCGCCGGCGAGGTCACGGCCCTCTATGGCCTGCTAGGGTCAGGCCGCACGGAGCTTCTGGAAAGCATCTTCGGCGCCCGGAAAGCGTCGGGATCGATCCGCCTGAACGGCGAGGACATCTCCGGCCTCGACTTGGCCCAGCGCTGCCGCAAGCGTATCCGGTTCGTGCCCGAGGATCGCCAGCGTGACGGCCTGTTCCATAATCTCGGCGTCGGCGGAAACCTCGGCGTCTCCCAGCTTTCAGCGTTCGCCCGCCTGGGGGTCCTGTCGGCGGACCGCGAGCAAGGGGCCGTGGCGGCGATGATGAGCCGCCTAGGCGTCAAGGCCGCTTCGGCGGCGTCGGCGATTGGCTCGCTGTCGGGCGGCAACCAGCAGAAGGTCGTCATCGGGCGCGGGCTGATGGCCCAGCCCTTGGTGATGTTGCTGGACGAGCCGAGCCGAGGCGTGGACATCGGCGCCCGCGCGGACCTCTTCGACACGATGCGCGGGCTTGCCGACCAAGGCATGGCCGTGATCTTCGCCACCTCCGATCTCCTCGAAGCGGGCGCGGTCGCCGATCGGATCCTGGTCATGGCCGCCGGACGACTGACCGCCGACCTCGACCTTGAAGACGCGACCGAGGCCGCGCTGGTCGCGGCTTCCAACCTCGCCCAATCCCCGACGTCCATGGAGCTTGCCGGTTGATGGCGAACCAAACCTCCGCCGCAACCGCGTCCGCGGCCGCCGCGCCCAGCTTGAGCCTGCTGTCCGTCCTGCTGAAGCTGCGGGCCCTGATCGCCCTCGGCGTGGTGCTGGCCTTCTTCTCGGTCATGGCGCCGAACTTCCTGTCGGCGTCGAACTTCCTGATCATGTTCAAGCACGTGGCGATCACCGCGATCCTCGCGATCGGCATGACCTATGTGATCCTGACCGGCGGGATCGATCTCTCGGTGGGGTCAACCGCGGGGTTGGGCGGCATGGTCGCCGGCGCTCTGATCCTCAACGGCCTGACGATCGCCCCGCTTGGCGTGGTCGTCTATCCGAGTGTGCCGGTCGTGATCGCCACGGTGCTGGCGCTGGGCGCGGTCGCGGGTCTGGTCAACGGGGTGCTGGTCGCCCATTTCCGCGTCGCGCCGTTCATCGCCACGCTGGGGATGCTCTATGTGGCGCGCGGCGCGGCCATGTTGCTTTCGGGCGGCGCGACCTTCCCCAACCTCGTCGGCCGGTCGGACCTTGGCAATGAGGGCTTTCCGCTGCTGGGGTCGGCGACCTTCCTTGGCCTTCCGGTCACGGCGCTCCTGATGGTCGCCCTGGCGCTCGTGGCGAGCTTCGTGGCGCGCGACACCCCGTTTGGACGTCGCGTCTACGCCGTCGGCGGCAACGAGCGGGCCGCGCAGCTCTCCGGCGTCCGCGTCGATCGCGTCAAGATCGCCGTCTATGTCATCTCGGGCGCGTGCGCGGCCCTGGTGGGCCTGATCGTGTCGTCCGAGCTGGTTGCGGCCCATCCGGCCAGCGGAGAAACCTTCGAACTCTCGGCGATCGCCGCCGTCGTCCTGGGCGGCGCCTCGCTGTCGGGCGGTCGCGGCGGCGTGGGCGGCGCCCTGATTGGCGCCTGCGTGATCGGGGTCTTGGGCGACGGACTGGTGATGATGGGCGTGAGCGAGTTTTGGCAGATGGTCATCAAAGGGCTTGTGATCATCGCCGCGGTCGTGCTCGACCAACTCCAAGGGCGTTTGACGGCGGCAGGCAAGGCCTGAAGATGGTCGTCGAGGTCGCAACCAACAGGAGTCGGAAAGCCATGGCCAAATCGGCCCGAAAGGGAGCGTCGGCTCCCGCAGCCAGCGCCGCGCCAGGTTCAGCGCGCGAACGCGCGATCGCCGGCGGAGCGGGACTCCTGGGCGAGTCGCGCCGGATGAAGATCCTCGAGTGGCTGCAAGAAGAAGGCAGCGCCCGCGTGCGTGACCTGTCGGAGGCCTTCGCGGTGTCCGAGGCGACGATCCGCCAGGACCTGGAGCGACTTGAATCCGACGGCTTCGTGACGCGCGAACACGGCGGCGCCTTTCTGCGCTCCGTGCCTCAGCAAGTCCGCGACATGGATCTGCAGCACCGGGTGAACATGGACGCCAAGCGCCGTATCGGGCGCCTGGCCGCTTCGCTGGTCGGCGATGGCCAGACGATCATCCTCGACTCGGGTTCGACCACGACGGAGGTCGCGCTGAACCTGCTGGAGCGACAGCACCTCAATGTCGTGACCAACGCCCTCAACATCGCCCTGACCCTGGGCGCGCTACCCGCGTGCACGGTCCATATGCCGGGCGGGCAGTTCAAGGCGCCGACCCTATCGCTCAGCGGCGAGCGTTCGGCGGCGTTCTTCGAAGGCCTCTATGCCGAGAAGTGTTTCCTGGCGACGGCGGCGATCTCGTTCGAAGCCGGCCTGACCTATCCCTCGCTGGCCGATCTCTACGTCAAGCGGGCGATGATCTCGGCCGCCTCCCACGTCTACCTCGTCGCCGACTCCAGCAAGATCGGCCGCAAGTCGTTCTCCTCGCTGGGCGGCGTGGATCTCATTCAAACCCTCAT
Source organism: Caulobacter sp. GW821-FHT11E10 (assembly GCF_058808375.1). NCBI lineage: Bacteria > Pseudomonadati > Pseudomonadota > Alphaproteobacteria > Caulobacterales > Caulobacteraceae > Caulobacter > Caulobacter sp. GW821-FHT11E10. The sequence goes on from NZ_JBXARP010000005.1 coordinate 436,935, forward strand.
CACCGATAGCGGCATTCACGACGAGGACCGCAAGGCCTTCGAAGCGCGCGGCATCGAAGTGTTGGTCGCCTGAAGCCAAGGACCGCAGTGCCCATGAAACGCAGCCACCTGATCCTTGCTCTCGCCGCGCTCGTCGCGGCGGTCCTGGCGATAACGTGGCTGGCGCCCAAGGGGCGGTCCAACCTGATCGTCGTGATCACGCCCTCGCTGGACAACCCGTTCTTCGGGCAGGAGGCGCTAGGGGCCGAGGCGCGGGCGAAGGCGCTCGGCTACCAGACCCTGACGTTCTCGCACGAAGACGACGCGTTCAAGCAAAGCCAGCTGATCGACACCGCCATCGCCCGCAACGCCGCGGCGATCATCCTCGACAACGCCGGGGCCGACGCCAGCGCGGCGGCCATCGCCAAGGCCAAGGCCGCGGGCGTGCCGGTGTTCCTGATCGATCGCGAGATCAATGTCCGGGGCGTGGCCGCCGCGCAGATCGTGTCGAACAACTTCCAGGGCGCCTCGCTGGGTGGCGAGGCCTTCGTCAAGGCCATGGGGGAGAAGGGGGCCTATGTGGAGCTGGTCGGCAAGGAGTCCGACACCAACGCCGTCATTCGCTCGAAGGGGTTCCACACGATCATCGACCAGTATCCCGAGCTGAAGATGATAAGTCGCCAGACCGCCAACTGGAGTCAGGCCGAAGCCTTCGCCAAGACCCAGTCGATCCTCCAGGCGCACCCGGAAGTGAAGGGCGTCATCGCCGGCAACGACACCATGGCCATGGGCGCGGTCGCGGCCCTCGAGAGCGCCGGGCGCACCGACGTGGTCGTGGTCGGGTTCGACGGATCCAACGACGCCCGCGACTCCATCCTGGCCGGGAAGCTGAAGGCGACGGTGCTGCAGCCGGCCTACCGCCAGGCCCAATACGCCGTCGAGCTGGCCGATCGCTACCTGAAGACCGGAAAGACCGGGGCGCCGGAGAAGCAGTTGATGGACTGCTTCCTGATCACGGCGGCCAACGCTTCCGACCTCGACAATTTCAATCTCGCCCGCCGCTAGTACGGCCGGCCTGGAGTACGCGACCATGAGCAAGATGCGATTTGGAGCGGGCATCTGGCATTTCGCCACCTATGTCGATCGCTACGCCACGGACGGCTATGGCCCTCCCGTCAGCCTGATCGAGGCGATCGACAAGGCCGGACAGGTGCGTGACCTGTCGGTGGTGGATCTCAACTACCCGTTCGTCGATCCGAACCTGTCGCTCGACGCGGTCGAGGTCGCGCTGAAGCGCAATAATCTCAGCGTGATCGGCATTACGCCCGAGATCTACACTCGGACCTTCGCGAAGGGCGCCTTCACCAACCCCGATCCCGGCGTGCGCCGCCGCGCCAACGAGATGTGCAACGACGCGGCCAATGTCGTGCGCCGCTTCGGAGCTGACTACGTCAAGCTCTGGCCGGGGCAGGATGGCTGGGACTATCCGTTCCAGGTCGACCACGGCAAGCTGTGGCGGATGTCGATGGACGGCGTCGGCGAACTCGCCAGCCAGAACCCCGATCTGAAATTCGTCATCGAGTACAAGCCGCGCGAGCCGCGCAACCACATGAGCTTCGACTCGATGGCCCGCACCCTGCTGGGCATCGAGAAGATCGGCCTGCCCAATATCGGCGTCCTGCTGGACTTCGGCCATTCGCTCTATGGCGGCGAGTCGCCCGCCGACGCCGCCCAGCTGGCCATCGATCACGGCCGCCTGTTTGGCATGGACGTCAACGACAACCTGCGCTCATGGGACGACGACATGGTGGCGGGCTCGGTGCATCCGATCGAGCTCTTCGAGTTCTTCTACGTCCTACGAAAGAACAAGTGGGAGGGCGTCTGGCAGCTGGATCAGTTCCCCTTCCGCGAGGACAGCGTGACCGCCGCGAACCTGGCGATCGACTTCCTGAAGGTGATCGACCGGGCGCTCGACAAGTTGGACTTCGACGCCATGCAGGCCGCCCAGGACCGCCAGGACGCTCTCGAAGCGCAACGCCTGGCCAGGGCCGCGCTCTTCTCGTCCTACTGAGCGCGAGGGCCGCGGCCGCCGGCAAGGAAACGCCGCGCGGTCGCGCCGAACGATCATCGACTGGACTTGGACGCGCCCTTGTTCCAACTTCCCCGCCATGTCGGCAGGGAAAACCAGAGCGCCATTGGTCGAAGGACCGATCGTCAGGCGCAAGCTATCGGACCACGTCCTCGATCGCCTCAAGGCCTTGATCACGTCGGGAGACTACGGGCCCGGGCAAACCCTGCCGTCCGAGCGGGAGTTGATGGCCAGCTACGGCGTTGGCCGTCCCGCCATCCGCGAGGCCATGCAGGCGCTGGCCAATGCGGGTCTGATCACCATACGCCATGGCGAGCGGGCGCGGGTGAAGGCGCTCAGCGCCAAGACCGCCGTCGGCCAGCTCGACCTCGTGGCCCAGCTGATGCTCTCGGCCTCGCCGGGCATGCTGGAGAATCTCAAGGACGCGCGCCGGTTCTTCGAGCGGGGAATGGTCCGCGAGGCCGCGTTGAAGGCGGACGCCGCCGACGTCGAGGCCCTTGAACGCCTTCTCGCCGAGCAGACCGCCTGCGCCAAGGATCCCGAGGCATTCTTCGCCGCCGACCTGAAGTTCCATGCCCAGGTCGTGGCGATCTCGCGCAACGCGATCTTCGACGCGGTCGCCGACGCCATGTTCGGATGGCTTGGTCAGCACCAGGTCGAAGCCGGCCTCCTGGCCGCTCGCGGTCGCGCCGTGCTGGAGGAGCATGGCCACATCGTCAGCGCCGTGCGCGCCCGCGACGCCGGGGCCGCCGAGGCCGCGATGCTGCGCTACCTGGATCTGTCGGACGATCTCTATCAACGATCGGCCTAGCCGGGCGCGCGGCCGGCTCAGGCCAGCAGGGCGGGGTCCAAGGCCACGTGGCGGATGGCCCGGCGGTTGAACGTGTAAGTCACGTGGACCTTGCCGTCCCGGGTCTGAATGACGGCCGGATAGGCATAGCCGTCGGGCCGGGGCTCGCGCTCCAGCGTCAGGACCTCTCGCCAGGCGAGGCCGTCGCTGGATATCGCCACGTTGAGCGGATAGCGCGGCCCCTTGCCGGGGGTGTCGGGACGATGGCCGGCGTGGTTGTAGACAATCAACTGCCGACCGTCCGCCAGCGTCACCGCGTCCGTGCCTGAATTGGGATTAGGCAAGTCGATCGCCGCCAGCGGGCTCCAGGTCTTGCCGCCGTCTCTCGACCAGGTCTGGGCGAGCGCTCCTTGGCGCGTGCGCGCGATCGCCTGCAGCGCGCCGTCCGGATGGAAGAGCACGCTCGGCTGGATGGCGTCGATCTTCAGGGGCGAGGCGACGAGCGGGCTTTTCGACCAGTTTCGGCCAGCGTCGGCGCTGCGCTCGAAATAGAGGCTCCAGCCGCCGCCGTCCGCCTGCGAAACGCCTTCCGCCCGCTCGACGCTGGCCGGCGACAGCCAGGTCCCGTCCGCGAGGACCACGGGCTTGTTCTTGATCGGGCCCAACACCCCCTCGGGCAAACGGCGAGGCGAGCTCCACGTCCGTCCGTCGTCGGCCGAGCTCATGACCTTGCCCCACCAGGTCTGGGGACTAGGGCCGATCTTGTAGAACAGGAAGAGATCGCCGCCGGGCGGCTGGAAAAGGACAGGGTTCCAGGTGGGCTGCCGTGGGCCGGACGGTTGGACGCCGTTGGCGACCTCCCGAGGCTCCTGCCAGCGCCCGTCGACGTGACGCGAGAACCAGATTCCGACGTCCGGGTGACGCTCGCGGGTCCCGCCAAACCAGGCCGCCGCCAAGGTCCCGGCCGTAGTCTCCACGATCGTCGAGGCGTGGGCCTGCGGATAGGGGGCGTTCTGGTAGACAAGCTCGGCGAGCAGGATCGGGCTGGCTTCGGCGCGTGTCTCGGCTGCCGCCGGCGGGGCGGCGATCGCGCCAAGACCCGCGACCATCAGCGCCTGGCGACGGGAAACGAAAGGATCGGACATGGCTGGCAATCCCTCGATCGAACTCTTCGGCGCGGATCTTCGGCGGTCTAGGGCTGAACGTCGATGATCACCCGCTTGTAGCGCGTCAGGCGCGGCGCGCCGTGGTCGGTGACGGCCAGGACGATGTGCATGGTGCCCGTCCCGGGCGGGACGACGCGGTTGGTCTTCACGGTCAGCCAGGCCTTGGGCTGGTCGGCGTTGTTGATGTCCAACTTCACGCCCGAGGCTGAACTGGTCATGCCCCGCGTGCCGGCTTCTTCGTAGCAGAACCACTGATAGGACAGCGCGTCGCCGTCCGGATCGGTCGAGCCGACGGCGCTGAGATCGATCCGCTGCCCCGGCTTGGCGACGATATAGGCTGGCATGTCGAGCTTGGGCCGTGGCGGATGATTGGCCTTGTCATAGGGCTTGATGGTCCAGTCCATGCGGGCGGCGAAGTCGTTCTGGAACGCCTCGCGCCAGCGCCAGATGGTGGCCTGGGCGGTCGTATGCCATTCGCTGTCACGGCCGAGCACCTCGTCCTGGACATTGGTCCAGATCGGCCGGGTTTCGGATTCGAGGAACCACTTTTCCTTGCGCGGCGTGTAGAGCTCATAGCGACCGCCCCAACCGCCCCACTCGGGGTGGGTCGGGTCGGACAAGCCGTTGTCGATCAGGTTCAGGAAGGAGGGGGTGTCACCCTCCATCTGGAATTGCCAGTTGGGATAGGCCGCGCCCAGCGGGCCCTTGTTGCGGATGTTGTGGTTCAGCCACTCGTTGCTGACCAGCGAGGCGTCAGCGCCGCCGAACCGGCCGTGGAAGTCGTCGCCGCCGATGCCGATCCAGGTCGACATGTGGTACGAGACGCCGGGGCTTACGATGTAGAACAGCTCGGGGAACTCGCGGCGGATCCAGGGACCGCTGTCGTCCTGGTCCGAGATGGCGTAGACGCGGATCTTGGACACGAACTTGGCCAGGGCCGCCTTCGAGCGCGTCTGCCGCACCTTCCAGAGCGCCTGGCCCAGCACGGTGGGGCCGCCCCACACCGTGACCCAGATCGGCCGGGGATCGTCGCGATCCACCGCGCGGATCAGGAGTTCCGACCCCGGGGAGTCCTTGCCTGGGCCGACATTCTCCTTGCCGTCGACCGTCAGGGCCTGGGCGATGACCTCATGCAGGGCCTTGGCCGACGGGAAGCCCGGTTCGTGCCGTTCGAGGTTGTCGCGCACTTCGCCGTAGGCGTCGACGATGCCCGAGATAAGCTGGGGATTGACCGCGCCCTTCACGCGCGTGGCGACCAGGCCCTCGATGTCGACCTGGTTGGCGTAGGTCATCAGCCGGACCATCGACTGGCGATCATCGGGATCGCCGCCGATATCGGTCAGGACGAAGAGCCGAGGCTTGTCGCGCGGCTTCGCGATCGAGGCCGCCTCAGCGGTTTGCCCAGCGGGCGCGGGCGCCGCATTGGCCAGAGGCGATGCGGCGATCGCCATGAGCGCCAGGGCGGCGCTGAAGCTGAATTTCGCGCTCGATGAGCCAGTCCGTTTCACGCGCGGATCCTTCCCTGCGATCCCCGGCCCTCGGGGCCGGCGGTCAGGACCGTAGCGGTGGTCCTGATCCCATGTCCTCCCGGCGCTTGCGCGCTCACCGCAGTGGTACCGGTGGTCCGAAACGCTCGCAACGTAAATTCGAAACATAACGAAAGAAAAGCGAAGGAATCGAAAGTTCGCCGGTGGCGTGGTATGGAACGGCGCGCTTGAGCGGACGAAGAGGCTGGGAGGCTCCATGCACGACGACACCGACAGATTTGATCGTCGGCATCTGTTGGGCCTTGGGGCCGCCGCCGCCGCCGCCGCGCCCACGCTCGCGACCGCTCGATCCGCGCCGGACGGCGGCGAGGATCTTCCATTGTGGCCGGCCAGTCCGTCTGGCGCGCCGGCCGCCTTGCCCCAGGAGCAAGTCGAGACGCGCCATGTTCAAGGCCAGCCCTTGCGGGTCGCTACGTCGGTTGGATTGCCCTACATGACCCTGTTGCGGCCGAGGCGACCGACAGGGGCGGCGATGTTGATCATCCCCGGTGGCAGTTATCTCAACGAGTGGTTCGACAGCGAGGGCTATGCAGTGGCCCAGAGGTTCGCCGAGGCTGGGATCACCAGTTTCATTCTGCGCTACCGCCTGCCGGCCGGAGGTTGGGCGGATCCCTCGGAGGTCTCGCTGCAAGATGCGCAGCGCGCCATGCGCCTGATCCGCGACGGCGCTGGCCGGTTCGGCATCGATCCGCGGCAGGTCGCGGCGATGGGGTTCTCGGCGGGCGGTCACCTCGCGGCCAGCTTGGCGACGCGCAATGCTCTGGCCTACGCGCCCGTCGACGCCGCTGACGCCGGTGTGACCCGGCCGGACCTCTCGGCGCTGATCTACCCGGTGATCGACATGGCGCCGCCCTATGCCCACGCCCTCTCGACCAAGTCTCTGCTTGGCCAGAACCCGTCACCCGAAGCGATCGCCCGTCATTCGCCGCGTCAGCACATCGACGCCGCCACCCCGCCAACCTTCTTGGTCCACGCGTGGAACGACGACGTCGTGCCGGTGGAAAACAGCCTGGGCTACCTGACGGCGTTGCGCGCGGCCAAGGTTCCGGCGGAGGCGCACGTCTTCGAGGAAGGCGACCACGGTTTCGGGATGCGCAAGGGCCTTCCGGCCGCGGCCTGGCCGGAACTGTTCCTCGCGTGGGCCGCCCGGAAAGGCTATCCGCGCGGCTAGCCTTGCAGGATCCGGATCGAGGCCCGCGCTTTGACAGCCAAGGCGACCTGTTCGTGAGTGGTTCGGGCTCATTTGGCGGCGAGGCGATCGGTGAACCCAGATTCTGTGCGAACCTCTGCTTTCCGGATCTCGGCTTAGGTCCGCTCCTGGCGCTCAGCCGACCGCCCGCACCAGGTCCGAGACCGTTTGAAGAGCTGCCGCGTTCATCATGAGGGGAGGGCAGTTAGAGAATTGCGATCCACGTGATAAGACGCCGCCCCCCTGGACTGCGCGAGCAGGTTGGGGAGGTTGCTAGGTATTAGGAGAAGCCCAATGAGTAGGGTGCTGGTTATCGGTGCGGGCGGCGTGGGTTCGGTCGCTGTCCACAAGATGGCGATGAACGCGGACATTTTCTCGCGCATCACGCTGGCGAGCCGCACGAAGTCGAAATGTGACGCTATCGCGGAGTCCGTGAAGCGGCGCACCGGCGTGACCATCGACACGGCGGCGCTCGACGCCGATGACGTCGCCGCGACCACGGCGCTGATCGAGGCCGTGCGGCCCGCCCTCGTGGTCAACTTGGCTCTGCCCTACCAGGACCTGGCGATCATGGACGCTTGTCTGGCGGCCGGCGTGAATTATCTGGATACCGCCAACTACGAGCCGCGCGACGTGGCCAAGTTCGAATACAGCTGGCAGTGGGCCTATCAGGACCGTTTCAAGGACGCGGGCCTGATGGCGCTGCTCGGCAGCGGCTTCGATCCGGGCGTGACCTCGGTGTTCGCCACCTACACCAAGAAGCACCTGCTGGACCGGATCGACACTCTGGACATCCTGGACTGCAACGGCGGCGACACCGGCCTGCCGTTCGCCACCAACTTCAATCCCGAGATCAATCTGCGCGAAGTGACCGCTCCGTCGCGGCACTGGGAGAACGGTCAGTGGGTCGAAGGGCCGGCGCTGAGCCACAAGCAGGTGTTCGACTTCGACCAGGTGGGGCCGAAGAACATGTACCTCATGTACCATGAGGAGCTGGAATCCCTGGCCAAGTTCTACCCGGAGATCCGGCGCATCCGTTTCTGGATGACCTTCGGCGACTCCTATCTCAAGCACCTGGAAGTGCTGGAGAACATCGGCATGACCCGCATCGAGCCGATGATGTTCCAGGGCCGCGAGATCATCCCGATCGAGTTCCTCAAGGCGCTGCTGCCCGAGCCGTCGTCTTTGGGACCGATCACCAAGGGCAAGACCAATATCGGCACCATCGCCACGGGCGAAAAGGACGGCCAGACCCGGACGGTCTACATCAACAACATCTGCGACCACGAGGAAGCCTACGCCGAGACCAACAACCAGGCGGTCAGCTACACCACGGGCGTGCCGGCCATGATCGGCGCGGCTCTGATGCTGACCGGCCAGTGGAAGGGCGCGGGCGTGTTCAACATGGAACAGCTGGATCCGGACCCGTTCATGGACATGCTGAACCAGCACGGCCTGCCCTGGAAGATCCAGGACCTGGACGCCCCCCTGGCCTTCTGATCGGACCTGACGGATGGAAACCAAGGCGGCCGGCCCCGGCGCATTCGCGCGGTTCGATCTGAATCGCGTGCCTTCACCCTGTTTCGTGGTCGACGAGGTTGCGGTCCGCCGCAACCTGGCCATCCTCAAGGACGTGGGCGACCGCGCCGGCGCCAAGGTGCTGCTGGCGCTGAAGGCGTTCTCGATGTGGTCGCTGGCGGGCGTTGTGGGCGAGTATCTGGACGGGGTCTGCGCCTCGGGCCTGTGGGAGGCGCGGCTGGCCCGCGAGTTCTATAGCGGCCACCTGACCACCTATTCGCCGGCCTATAAGCGCGAGGATCTTCCCGAGATTCTGCGACTGTCGGACTCGGTGATCTTCAACTCGCCCGACCAGGTGGCGCGGTTTTCCGACCTGATCGCGGCGGCGCGAGCGGGTGGCGAGACGTTTGACATCGGCCTGCGCCTGAACCCCGAGCACAGCGAGGCCGAGGTCGCCAAATACGACCCGTGCCAGCGTGGTTCGCGGCTGGGCTTTCCGGTGTCGCAGCTACGACCCGAGCACCTGGACGGCGTCGACGGTCTGCATGTCCATGCCCTGTGCGAGCAAGGCTTCGAGCCCCTGCAGCGGATCTGGGCCTCGCTGGAGCCCCGGCTCGAGGGGATGCTGGGCAAGCTGAAATGGCTGAACCTCGGCGGGGGCCACCACATCACCCGCGCCGACTACAGGGTCGATGACTTGGTCACCCTGCTGGCCCAGATCGCCGAGCGGCATGGGGTCGAGGTCTATCTCGAGCCCGGCGAAGCCATCGCCCTGGACGCGGGCATCCTGGTCGGCGAGATTCTCGACACGTTCAACAACGCCATGCTCGTGGCCATCACGGACATCTCGGCCACCTGCCACATGCCCGATGTCATCGAGGCGCCCTATCGGCCGGCGATGATGGGCGAGCGGCCAGACGGTGTGACGGTCAGGATCGGCGGCCCCTCTTGCCTGGCCGGCGATATCATCGGCGACTACGTCTTCGCCTCGGCCCCAGCGCCCGGAACGCGCATCGCCTTCCTCGATCAAGCCCACTATTCGATGGTCAAGACCAACACCTTCAACGGCGTGCCCTTGCCGGCCATCGCTTTGTGGAACAGCGACACGGATGGGCTGAAGCTGATCCGAACGTTCGAGTACGCCAACTTCCGCGACCGACTTTCTTGACGCTCATCTCGCCGTCTGGGCTGGACCCTGGAGTTTGTCAGACCTGGAGCGGGACGGGCATGAGCGTCGGCGGTACTTCCTAGTGAGCAGCATGCGTCGCTCGGCAAGGAGCTACGGGGTCACGCTCTGACAAGGCCTCGCGAGGGGCTGTTCAGTCGCTAGAGCCAAGAAAGGCCGCCGAGGCCAGGTCCTGAACAATATGGCCCAGGGACTTGTAGGCGGTGATCTGCGGGGGGCGCTCGCGGCCGGCGACCCGTCCAGCCAGCACCTCGCCGATCTCGCCCACGATGTGGTCGTCGTCCACCCGGCCTGCCGCCTTGGCGCGGAGGAACTCCGCGCCTTGGGCCAGGGCGCCGGCGCGGCTGTCGACGACGAAGCGCGATATCGCCACCAATTCGGCGTCGACCTCGGCGGGACCGGCGATGCTGGAGCCGACCAGATTGATGTGGACGCCCGGATCCAGCCAGCGGCCGTACAGGATCGGCTCCGCCGCATTCGTACAGGTGCAGATGATGTCGGCGCCGTCGACCGCGGCCTCGACGCTGCGCGCGGCGGTGATCGCGACGCCGGACTCGGCGGTCATCCGCCGGGCGAAGGCGGTCGCGCGGTCGGGATCACGACCCCAGACGCGGACCTCCCGGATCGGCCGAACCTCGGCGAGCGCGCGGACATGGCCTTCGGCCTGCTCGCCATAGCCCAGGATGGCCAGGCGCGTGGCGTCGGGGCGGGCGAGGGCGTCGGTGGCGACGGCGCTGGCGGCGGCCGTGCGGATGGCGGTGACCGCCCTGGCGTCGACGATGCAGGTCGGCGCGCCGCCGATCGGGTCGAACAGCACGATGACGCCCTGGTGCGATGGTTTGCCGGCCGCGAAGTTCTCGGGCCAGACGCTGACCAGCTTGGCCCCGAACACGCCATCGGCGGCCAGGGCGCCGGGCATGATCCCGAACATGTGGCCGTCCGCTAGCGGGATGACCGAACGCAACAGTTGCCGGGTCCGGCCGGTCGAGAAGGCGATCATCGCCTCGCGCACGAGCGGGATGCAGGCCGCGTAGGTCAGCCGACGGCGGACGGTCTCGGCGTCGATGATCTTCATCGGGCGGGGCTCTGGAACGGCGAGCTGGGCTGGAAGTCCACGCGGGCGTCAGCGCGGCTGAAGGCCAGGCCGGCGCGATAGCTGAGGTCGACGTCCTCGGCCGCGCCGGAGAGGTCGACCTCGGGCGTTAGCTCGTCGGCCGGCGTGTGGACGCGCTTGGCGATGAAGTCGGTGAAGGCCTGGCCCTTGTCCGGCCCGACGCGCGAGATCACCCCGGACAGCACGAAAGCCGGCACGCCCGCCCTCAAAAGCGGCCAGGCGTCCGAGCTCTTGTAGACGAACCGCGCGCCGCCGCCGGGATCCAGCACGCGATGCTGCTCAGCCGCCAAGTCCGCCAGCAGCGGATCGGCGCTGGTCAGGCCCGCGCCGACATAGCCGACCGGATGCCCCCTTCCGTAGAGGGCTATGGTGTCGATGTTGATCGAGCCGACCGTCTGGGCCAGCGGCGCGGCCGGGGCGGCGACATAGGCGCGGCTGCCCAGCAGGCCGTGCTCCTCGGCGGTCGTGGCGATGAAGAGGATGTCGCGCTCCGGCGGCGGACCGGCGCGGAACAGGCGCGCGACCTCCAGGACGCCGGCGACGCCGCTGGCGTTGTCGACGGCGCCGTTGCAGATCGCATCGGGCTCGGCCGGCCGGCAGCGGCCGAAGGCGTCCCAGTGCGCGGTATAGAGCACCGCGCCGGCCCCGGGCTTTGTCCCCGCGATACGGCCGACGACATTGGCGGAGACGAAAGGGTGGACCTGGGTGACGGCCGTCGCGTCGATCCGCGCGGGCAGGAGCGTCGGGCGGAAGTCCGGCCTGGCCGCCGCCGCGTCCAGCACCGCCAGGTCGCCGACCAGCCGCCGCGCGGCGGACTCGCGGATGAAACCCCGAATCTCGAAGGCCTGGTCCTGTGGCAGCTGTAGGGTCGGGAACGTCCGCGCCCTGCGCTTGTCGAAGGCCGCGTCGGGCAGGATGGCCAGCGCGGCGCGGGCGCCGGCGGCCCTTAGGGCGGCGGTGCGGGTCGTGGCGTCGATTGGCCGAGGCGCGGTCTCGACCGGGCTGTCGGCGTCACGGAACAGGACGATGGCGCCGGCGAGATTGATGTCGTTGAGCTGGTCGCCGTAGCCGGCGAAGGCCAGAGGCGCGTCGGTGATCGTCTCGCGCGCGCTCGCACCCAGCAGGATAACCTCGGTGGAGAGGTCCAGAACCTGGCCGCCCATGCGAGCGGTCAGGCGCGCGGTGTTCGGCATGCGGGCGACCAGCGGCACGGGCTGGCGCCAGCCCTTGGCGCCGGCGGGTTTGAGACCGGCGTCAGCGAAGGCCTTCTCGATCCAGGCGAGGGCCTTGGTCTCGCCGGCGGTTCCTGGAAAACGGCCCTCCATCGCGTCGGCGGACAGGGCGGCGATGTCCGCCGCCATGCGCGTCGTTGAGGCTGTCTCGGCCCGGGCGGTCGTGGCCAGGGGCAGGACCAGGACGGCTGCCAGGAGGATGGGCCTCATGCCAGGCCTCGCGTGACGGCCAGGCAGCGGGCGATGTCCTCGCTTGTGTTGAAGAGGGCCGGGGCGATGCGCACCCGGCCGCCGCGCACGGTGACCTCGATCCTGGCGGCGGCGAAGGCGGCGCGGACGGTATCCATGGCCTGGGGGGTCTCGAAGGCGACGATCGGCGCGCGATTGCCCATGGGCGTGATCAGCCTGTGGCCCTGGGCGGCGAGGCCCTTCTGCAGCTCCAGCGCCAGGCCGACGGTATGGGCCTCGATACGCGGGACGCCGAGGCCTTCGAGATAGGCCAGGCCCGCGCCCAACGCATGCGCCTCGCCGAACGCACGGCTGGAATAGTCGAAGCGGCGGGCGGTGGCGTCGATCTGGAAGTCGCCATCGGGCAGTTCGCGGTCGGCGTGGAATTCGCCATAGCGGTCCAGGGCCAGGCGCTGAGAGAGCTCGCGACGGACGTAGAAGGGCGCGACGCCCCAGCCGGCCAGCAGCCACTTGTAGCCACCGGCGCACAGGAAATCGACGTCGGCCGCCTTTACATCGACGGCCACTGTTCCTGTCGCCTGGATGGCGTCGGCATAGACGAGCGCGCCGCGGGCGTGGGCCAGGTCGCAGAGCGGCTTCATCTCGTGGCGGAAGCCGTTGCGGTGCGAGACCCAGGCGACCGAAACCAGTCGCGTGCGGTCATCGATCAAAGGCTCGAAGTCCTTGGCCTCGACCGCGCCGCCGCGATTGCGGGCGATGCGCAGCTGGATGCCTCGGGTCTTCTCCAGGCGGCGATAGAGCACGAACTCGGTATCGTAGTGCAGGTCGTCGATGACGACGTTGTCGCCGGGCTTCAGCTCCAGGCCGTTGGCGACGACGTTCTCGCCTTCGGCGGTGGAGAACAGCAGGCCGACTTCGTCGGGCGACGCGTTGATCAGCCGCGCGAACTGGCCGCGCACCTTTTCGCAGCCCCTCATCAGCTCGCCGACCTCCATGGGCCGCGTGGCCTTGGCCTCGGCGAAGGCGGTCGTCGCGGCGACGACCTGGCGGGGGATCGGGGTGATATAGGCGGCGTTCAGGAAGGTCCGCCCGTTGCCCACGATCGGGAAGTCGGCCCGTACGTCCAAGGGCGAGGCGGGCGTGGGGGGCGGGACCTGAAGGGGAGCGGCCGTCGCCGGACCGGCGGCAAGCATGCCCGCCAGCAGGACCCGACGGCTGGGCTTGGGACCTCGCATGTCGGGTCTCCTCTAGAGCTCGGCCGGCTTGCGAAGGAAGGTCAGGCCGACGGCGGCGAGACCCGCGAGGGCCGCGCAGGGCGTCGCCGCCAGCAGCACGGCGGCTGGGGCCAGTCCCAGAGCCAGCAGCTTGCCCGCCGCCAGCGGACCGGCGATGCCGCCCAGGCGTCCGAACGAGACCGCCGAGCCGACGCCGGTGGCCCTCGCCAGGGTCGGGTAGTAGCCCGGCGCCAGGGTGTAGAGCACCAGCTGGCCGCCGATGGCGAAGAAGCCGACGACGATCCCGACCATGGCGACCGGCCAGAAGCCCTGCGCCGCGCCCAGGCCCCACAGGCCGGCGATGACGGCCAGGTAGGCGGTGATCAGTACGCCGCGCAGGCGGCCCTGATCGGTGATCATCGCCAGGACGATGCAGCCCAGCACCGCCCCGCCGTTCTCGATCGCCGAGATCATTCCGGCCTGCTGCGGCGTGAAGCCCTTGGCGACCATCAAGGTCGGCAGCCAGTTGTTCAGCAGATAGACGATGACCTGGGTGAAGCCATAGGCGAGCCACATCAGCAGGGTGATCGGCGCCCGGCCCTGGCCGAACAGCGCGAAGGCGGTCGGGGGCGGCCGGGTGGTCTGGGTGGCGTCCTTGGCCTGCTTGAAGGTCTCGGATTCCGGCAGGGCGAAGATCAGCACCGGCAGCAGCAGCAGAGGCCCGAACCCGCCGATGTAGAAGATGTGGGTCCAGTCCATCTGCCCGGCCTGACTGGCGACGAACAGGCCCAGCAGCGAGCCGCCGGTCGGCTGGCCGGCGAACATCAGGCCCACGCCGGTGGCGCGACGGTCGGGCCGCGCGGCCTCGGCGGCGATCGAGATCAGGTTGGGGAAGGCCGCGCCGATGCCCAGGCCGGCCAGGAAGCGCACGCCGATGAATTGGTTCAGGTCGCCGGCATGCGCCGAGAGGATCGAGAACACGCCGAGCACGACGAAGGCCCAGATCAGCACCCACTTGCGGCCGATCCAGTCGCCCAGGCGACCGCCGGCCGCCGCGCCGACCATCAGGCCGACGATGGCGGCGGTCAGGATGTAGGACATCTGGGTCGGGTTGAAGTGGAAGGCCTTGGCCACCGACGGCGCGGCCAGCCCCATCGAGACGATGTCGGCCCCTTCCAGCAGGGCGGCCAGGAAGCAGATGAAGATCGTGGCCGCGCCGCTGCGGCGGCCGGCGGACTCGGACGTGACGCTCATGGCGCTTCCTTGATCGGGGCTGGTTTCGAGGACTGGACGACGCCGCGCGCGAAGGCGCGCATGTCGGCGGCGAACTGGGCGCGGGCCGGGGCGTCGCGATAGATGGCGTGGCCCGCCAGATAGCAATGCATGCTCACCGCCTCCCGATAGGGGGAGGCTATGCGACGGCCCCGCTCGGCGTCCATCGAACATCCGCCCAGAGGATCGTAGGCGCCGTGCGCCACCATGACTCTCAGTTGGAACGAGAGCGCCATGGCCTCGGCGGCGCCGGGCAGGCGGGGGCCGTAGCTGCCCATGCCGATGCGGCCGCTCTTGGCGAACTCGGCCTGGGCGGCGGCGACCTGCTCGCGGGTCGCGCCATAGACGTTCGAGTGCAGCCAGGCTTCGTTGACGGTCGGCGGATAGGTCCCGGTCGGAGCGAAGCCGTCCGTCAGGGGCTCGACAGGCAGATAGGGCAGGTCGGTCGGATAGCCGAGGTCACGGCGCGTGTAGCGAACGCCCAGCGCCAGGGATGGCGTGCGGTAGGGCATCAGCTTCCGATAATCGAGATAGTAGGGCAGGCGACCCGGGACCAGCGTCCCCAGGAACTTGCCCTGGGTCAGGCTCAAGGTCTTGTCGTCGATGTCCTTGGGCGCGAGGCCAATGCGGCGAGCTAGGTCGGCGATCAGGGCCGCGCGCTCGGCTTCGGTCAGCCGGTCGCGGCGGCGTAGGGCCGGGATGTAGATCTCCCGCGCCCACTGCTCGGCACGGGCCCGCGCCTCGGCGGGTGTCGCCCCCAGCTCGGGCGGCAGCTTCTTGTAGTAGAGCGCCGCCACCGCGTAGTCGCCGACATGCATGGCGTCGGCCAGGAGCTCTTCCTCGGGATAGCGTGGCAGGCCCTGGGTGTTGGAGATCAGGGCGATCCCCCGGACGTCGAAGCCGCGCTTGAGCAGTTGGTGGGCCGAAGCCCCAGCGCGGCCGGCGCCATAGCTCTGGCCGGCGACGATCAGCGGGCGTTCCTCGGCGTTGTGACGCAACAGGTAGACGCGGATGAACTCGGTGGTGGCGGCGATGTCGCCGACGATGCTGGTGAAGCTCTCCTGCGCCTGGAGGCTGACCGCGCGTGAGAAGCCCACGCCCATGGCGTCCAGGAAGACGAGGTCGCTGTCGGTCAGCCAGGTGTCGGCGTTGTCGACCAGGTTCTGTCCTTCGATCCGCTTGGGGCCGAAGCCTTCGAAGTTCAGCGACGCGCTGGCCGCGCCCGGACCGCCGTTCCAGATGAAGGTGATCGGTCTGACCTTCCCCGCCGCCGGCGGCGCGCGATAGGCGACGTAGAACAGGTGGCCCAGGGACTCGCCGGTCGCGACCTCCTTGATCGGGATGCGCCCAGCCTCGGCCTCGTAGGCCAGGGTTCTTCCGCCGACCTTGAGGACATGGCGGGTGATGGCGGTTGGAGGCTCGCTGTCGGCGGCGTGCGCCGAGCCCATGGCCAGCAGCCCCGCGGCGAGGCCGATGAGCAGGCCGCCCCAGCGACCGGTCGTATGGCGTCGTGTCACCCGCTCGCCCTCCCCATGAGCTGCTCGAGATCGTCAGACCTAATACGCAGGGGGGCGGATGATCCCGGTGCGGTTTTCGACGCGAGACGACCGCCGGGGTTTTCGATGGCGGGACGTATTACTCGATGAAGGCTCGACCGCTGGTCAGGGCCGCGTACGGGGGATGTTCGAATGTCCAGATGGTTGGCGGCGACCGCGGCTGTAGCGCTTCTGGCGGGGGCGGGTGGGGCGATGGCCCAGGCGCCCGCGCCGCTGATGAAGGCGACGATCGCGCCGGGCAAGATCAGCGAGGCCGAGAACAAGGGCGAGGTGAAGATCACCCTCACGGCCCAGGCCGTCGACATCGCCGCCGGCGAGAGCATTGTGAACCTGGCGACCGCCATTCCGGGCGCCGGTCGACCGCAGCCGGTCGCCGACATGACCGTCACCGACTCCGCCGGCCCGGTGGCCCTGATCGCGCCCAAGGGCGGCAAGGGCTGGACTTCGGATCGGGCGGTGAAGGGCGACTTGACGATCAGCTACCGCCTGCCGCTGGAGAACGTTCCTCCAGTCGCCGGCGGGCCGCCGATCAACCTGCGCATCGATGGTGACGGCCTCTCGGCCGAGGGCGTCGCCCTGGTCGCTCAACCGAACCTGAAGGGTCCGTACCGTCTGACCCTGCACTGGGATCTGTCGGGCATGGCCCCGGGCGCCAAGGGCGTTTCGAGCTACGGCGACGGTGACGTCGAGTTGCCGGCGGGACCGGCCAACCGCTTTGGCCACATCGTCCTGATGGCGGGCACGATCAAGCGCGCCGACCATGGCCCGTTCTCGGCCGTCTGGACCGGCCAGCCGCCGTTCGATCCGGTTCCGGCCATGGCCTGGACGGCCAAGCTGCACACCTGGATGAGCGGCTTCTTCCAGGACAAGACCGAGCCGCCGTACCGCGTGTTCATGCGACTGAACCCGATGAACGCCGGCGGCGGGGCGGCCTATCCGCACTCGTTCCTGGTCACCTGGGGCAAGGGCGTCACCGGCGACAGCATCAAGTCGATCCTGGGCCACGAGATGACCCACACCTGGACCGCCGCCGATATCGGCAAGTGGTACAGCGAGGGCAACGCGGTCTTCTACCAGGAGCTCCTGCCCTGGCGAGCGGGGCTGATGACGACCGAGCAGTACCTGGACGGGATCAACAAGACCGCCAGCCGCTACTACACCAACCTGCTGAACAACACGCCTGAGGATCAGGTCGTGCCGCGCTTCTGGGAGGACACCCGGATCCGCGTGCTGCCCTATGACCGGGGCGCGATGTACTTCGCGGTGCTGAACGGCAAGATCAAGCGCGCTTCGGGCGGCAAGCGCTCGATCGATGACCTGATCCTGGCGATGGTCAATCGCGAGCGCGCGGACCAGCCGATCACCGAGACGATCTGGCTGGACATGCTGCGCAAGGAGATCGGTGAGGACGGTCCGGCCGTCCACAAGGCGATGATGGCCGGCCAGCTGATCCTGCCGGAGTCCGGCGATTTCGGGCCCTGCTTCCAGCGGACGACCCGGAAGATCCGCCGCTTCGACCTGGGCTTCGATCCCAGCTCGATCGTCTCGCCCGACAAGATCATCAAGGGCCTGAAGCCGGACAGCGAAGCGGCCAAGGCCGGCCTGCGCGACGGCGACAAGATCGCCTATGGCGTGGCCATGGATGCGGTGCAGGGCGATGTGACCCGCACCCTGACCTACCAGGTGACGCGCGAGGGCAAGACCTTCCCGCTGACCTACCTGCCGCGCGGCGAAGCCGTGGACGCCTACCAGTGGGAACGCGTCGCCGGCGCGCCCGAAACCGCGTGCAAGAAGTGATTGGGAGACAAGCCATGACCACGACCCGTTTCGTTTCGGCCCTCCTGGCCGCGTCGCTTCTGACGGCCGTTCCCGCACTGGCGCAGGACGCCGCGCCCAGGCCGCAGCGCCCCTCGAACGAACCGCAGGACTTCCTCAAGACCCCGCCCAAGCCGGCCTCGATCAAGGGACCTTTCACCCTGGTGGCCTTGGGCGAGCAGCTCTATTCGCACCCGGTCGCCGACCGGCCCGATCCCGAGATGCAGAAGGTCTTCGCCCTGTCGCGGGCCGGGGACGTGACCATCGCCAATCGCGAGGGGATGTTCTTCGACCTCGCGACCTTCAAGGGCCAGGGCTACGGCAGCGGCATGCTGTGGGGCGAGGCTTCGCTGGCCAAGGACGCCAAGGACCTGGGAATCGACATGCTGACCATGGCCAACAACCACTCCACCGACTGGGGCTGGGAAGGCCTGATCGAGAGCCAGCGCCTGCTGGACGAGGCCGGCGTCGTCCATGCCGGCGGGGGCAAGACCCTGTCCGAAGCGCGGCGCGCGGCTTTCTTCGACACGCCGAAGGGCAGGGTGGGGCTGGTCGGGACGGCCTCCAGCTTCCGCGCCAACGCCGGGGCCAATGACCGCTTCAATGACGTGCCGGCCCGGCCGGGGATCAGCACCCTGCGCCTGCGCAAGGTGAACCTGCTGACCGCCGACCAGTTCGACAAGGTCCGTCTGCTGGCGACCCAACTGGCCTCGCCGAACAAGCCGGCGCCCAAGCCCGAGGCGACCGATATCACCCTCGGCGAGGAGCTCTATCGTCTGTCCGCCAAGCCTGGCCTGACCTACGAGATGGATCTCTACGACCACGCGGCCCTCTTGAAGGCAGTGCGCGAGGGCAAGGAGCAGGCCGATCTGATGGCCTTCACCATTCACGCCCATGAGAGCCCGACCGGCTTCGATGATGACGATCCGTTCCCGCCGGACTTCCTGATCAAGCTGGCGCACGACACCATCGACGCCGGCAGCGACGCCTTCCTCGGCCATGGCCAGCACGGCATGCGCGGCATCGAGATCTACAAAGGCAAGCCGATCTTCTACGGCCTGGGCGCCTTCTTCATCCGGGGCGAGATCAAGGCCTTGCAGGAAACGGCACTGAAGGTCTTCCCCGACGCCACCGGCCACGCGCCGCCGCCCCCGCCGGCCGAGCGCTCGGTGCGTCCGGGCGGCAACCCGGCCAGCTGGTACGACGGCATGGTCGCCACCGTGGACTACGACGCCACAGGCAAGGCGACGCTGGTGAAGATCTATCCGCTGGACCTGGGCAACACCTACGAGCCGATGCGGCGGGGCATGCCCTATCTGGCGGACCCGGCCAACGCCCAGCGCATCCTGGCCAACCTCCAGAAGTTCTCCGCGCCCTTCGGCGCCAAGATCGAGATCCAGGGCTCGGTCGGCTTCATCCGCATTCCCTGATCCGAGAGCCTGTCATGAAGCGTCTTCTTGTCGCCTCGCTCGCCGCGAGTCTTGCCTTCGCCGCGCCAGTTCTGGCCGAGCCGCTGTTCAAGCTGCAGGTCAAGCCGTCGCAGCTCGACACCGACAAGGGCACGGCCACGCTGGACGTTGTCATGACCGTGGAGGGCACGAAGGTCCCCGCCGGCCAGACCCTGCTCAGCCACCTGAACGGCGCGCCGGGCATTCGCGCCCAGTTCGCGGTGGAGGATCTCTCGGCGACCGACGACAAGGGCGCCGTGCCACTGGTCGCCGGCAATCCGATGGGGCCGCGCACCTGGACGTCAAGCCGGGACGTCGAGGGCAAGCTGGTGGTCCGCTATCGCCGTCCGATCGACAACGCCGTCGGCGGCGGGCTGTCGACCATCCCGCACGTCGACGGACCGGGAATGTTCGGCATCGCCAATATGCTGCTCGTCCTGCCGCCGCAGACCTCGGCCCGGTACCACTTCACCCTGGACTGGGACCTTTCCCAGATGCCGGCCGGCTCGAGCGCGGTCACGGCGCTGGGGGAAGGCAATGTCGACATCGCCTCGATGCCGCTGACCCGCCTGACCTATGTCATGATGATGGTCGGCCAGATCAAGCGCGAGCCGGAGCCCCAGAAGGGCGCGTTCAGCGCGGTCTGGACGGGGAATCCGAGCTTTGACGTGCGCGGAACCATGCAGTGGGCCAGCAAGCTGCACGGCTATATGAGCAAGTTCTTCGCCGACCCGAAGGAGCTGCCCTACCACGTCTTCATGCGCGACAATCCCAGCGGCAACGGCGTCGCCGCGCCGATGGCCTTCGTGGTCGGCTACAACGCGCGCACCACGCCGCAGAGTGTGCAGTACCTGCTGGGCCACGAGATGACCCACACCTGGACCGCCGCCGACATCGGCAAGTGGTACAGCGAGGGCAACGCCGTCTACTACCAGACCCAGCTGCCCTGGCGCGCCGGTCTGTTCCCGATCGAAAAGCGCCTGGCCGACATCAATCTGACGGCGGCGCGCTACTACACCAACGACGTGATGCACGCGCCCGACAGCGAGGTCCTGCCGAAGTTCTGGTCGGACATGCGCTACAACGTGCTGTCCTACGATCGCGGCGCGATCTATTTCGCGGTGCTGAACGGCAAGATCCGTCGCGCCTCGGGTGGCAAGCGTTCGGTCGACGACCTGATCCGCGCCATGGTCCAGCTGGACCGCGAGGAGAAGACGATCACCGAGCAGACCTGGGTCGACATGCTCCGCAAGGAGCTGGGCGAGGAGGGGCCGGCGATCCACAAGGCGATGATGTCGGGCCAGGCGCGCCTGGTCCCGGAATCCGACGACTACGGCCCGTGCTTCCGCCGCGTCGCGGTGAAGATCCCGCGCTACGACCTCGGCTTTGGCGGGCCGGAAATCACCCGCCGCTCGGTCGTGGAGAACCTGCGTCCCGACTCCAACGCCGCCAAGGCGGGGCTGAAGGAGGGCGACAAGGTCAGCTACCAGAGCAGCACCGACGGGGCCCAGCGCGACCCCAGCATGATGGTGACCATGCACGTGACGCGCGGCGATCAGACCTTCGACATCAGCTACCTGCCGCGCGGCGAGCTGCGTGACGCCTACCAGTGGGAGCGCACCGACGTTCCCGAGAGCGCCTGCAAGTGACGGGGAACGAGACGATGACCAAGCTTTCCCGTCGCCTGGCTTTGGGCTTGCTCGCCTCCGCCGCCATGTCCCCGGCGCTGGCCCAGGCGCCGCGCCTGTCCAACGAGCCCGAGGACTATCTGAAGACGCCGGCCAAGCGCGCCTCGATCAAGGGGCCGTTCAGCTTGGTGGCGATCGGCGACCTGCTCAATTCGCGGCCGACCGCCGACAATCCGGACATCCCGTTCCAGAAGGCGCTGGAGATCGTGCGGGGCGGCGACGTGGCGATCGGCAACCGCGAGGGCGTCATCCTCGACCTGCCGACCTTCAGGGGCCAGCCCTACGGCCATGGCCAGATGTATGGCGAGGCCTCGCTGGCCGGCGACATGAAGGCCATGGGCGTCGACATGGCGTCGATGGCCAACAACCACTCCACCGATTGGGGCTGGGAGGGCGTGATCGAGGCCGGCCGTCTGCTGGACGGCGTCGGCATCGTTCACTCCGGCAGTGGCATGAGCCTGGCCGAGGCGCGCAAGGCGGGAGTTCTGGCCACGCCCAAGGGCAAGGTGGCGCTGGTCTCGACCGCTTCGACGTTCAAGGTCAACGCCGGCGCCAACGACGCTTCGGAGGGCGGTGTGCCGGCCCGGCCGGGCATCAGCACGCTGCGCCTGCGCAAGGTGAACCTGGTCAACGCCGAGCAGATGGCCGCCGTCCGGGCCTTGGCTACAGAGCGCGCCTCGCCCTTGGCGCGGGCGCCCAGGCCCGACGCCCGCGACGTCACGTTCGGCGACGAGATCTATCGCCTCGAGCCCGGCTCTGGCCCGCGCATCGCCTATGAGATGGAGCTCCACGACCAGGCCGCGTTGCTGAGAGCGGTGCGCGAGGCCAAGGACGCCGCCGATCTCGTGGTGTTCACGATCCACGCGCACGAGAGCGCCACGGGCCTGGACGACGACACCCCCGCGCCGCCGGACTTCCTGATCAAGCTGTTCCACCAGTGCGTGGACGCCGGCGCCGACGTGATCCTGGGCGGCGGCCCTCATGCCCTGCGCGGCATCGAGATCTACAAGGGCAAGCCGGTGCTCTACGGCATGGGTCTGTTCATGCTGAAGGCCCAGATCAAGGCCATGCAGGAGACGGTCTTCCGCATGTGGCCGGATCTGGACGGCCACGCGCCCAAGCCGAGCTCGGGCGGCGGAAAGAGCGGCGGGGGAACGCCGTCGCGCTGGCTGGAGGGCGCGATCGCGGTGGTCGACTACGACGCCAAGGGGCGCGAGAAGCAGGTGCGGCTCTATCCTATTGACCTCGGCGGTGGTGGCGATCGCGCCTTGCGGGGCCTGCCGCGCCTGGCGGAGGGCGAGGCGGCGACGCGTATCCTGACTCAGCTGCAGGCGGACTCGGCGCGGTTCGGCACTAAGATCGAGATCAAAGGCGCAACCGGGCTGATCCGAATCCGCTGATCGGGTAGGCGCGAGGGCGGTCTGCGACGACAGGGCATGTGGAAGTTGGGGGACCGCGCGTAATAACAGCGAGTGCCTTGTATTCCGCCGGAGCCAAAGTCGTTGCAGCCCCACACCGAGGCCGTCGCCAACGCCATGAGCAAGCGCTTCCGGCCGGCGTTGATGGCCTTCTTTCTGCGGCGTATCCGCAACCATCCGGAGGCCGAGGACCTGACCCAGGAAGTGTTGATGCGTGTGGCCGAGCGTGGATCGGCCATCGACGCCTCGCGTCCCGATGGTTACGTCTTCCAGATCGCCGCCAATCTGCTGCGCGATCGGGGCCGTCGGATGAAGGTGCGGGCTATCTATCAACAGGGGCTCGGCGCCAACGAAGCCGCGCGGGTGGAGGAACTTGACCCCGATCGTGTGCTGCAGGCGCGCCAGTCGCTGGCGACCGTCGTCAACGCCCTGCGCGAATTGCCCGAGCGTACGAGGACAATCTTCATCCTGTTTCGCCTGGAAAACATGAAGCAGCGTGAGATCGCCGACATGCTCGGGATCTCGGTGCGCACGGTGGAGCAGCACGTCATTCGCGCTAGCGCTTGGTTGCGCGAACGACTAGGAGGCGACCGGTGAGCGCCTTCTCGACCCATTCCACCGACGCCGCGGTCGAAGCCGCCGCCGCCTGGGCCGTGCGCCTGGCGGAGAGCGAGCTGACATCCGAGCAACAAGCCGAGTTCGACGCCTGGATCGACGCTGATCCGCGCCATGGCGAACTGCTCGAAGAAGTCATGGGCGCCTGGCGCTCGGTCGACCGCTACGCCAGCGCCGAGCCGATGGCGGCGCTCCGTCAGCAGGCCCTGGCCTCGGCCCGTCGCAGCATGCGCCGGAGCAAGCGTCCGTTCTTCTCGCGCGAACTGATCGGCGGGCTGATCGCCGCGACCCTTCTGCTGGCCGTCGGCGGCGGGCTGCTGTGGATGCGTTGGACGCCACAGGCCTACGAGACAGGCGTGGGCGAGCGCCGCGTCGTGGCGCTGAAGGACGGCTCCAAGCTCTCGCTGGACGCCGACACGGTCGTGAAGGTCCGCTACACCGGCGACAAGCGGCGGCTGTGGCTGGATCGGGGCCGGGCCAAGTTCGACGTCGCCAAGGACGCGCTGCGACCCTTCTCTGTGACCGCCGCCGACAAGATGGTCGTCGCCACCGGCACCGCCTTCAGCGTCGAGCTGATCAACGCCGAGGTGCGGGTCGTGCTCTACGAGGGGCATGTGGCCGTGCTGAAGCGTGAAGCCCAGGCCGGCAAGCCGGACGCCATGGCGCCGATCGAGATCGGTCGGGCCCCAGCGGAACGCTTGCTTACGCCGGGTCGCGAACTGATCATGCCCGAACGCTCGCCGGCCCAGTTGGCGACGCAGGTCGCGGCGCTCGAACCGGTCGATCCGGAACGGTCGCTGTCCTGGGAGGGGGGGCTGCTGGTGTTCAATGACGAACCCTTGGACCTCGTTGTCCAGCGCATGAACCGCTATGCGGCGAAACCATTGTCGGTTGGGGATCCGGCGACGGGGCGGCTGCGGATTTCCGGGGTCTTCCGGGCGGGCGATACCGAAGCCCTGGTGCAGGGACTGGCCGCGGGGTTTGGCGTGCAAGCGCGCACTTCGGGTGACGGGGTTGCGCTGTTCGCGGGCGCCGGCCGAGCCAGGCCGGGCTAGGCCCCCGCTTTGACAACGCTCGCGCGCGTCGTCGCCGAGAATGGGACGATGAGTTCGTCCCCTGAAAAGACCGCCTTCATCCCCGGTTCCAGGCGGCTCCGCTTCACGACGGCCGCCGCCGTGGCCGCCTTGCTGGCCGCGTCGGCTCCGCAGGACGCCAAGGCCCAGGAGGCCGTGGTCCGGTTCGATCTGCCGGCCCAGACCCTGGGCAGCGCGTTGCGCGCCTTCGGTCAGAGGGCCAATCAGCCCATCATCTTTTCCGAGCCGGCCGTGCGCGGAAAGTTGAGCCGTCCGTTGCGAGGGGCGTTGGGCGTCGAGGATGCGCTGCGCCGATTGATCGCCGGAAACGGTCTCACCGTCAGCCGTACAGGCGCTGGCGTGCTGGTGGTGTCGCTCGCGCCACCGCCGGTCGAGACCGCCGCCGCGGCCGTCGCGCCGCCCAAGGTCGAGGATGATGGGGCGGCGGTGTCGCAACTGGTCGTCACCGGGTCGCGGATCCGGCGCACCGATCCCGAGACGGTCGCGCCGGTGATCATGGCCGGCCCGGAGGATCTGAGCGACAGAGGCTTCACGCAGTTCGGCGACCTGCTGAACCAGGCGACGTCCAACGCGCCGTCCCTGCCGATCGCCACCACCCAGGGGTTGCCGGTCCTGACGGGAGGGCGGCAACCGCCCAATCTGTTCAACCTGGGACCGGGGCGGACGCTGACCCTGGTCAACGGCCGGCGGATGGTGACCTCCAGCTCCGGCCTTGGCGACCGGGCGGTCGACGCCAATTTGATCCCAGCGGGCCTGGTGCAGCGCGTCGAGATCGTCCAGGCCGGCGGCGCGGCGGTCTATGGATCCGAGGCCATCGCCGGTGTGGTCAACTACGTGCTGAAGACCGATTTCGAGGGCGCGGAGTTCAGCGCCCAGTACGGCCAGAGCACGCGCGGCGACTATCCGCAAACCGCCTTGCGCTTCACCGGCGGCCGCAACCTGGCCAGCGACCGGGGCAATATCGCCATCGACCTGGAATGGTCGCGGACCGGCATGCTGCGAGAGTTCGATCGCCCCTTCACCGCTCAGGCGCGCCGCTTCGTCACCAACCCCCTGAACGCCGGACCCACCGACGGGCAGCCGCCGACTGTCGCCGTCCCGAATACCCGGCTCTGGTACTACAACCGCAACGGCGTGCTGTTCACGGCGGGGACAGCGAGCACGACGAACCTGCTTAGCCTCAACGGCGGGCCAGCGCAGCTCAGCGCGGATGGCCAGAGCCTGATCCCGTACGACACCGGCGCGATCCAGGGCGCGGGCAGCACCGCGGTCGGCGGGCAGGGGCTGGATAGCCGCCTGCTCTCGTCCCTGGCCGCTCAGGTCGAGCGACGCACGGCCGCGATGGTTGGCCACTACGACCTGTCGCCTGATGTGCGGCTGTCGGCGGAGCTGATCCTGGGCGATGGCCGTACGGTCGAGCCGTACGGCACTCAGAGCATCGTGCGGGTCGTCTCTGGCTCCATCGCCTCCGGCCAAGGGCCGATCGCCTTCACGCATGATAACCCGTTCCTGACTCCGAGCCAGGTCGCCACCCTATCGGCGGCCAGTCCTGGTTTCGCGGGCGGCGGACCGCTGTACCTGTCGAAGTTCCTCGACGTCCTGCCCAGCCGCGAGCGGCGCAACCAGGCGCTTAGCGGTCGGGCCTTGGTCTCGTTGGACGGCGACTTCACGGTCGCGGACCGGCGCTTCTACTGGAGCGCCGCGCTGAGCCGCAGCCGCACCGAAGGCACGCAGTCGGTGTGGGCGCCCTATACCCGGCATCTCAACGATGCGCTGAACGCCGTACGCGACGGCTCGGGCCGCATCGTCTGCGCCATCAACGCCGACGCGGTCGCCTCGAACGACGATCCGGCCTGCGCGCCGCTCAATCCGTTCGGTGAGGCCCAGGCTTCCGAGGCGGCGCGAGCCTATGTGTCGGCGCGTTCGGGCGCGGACTACGTCAATGTCCACGATGACTTGCTGGTCTCGCTGGGCGGAGACCTGACCAAGCTGCCTGGAGGCATCGCGCAGTTCAGCGTCGCGTATGAACATCGGCGAGAGTCGGCGCGCTTCACGCCGTTCGCCGCCGACCAGGCGGGCCTGCTGTTCTCGGGCGTGAAGGCCTTGCCGGAGACGGGCCAGTATCACACCAACGAGTATTCCGGAGAGCTGCTGGTCCCCATCCTGGGCGGCCAGTTCGCGCCGCGCGGCGTCGAGCGGCTCGAACTCACCGGCTCGTATCGAATCGTCAAGGACAGCCGCGCGGGGCGTGAGGCGGTGTGGGGCGCGGGCGCGCGGCTGCGGACGACCTTCGGCCTGGGCCTGCGCGCCTCGCGCAGTCGCAATTTCCGCGCCCCGACCCTGGACCAGCAGTTCGCGCCGACCACCGTGGGCATCACCTTTGTCGGCGCGGACCCTTGCGACGCCGACCGGATCAATTCCGGTCCCAACCCGGCCATACGGCTAGCCAACTGCCAGCGCGAGTTCGCCGCCCATCCCAGTTATGGGCCGCTGACCACCTTCCAGGATCCCGCCGAAAACACCTCGATCACGGCGGTCACCACCAGCGGCAATCCCGATCTGCGAAACGAGACCTCGCACACCGTGACCTGGGGCGCGGTGTTCCAGCCCAGCTATGTCGCCGGCCTGACCGCGTCGGTGGACCGGATCGAGATCAACCTGCGCAATGGTCTTTCCAGCTTCACGCCGGCCAGCTTCCTGGCGACCTGCTATGACAACAGCCCGCAGCCGCAGGCCGCGTGCCAGACCTTCACGCGCGACGCGTCCGGCACGGTGGTCACCGCGCGGCAGACCACCTTCAACGCCGGGATCGTGCAGTATCGGGGCGAGGTCTACAGCATCAGCTATCGCTTCCCGCTCGGCGCGCTGCTGGACCGCGATCTGGGCTCGCTGGAGCTGGCGGCCGAGGCGACCCACACCAGCCGCTATCTGACCTCGGTGACCGGACAGGATCGTTCGCATGCCGAGGGCACGATCTCGGCGCCGTCCTGGCGGACGCGCCTGGACGCCCGCTACTCGCGGGGGCCGCTAAGGCTGACCTGGTCGACCTATTGGCTGCCGCGCAGCAAGAGCGCCTACAACGACACCATCGAGACCACGCAGTATCCGGTCATCGCCGCCAATATCCAGCACTCGGTCTCGGCGGCCTACGACTTTGGGCGGCTGAGCGTGCGGGGCGGGGTGAGCAACCTGACCGACGAGGAGCCCAGCTTCCCGAACCGCAGCTATGGCGACATCATCGGCCGGCGCTGGTTCCTCGGCCTGCGGGCGCGCTTCTAAGGATCTCCAAAAGAAAACGCCGGGCTGGTTAGGCCCGGCGTCGTAGGTGGCGCGCGCCTAGTACTTGGCGCGCAGGCCGACGTAGAACTGCCGGCCCATGATGTCGCCATAGGTCCGCGTCGGGAACGACGGGCCTTGGTCGGTGAAGTTGTTCACGCCGGCGCGCAGCGTGTAGTTCCGCCAGTTGTATTGGCCCGAGATGTTGTGGACCGTGTTCGACGCGATGAGCGGGACCGGCGTGGTCTCGATGGTGTCGGTGTAGCTGCTCTTCACTTCCGGCATGTAGTAGGCCGAGTAGAACAGGCGCATCGGGCCCTTGCTCCAGCGGACGTCGAAGCGGGCGCGGATGTCCGGAACCGAGGTGGTGCCGTCCGAGCGCGAGTGCGTCGTGCCGTTGGTCGAGACGTCGTACTTGGTGGTGTGGGTGACCTCGACGCCCAGCTCCATCTGACCCAGGTTCTTGTCCCACGGGCCGCCAAGCGGGAACCGGTAGTTCACGTTCCAGATGTCGCCGTTCCAGGTGATCAGGCCGGCGTTGAAGGCCATCGACTTGGCCGTGGTCAGATAGCCCTGCGCGTTTCGGCTGAAGGTGGCGCAGGCGGCGGCGTCGCTGAGGTCATAGCAGTTGGCCGCGAAGGTCGCCGGGCTGAACGAGACCAGGCCGTCGGTCAGCGCCACTTCCACGCGATCGACGGTGATCGTCAGACCCTTGATGTAGTCCGGCTGGAAGACGAAGCCCCAGGTCTTGGTGTTGGAGATCTCGTTCTTCAGGTTGGGGTTGCCGCCGCTGGTGACCGAGACGATGCCGGTGTTTTCCGCCGGATCCTGGAAGCCGGCCAGCGGACCCCATTGCGGATTGGCGGCGAACTCCTTCTGGCAGTTGGCCAGGCGGGTGGCGGGGTAGGGGCCGGCATTGATCCGGTCGGCGTCGCAGGGGTCCGAACCCAGCGGCTGACCCGATGCGGTGGAGGTTGGGGCGAACAGCTGGTCCAGCGACGGGGCGCGGAAGTTACGGCTCTTGGAAGCGCGCAGCGAGAAGCCGAGACCGGTGTCCCAACGGCCGCCATAGCCCCAGACCTTCTGCGTGCCGGCGATCGAGTGCTTTACATAGCGATACGAGCCATTGGCCTCGAGCGTCTTGACCAGCGGCAGGGTGAAGTCGCCGCCGACGATCGGCAGCAGCAGTTCGCCCGAATATTCGTTGGTCTTGTAGCCAGCGTCGCGGGCGATCGCCGGCGAGCCGGTGGTGGTGATGCCACGCAGGTCCGCGTCGAACGGCCGGAACTCGGTCTTCTCCTCGCGGTGCTCGTAGGCGGCGCTGAACTTGGCGGGGCCGGCGGGCAGCTTGATCAGATCGCCGCCCACGACCGCCAGGAAGTCGTCCTGGATGTTGTGGTAGTGCTGACCGGTCAACGCCGTGACGTAGGCCCGCGCGGCGGCGGACTCGTTGCCCTGGCCGAACGGATTGAGCGGCGCGCAGGCGGCGTCGTCGTTGGTGGTGATCGCGTCGGCGTTGATCGCGCAGACGATCTGGCCGGCGCCGTTCTTCACCGCGGACTGCGCGTTCAGCATGTGGCTCAGATAGGGTGCCCAGGTCCGGACCTCATAGTCGCTGACGGCGCGGCTGCCCGAAAGGCTCCAGGTGAAGTCCCGGTTCAAGGCGCTGAAATCGCCGTCCAGCGCGCCGGACACGCGATAGACGTCCGTTTCCGTGCCGCGGTTGCGGCTCGGCAGGATGTCCATGAACCGGGTCATGCTCAGGTTGCCGCCGGCCGCGAAGGTCGGGCTGGCCGCGCTGAGCGTGGCGATCATCGCGGGGGTCAGGAACGGGTTGGTGTTGTTGAAGCTGATCGGACCGGAGGCGCCGCTGTTGCCGATCGTGCGGAAGACCTGCTGGGTGCCGTAGGGGTCGTTGGATTCGTGGTGGGAATAGAGGAATTCGCCTGACGCCTTGACGTGCGGGGTGATGTCAAAGCGACCGATGGCGCTGAGGTTATAGCGCTCGAGGCCCGCGGCCAGGGTCGAGAGGTCGCGGGTGTCCAGGCCTTGGCCACCGACAGCGGTGCTGCCGCCGGCCTGGATGGCGCCGGTGTCGTAGGCGACCACGCTCTGGCCATCCGGAGAGAACTGCAGCGCCGAACCGTTCGCGCGCAGGAGGCCGGCCGACTGGCCGTTCGGCGTCGCCCAGATGACGCCGTAGCGGTTGTATTGCCAGAGACGTCCGTTGAAGACGTAGACCGTCGGCGGAAGCCCGTCGCTGGTCGAGGTGTTGGCCGTGTTGGTCACGCTGCGAATGCCCGAGGCCGTGCGCGGGCGGGCGCTTTCCAGCAGGGAGTCGGTCTTGGTCCACGACAGGTCGACCGCGAGGTTGGCGCGACCGTCGAGGAAGTTCTTGCCCCAGGTCGCCCGCAGCGAGCGCTTGGGATAGTCGCCGCGCGTGCTCTCGCCGTACTGGGCGTCGAGGACCAGGCCCTCGAAATCGGTCTTGAGGATGTAGTTCACGACCCCGGCGATGGCGTCCGAGCCGTACACGGCCGCGCCGCCGCCTTGGACGATGTCGACACGCTGGATCAGGCCGCTGGGGATGATGCCGGCGTCGACCACGCGGTCGCCCAGGCCCGACGAGGTGGCCACCATGCGGCGACCATTGACCAGCGTCAGGGTCCGGCCCGCGCCGAGGTTGAACAGGTTAGGGGACTGCTTGCCGTCGCCGCCCGGGAAGCCCTGGGTGGCCGAGATCGGCAGGACCGGGACGTTGGACGTCACCTGGTTCAGCAGTTCGCCCAGGTTGACGACGCCGCGCTCGTCGATGTTCTCGGCCGTCAGCACCGTCACCGGCGTGGCCGTCGAGGTGTCGCTGCGCGGAATGCGCGAGCCCGTGACGACGACTTCGGAGACCGTGCTCTTGTCCGCCGTGGTGCTGGTTTGCGCCTGAGCGCTGCCGCCGATGGCGAGGACCGCCGCGACCGCGGTCGACCCCCAAAGGCCGGCCATTGTCCTACCGTGCATGTTCTGAACCCCCTGCTATGACGACGAGGCTCATCCCGCCGTACCTAGGGTGCTACGCACGACAACGAGAAATACCGGCGCTATCGATGACGATAAGATTGCGATCGTCACGAATGGCGCCCGCGGGGTGCGGCTGGACGCAGTGCTCAGGCGGCCAAGCTCGGGTTCGCCGTCGTCGCGCGTAGAACCCTCGAAGGGCGGGCGTCTCGCCGCCGCCATGCTGGGAGACCGCGATGCTGACCCGTCGGAATCTGACGACCCTCGCCGCCGCGGCCGTGGCCGCGCCCGGCCTGCTCGGCGCCCCCGGTCGCGCCGCCGCCCAGGCGCCGAGGTTCAAGGGCAGGGACCCTCTCCGCGACTTGATCGTCATCAACAGCCTGGGCGGTCTGGAAGACCCCAACACCAGCGACCTCGACGCCGACGCGCCGCTTAGCCGCCGGGTGCTGGACGATGCCGCAGCCTCGGGACTAACGGCGACGAACTGGACGCTGGGCTATGTCAGCGGCAAGTCGGATCCATTCGAGACCACCGTCCGCGACGTGGTTCGTTTCGACGGCGTGATCCGCGACCATTCGGATCGGCTGCTGAAGGTCCTGACCACGGCCGACATCCGCCGCGCCAAGGCCGAGAAGAAGGTCGGGGTCATCTACGGTTTCCAGAACGCGGCGATGATGGGCGACCGGGCCGACCGCGTGGACCTGTTCGCCGACATGGGCGTGCGCGTGATCCAGCTGACCTATAATCCGCAGAACCAACTGGGCGGTGGCGCGGTGGTCTCGGGCGAAATCCCGCTGACCGCCTTCGGGCGCGAGGTGATCGATCGCTTGAACGCCAAGCGCGTGATCGTCGACCTGTCGCACAGCGGCGAGCGCACTTGTCTGGACGCCGCGCGCCACGCCAAGAGGCCGATCTGCGTCACCCATACGGGCTGTCGCGCGCTCAACGACGTGCCGCGCAACAAGACCGACGAGGAGCTGCGGCTGGTCGCGGAGAGGGGCGGCTATGTCGGCATCTACTTCATGCCATTCCTCGCCGATCGCCAGGTCACCAGCGAGGACGTCTGCCGCCACATCGAGCACGCCATCAAGATCTGCGGCGAGGACGCGGTCGGCATCGGCACCGACGGCGGCGTCACCGGCATCGACGATCTCGAGCGCTGGAAGGCGGCCTTCGCCGCGCAGATCAACCGCCGCCGCGCCCAGGGCGTTTCGGCGCCGGGCGAGCGACCCGACTCCTACATTTTCGCCATAGACATGTTCGGCCCCGACCAGTTCCGCATCCTGGCGCGCAAGCTCGCCGAACGCGGCCATCCGCCCCGCCGGATCGAGAAGATCCTGGGGTTGAACTTCCTGAGATACGCCGGAGAAATCTGGGGCGCATAAACTGGGTCGGGTGTCGGCTTTCTGGCTACGCCCCAATATCCGCAGGCTTGGCGCGCTAAGTCGAAGCCGTCCCCGCCGAGGGAGGAACGTCCAGGGCCTCGCGAAGGGCGGGCTGGCGGGATCGGCTGACGGGTAGGGGCGGGCCCTCGCTCAGGTGCAGCCGCCAGCGGTCGCCCTCGCGCTCCAGCCGCTGCACGTGGTCCAGGTTGGCGATCACCGACCTGTGGATTCGGAGAAAGTTCGTCGGCAACTGGGCCGTCAGACCGTCCAGACGAGCGGCGTGGAGGAGACTACGGCCACCTACCATCCGAAGTTCGACATAGTCATCGGCCCCGACCACGGCCAGGATTTCGGCGATGGGCGCCAGCTCGACGCCCCGCGCCGAGGCCACGGTCAGGCGGTCGGGGCGGCTGGCGGCGCGGGTCAGGGCGGCCTCGCGGCCACGGTCGTCGCGGCCCAGTCGCACAACCTCGACGACAAGCAGCGGCAGCACCAGGGCGGCGGCCAGCAGGAAGTAGGACAGGTCGGCCAGCCATTCGGGGAACCCGAGGGCCAGGGCGAGGAACAGCGCCAGATAGGCCAGGGTCAGGCGCGCGCCAGGCGCGCCTCGGCGCACGCCCGCCGCGGCCGGCAGGGCGGCGAGCGCCACCCCCAGGATCAGCGCCCAGACTGTCTTGACGTCGAAGCCCGGCAGCAGGGCCGTGGCGCCGACCACACCCAGGGCCAGTCCGATCATCAGGCCGCGCGCCTTGGGCAGGAACCGCGTTGCGACATAGGCCGCCAGGAGCACCGCGAAGGTGGCCGCCAGCACCCAAATGGCGCTCATCCGCCAGGCATGCAGCGGATAGCTGTAGTCGAACAGCGTCCGCAGGCTCTCGACAATGGCCTGCACGGCCGCGACCGCGGCCATGGCGGCCAGCACCAGACTGGACCCCGTGCGGCGCATGGCGTGGATGACGCCGAAACCGAACGCGGCCGCCAGCAGGGCGCCGGCCGCCAGCAGGGTGAGGGCGAGCAGGGCGGGGCGCTGTGGATAGGGATAGGACAGGACGGCAATCGCGCCCATCGGCCGATCGAAACGCAGGCCGCCGTGGAAGGACGACAGGTGCAGCACCAAGGTGTTCTCGCCGCGCCGCCAGGTGGTCTCACGGATCGGAAAGATCGCCTGGTAGCGCCCGGGAACCTCTTCTCGCGCCGTGGCGCCGGGACGGCCGTTGTCGCCCAGGCGCTGGCCGTTGAGCCAAGCCTCGGACGAGGCGACGCCCGCCACATAGAGAGCGCGCGGCCGCGTGTCGCCTAAAGCGCTATTTGGAGCGTCGATCGTGGAGCGGATCCAGAGCTCCCGGCCTTGGGGATCGACGAAATCCTGGATCGGGCGGCAGTCGCTCAGCACCGGTCCGGCCGCGCCGACGGCGCCACGACAGGCTTGCCATGACATGTCCTGGCCCCGGGCCAGGGTCGAAAAGCCCGTCAGGAGGACGGTGAGGAGCAGGATTCGCCACATGGCCCGTCTATAGGGCGCCACTGGCCGAGATGCGCCGCCATTCGCCGATGGCTGGACGCCGTTGGCCGAAGCGGCGTGGCGGCCCGCGCCGTGGATGGCTCAGCTGTCGGCATGACCCATGCATCGCTCCACCGCCGCGCCCTGCTCGCCGCCGCCGGCCTCGCTCTTCCAGCCCTGGCGTTCGCCCGGACCCCCGCTTCGACCCAGGCCCCGGCGCCCACGACATCTTCGTCGCAGGCCGGCCCCTTCCGCTTCAAGGGCATGCAAGGCCAGGAGACCGACGCCGAGCGCGGCTTTTTTGAAGTCCCCGAGAACCGTCGCGATCCCAGTTCGCGGAAGATCCGGTTGAGCTATGTCCGGTTCGCCTCGACGGCGGCCAGGCCAGGGCCACCGATTGTCTATCTGGCCGGCGGACCCGGCGGCATGGCGACGCGGGCCGCGGGCGGACCCCGCTTTCCGATCTTCATGGCCTTGCGCGAAGTGGCCGACGTCATCGCCTTCGACCAGCGAGGCACCGGGCTGTCCAACGGCATCCCGGAGCGGCCGGCCTTCACCCGCCCGCCGCCGGAGTTCACGGAGGCTGGGCTGACGTCCCATTTCCGGGCGGAATTCCAAAGCGCCTGGATCGACTGGACCCAGGCCGGCGTCGCCATGGCGGGTTACAACACCGAGCAGAACGCCGACGACATCGACGACCTGCGACGCCACTTGGGCGCCGAAAAGGTCGACCTCTGGGGCATCAGCTATGGGACGCACTTGGCGCTCAGCATGCTCAAACGGCACGGCGCCAACGTGAATCGCGTGGCTCTGGCCAGCTTGGAGGGCCAGGATCAGACCGTAAAGCGGCCGGCGGCGATCGACGCCCTCTTGCGCCACGTGGACACCTTGCTGGCCGTGGACCCGGCCGCCCGCGCGGCCGTGCCGGACCTGCCGGCTCTGATGCGCCGCGTGCATGCCAGGCTGGAGGCGCGGCCGGCCGTGACCAAGGTCACGCTGAGGGGCGAGCCGGGTGAGATCAGGATGGGCGGCTTCGGTGTCCAGATGCTGGCAGGCGGATTGATCGCCAATCCCAACACCCTTGCCATGCTGCCGGGCCTGTACCTCGGCCTTGAGGCCGGACGGACCGACATGTTGGCGCCGTTCCTGGGCGACGTCGCCGACTGGCTCGGCATAACCGGCATGCCCGAAGCCACGGATCTGGCGTCCGGGATTTCGCCGCGCCGGCTGGCCATGGTCCGGCGCGAGGCGCGGACCGCCGTCCTGGGCGAGGCGCTGAACTTCCCGATGCCGCAGCTGCTGAACGCGGTTCCGGGCGCCGATCT
This sequence comes from Caulobacter sp. GW821-FHT11E10, assembly GCF_058808375.1. NCBI lineage: Bacteria > Pseudomonadati > Pseudomonadota > Alphaproteobacteria > Caulobacterales > Caulobacteraceae > Caulobacter > Caulobacter sp. GW821-FHT11E10. The sequence goes on from NZ_JBXARP010000005.1 coordinate 471,550, forward strand.
GGGCGAAGACTTCCGGGCGCCGATCCGCATCGACCATCCCGCCCTGCTGGTCGCCGGTTCGCTGGACGGCCGCACGCCGCTGACCGAGCAGGACGAGGTGGCGACCCAGTTCCGGCGTAAATCCCGGGTGATCGTCGAGAACGCCGGTCACAACGTCTTCGAAGCCCACCCCGACGTGCAGGCCCTATTGGTCCGGTTCTTCCGCGGTGAGCCCGTGGCCGACACGCGGCTGAGCCTGCCGCCGCCGAAGTTCCAAGTGAGCTGATCGGGGCGGCGGCGAGGGGCGCTACCGCGGCTTGGCCTTCTCCAGCACCAATAGGGATACGCCCTGTCGTGGCAGTTGGAAGGTCAGGGTCTGGCCGGTCTTGGAGCGCTCCGGCGGCGCCGCGTCGATGACGGCCAGAGCGCTCGCCTGCTCCAGGGCGTCGTACTGGGCCTTGCTGGGCGCCATCGGCGAGCCCATGCGCCGCCACGCGCCGTAGACGTTGCCGTGCTCGTCGTCGACCCGGTAGTGGGTCAACTTGGCGTCGTTGAACGCGCGAGGCAGGTTCTTGAGGTCCAGGCGGATCTCGGCGGTCGGGCCGGGCGCGTCGTCGTCATGATAGTTCCAGACCATGATCGCCACGCGGTCGGCGCCCACGCTGGCCAGGGCGCCGACGTCGGGCCGCCCGCGCACCCCTTTGGCCAGGATTTCGTCGAGCGGGATCTGGCCTGAGCTGACCGCCTCTACGCGTTCGGGACCCATCAGGCTGAACATGCGGAACACATTGACCACCGCCAGGTCGAGGCCATTGCTGGACAACTGGCGGAAGCCCGCGAAATAGGGCTGATCCTCGAACTCGAAGGCCCAGGTCAGGGCGCCGTCCAGGGTGATCCCGTGCCGGGCCGCGAGGTCGTGCTTTCGCGCGAAGCTCGCGGCCGTATAGCTGGAATAGACGGTCCCGTTGCGATAACCGAAGCTGGGGCCCTGGCAGGCGGCGCAGCCCTCGGGGTCGGACTCGCCGATCACGATCGGCTTGTTCTTCAAGGCCGGCCGCGCGGCGATCATCGCGAAGCCTTTGTTGATGCCGGCCAGTTGCGTGGCGATCCCCATCTGGACATGGCCGTCGACGAAGCGCGGCGAGCCCTTGGCGTGGAACGCCAGGAAATCGGTCGGCGTGCCCCGCTGCCCGGTGGCGTAGTTGGTCCCTTCGCTCACGTGGGTGAGGAAGTCCTCCATGAACTGGCCGCCGCTGCCGGCGACGTCCGGACCGCCGACCCGGGCCGTGGGCAGGGCCCGCCGAACCCCGGCGACGGCGTAGTCATGCAGCTTGTGAAACTCCTGGGGCGTGCCCTTCCAGTAAGCGGGGCCGTTGGGTTCGTTCCAGACCTCGAAGTACCAGGTCTCGACTTCGGCCCGGCCGTAGCGTTCGACGCAGTGGCGCGTCCACTGGTAGGCCAGCTCCGCCCACTTGTCGTAGTCCTTGGGCGGATAGCCCCAGCCGCCGCTGATCAGATTGTAGTCGAAGCCCGGCCGCCAGGCGTGCTGGTAAGGCTCGGGATGGGTCGAGAGCGCCTGGGGCATGAAGCCGATCTGGACGTACGGCCTGACCCCGTTGGCCAGGTAGGTGTCGAACAGTCGATCCAGGATCGTCCAGTCGTAGATCGGGCGACCGTTGACGTCCTCGGTATAGACGTTGGTGCTGCCCCACTTCAGGGCGGGAGTCCCGTCGCCGGTGTTCAGCAGGTTGTGGGTGCGGAAATAGACGGCCTTGGGCTTGAGCGCTCCCAGATGGCCCAGCAGCTTGCGGCCGTCCTTCATGGTCGCGTAGTTCGGCTCGTCGGCCCCGAAGAACCGCCAGATCGGCCGCAGCTCGCCGAGAGGCTTGGCGGCGTCGACCGTGATCGAGACAGGCAGGGGGGCGGGCGCCTGGGCGAAGACCGGCGATCCCACCGACAAGGCGGCAAGTAAGCCGAGACCGACACCGTTCCGCATAGGCTCATCTCCCCACCGCCTGACGCCTTTTCAGCGTCTTTGGGTATGCCTAGCACGGATTTGCAGAGCGCGATGCAATTGTATGATAATAAGGAGGTCGCTGCGCGCTTCGGCGACCGCCCGTTCCGAATGGTCGTGCTGGACACTGTCAATCGAAACGCCAGAGTGCGAAGTTCGAGTCTCTGGAATGACTTGTTCCGATTTCCGGACTTGCGTTTCAGAAATCTATTTGTCAGATAAATGCGACAAGATTGGCGACGCGGAGGGGGCCATGATCGATGTTATCACCGCCGCCGGCCCGCCACGCTGGCGGGCGCTAGAACGAGGCCAAGGTCCCAGGCTTTGACATACGACAAGGTTTTCTACGCCACCCATCCGACGATGATGGACGGAGCCAGCAATCAGGATCTTCGCGATCGGTACCTGATCGAGGGCCTGTTCGTCGCCGGGGCCGTCAAGCTCAACTATCTGCATCAGGAGCGCCTGGTGATCGGCGGGGCCGCGCCGCTTGATGTGGCGATCGCCCTGCCAGTCCACGCTGAACCCCCGTCGCAAGCCGGCCAGCCGTTCCTGGCGAACCGGGAGATGGGCGTGGTCAATGTCGGCCAGGGCCCGGGCCGTGTCGTGGTGGACGGTCAGGTCTTCGTCCTGGAGGCGCTCGACGCCCTGTACATCACGCGCGGCGCCGTCGATGTCCGGTTCGAGAGCCTCGACGTGGCGCGCCCGGCCCGGTTCTACCTGGCCTCGACACCCGCCCACGCCGCCTTCGAAACCAAGGCGCTGTCGACGGCGGCGGCCATTCCCCTGGAACGCGGAGCACGCGAGACCGCCAACCATCGGATCATCTATCAGCTGGTGGTGCCTGGCGTTTGCGCTTCGGCCCAGCTGTTGCTCGGCCTGACCATCCTGCAGCCGGGCAGTGTCTGGAACACCATGCCGCCGCATCTGCACGATCGTCGGTCGGAGGCCTATTTCTATTTCCGGTTCGAGGACGACGCGCGGGCGCTGCACTTCATGGGTGAGCCCGACGCGACGCGCCATCTCGTGGTCGGCAATGAGCAGGCGGTGATCTGCCCGCCCTGGTCGGTCCATAGTGGCGTCGGCACCGGCAGCTACGCTTTCATCTGGGCGATGGGCGGCGAGAACCTCGACTATGACGACATGAATGTGCTCGACATCTGCCAGCTGCAGTGAGGGGCGAAGCCCCCGAGAAGGGGCGAACCAAGAATAGAAGGCGCGGGCGAACCCGGCCTTGAGGGAGGAAGTGATGAGGTTGGTTTTCCGCGCGGCGGTCGGGATCGCGGCGTCGCTGGCGACGTTCGCGCCGCTGGCCGTGACTGTCGCCCACGCGCAGCCCGCGCCCGCCCAGGCGGCGGTTGTTCCGTATGGCCGCGCCGAGGTGTTGCGGTTGGCCGAGAAGGTCGCCGACTACCAGTTGGCCACCATGGCGGCGGGCTATATTCCGCCGAACACCTCGCGAGACACGGCCGACGCGAAGGGCTGGGTGCAGGGCGCCCTGTTCGTCGGGCTGCGTGACCTCGCCGACCGATCCGACAATTCGGCCTATCGCCAGGCGATCCTGGCGCGAGGCCTGGCCAACCAGTGGGAACTGGGCAAGCGTTTCTACCACGCCGACGACCACGTGATCGGCCAAGCCTATCTCTGGGCCTCGCGGCACGGCGCTGGCGACGCGGCGATCGGGCCGCTGCGCCAGCGGTTTGACGCCATCCTGGCCCATCCGCCGAAGGTCGGGCTGGAGCACGCCGAATATACCGATCCGCGCGGCGTCGATTGCGACCAGCGCTGGTGCTGGAGCGACGCCCTGTTCATGGCGCCGGCCACCTGGTTCGAGCTGAGCGCCGTCACGGGCGATCCACGCTACGCGGCCTATGCGAGGAAGGAGTTCGCGGCCGTAACCGACTTCCTCTACGACAAGGACGAACACCTCTACTACCGCGACTCCCGGTTCTTCCCCCGTCGCGGCCCGAACGGCGAGAAGGTGTTCTGGAGCCGCGGCGACGGTTGGGTGTTCGCCGGCCTGGCGCGCATGATCCCGCTGTTGCCGCCCGGCGATCCTGACCGTGCGCGGATGGAGGCCGTCTTCAAGGAGATGGCCGGCAAGCTGAAGGCCATCCAGAAGCCCGACGGTTACTGGTCGCCGTCGTTGTTGTCCGATCCGACCAAGTCCGTCCCGGAATCCAGCGGAACGGCCTTCTTCACCTACGGCATGGCCTGGGGGCTGAAGACCGGATTGCTTGAGCGGAGCGCCTACGAGCCTGTCGCGCGCAAGGGCTGGGTGGCCCTGACCCGCGCGGTGCATCCGGACGGCAAGTTCGGCTACGTGCAGCCGGTCTCCGATCGTCCGGAGAGCGTCAGCTACGACGATACGCAGTTCTACGGCGTCGGCGCCTTCCTGCTGGCGGCGACCGCGATGGCGGATCTCGATCTCAAGCCGGCTCGATAGGGGCGACCATGCACAAGCGCGATTTCATGAAGGTGGCCCTCGTCGGCGCCGCGTCCCTGGGCGCCGGAGCGGCCAACGCCGCCAAGCCGGCCGCGGCTCCGCTCGACGACCGCGCCTACATGGCCGGCCTGCTGGAGAAGATCGCCAGCCCGGTTCTGTCGGCGATGTCGAAAGGTCAGCTGAAGAAAACCTTCGCCCTGGAGCTCAGCCCCAGCTGGGACGGGCGCGAAGCGGGCGTGGCCTATCTGGAGTGCTTCGGCCGCATGATCTCGGGGTTGTCGCCCTGGCTGGGTCTGCCCGACGACGACACCGCCGAGGGCAAGGTTCGCAAGCGCCTGACCGAACAGGCGCTGCAGGCTTACGTTCACTCAGTGGATCCGAAGAGCCCCGACTACTTGCTGTGGCGCGGCCACGGCCAGGCCTTGGTCGACTCCGCCTATTTCACCCAGGCCCTGCTGCGCGCGCCCAAGGCCCTGTGGGACCCACTGGACGCGACGACCAAGAAGCGCATCGTCGAGGAGATCAAGGGCCTGCGCCGGGTCAATCCGCCGATCACCAACTGGCTGCTGTTCGCGGCCATGAACGAGGCGTTCCTACTGCAGATCGGCGAGGAGGCCGATCCGATGCGCCTCAACAACGCCGTGCGCGCGATGAACGATTGGTACATCGGCGACGGCTGGGTCAAGGACGGCGCGACGTTCCACTTCGACTACTACAATTCGTTCGTGATCCACCCGATGCTGATCCAGGTCCTGGAGATCATGGAGGCCAAGAAGGCGCCGTTCTGGAAGGACGATCTGACCAAGTGGCGCGAATTGGCGGTCAAGCGGGCCCAGCGCTACAGCGAGCACCTTGAGCGGTTCGTCTCGCCGGAGGGGACCTTCCCACCGTTCGGTCGGTCGCTGACCTATCGCACCGCGGCGTTCCAGCCCCTGGCCCATCTGGCCCTGCGCAAGCAGCTGCCCACCAAGCTTTCGGAAGGCCAGGTTCGCTCGGCGCTGGTCGCCGCCCACAAGGCGATCTTCCGCCACGAGAGCAACTTCACGGCGGACGGTTTCCTGACCATCGGCTTCGCGGGACACAACCCGGCGCTGGGCGACTGGTATTCGAACAGCGGCAGCATGTACATCACGACTGAGGGCTTCCTGGCCCTGGGCCTGCCGGCGACCGACAGCTTCTGGACGGCGGCGTCGCAACCGTGGACTCAGAAGCTCGCCTTCGCCGGGCAACCGTTCCAAAAAGACTATGCCGTGGACTACTGAAGCGGAACGGTGGGCTTTGGGCGGCCATTGCATTTTGCCGGCGGGATCGTATCACTATGCGGTACGGCTCGCGGCAATGTCGCCGGGCGCCCGCGTGAATGGTTGATATGAAGGACATCGCCTCGACGGACGGGGATGAGGCCTCCTCGTCGCGGACGAGCGCAGGCGCACAGACCCTCTTCAAGGGTTTGGAAGTGCTGAGCCGGGTGGCCAAGGGCGACACGACCCTCAGCAAGATGGCCAAGTCGCTGGATCTGAACAAGACGACGGTCCACCGCCTGGCCTCGACCCTGGTCGAAGCCGGCTTCCTGTCCTTCTCGCCGAGAGACGGCTACGCGCTTGGGACCAAACTCCTGGAGTTGGGCTACGCCGCCTCCCAGCAGATCACCCTGACCCGCGTCAGCCACGACCACCTGCGCCAGCTGTCGATCGACACCGGCGACACGGTCAATCTGGGCGTTTTCGATCGCGACCAGGTCCACTATATCGACAAGATCCCCGGGACCCGGCGCATTGAGGTGCGTTGCGTGATCGGCGAGCGGCAGCCCCTAAGGCATACGGGCCTGGGCAAGGCGCTGCTGATGGACGAAGGCGAGGATGTCCTGCGCGAGGTTTTCCTGCGCGAGGCCGCCGTCTTCCCGCGCTATCGCTACGACCTTCGGCAGTGGCTGGAAATCATGGCCCGGTACCGCGCCCTGGGCTACGCCTTGGATATGGACGAGAACGAGGATCACATCCGCTGCGTCGCCGCGCCGATCCGCGACATGGGCGGCAAGATCATCGCCGCTGTCTCGGTGTCCTCGATCGCCCAGTACATGGATGACGCCCGGATCGAGACGGTCGCGGCCTACGTCATGGAAACCACCCAGAAGATCAGCGCCGAGTTCGGCTACCGCTGAGGCGAGTCGACTCCGCTTTTGGACCGCCGTGGCCACGCCGCGGCGGCGTCTTCGCACGCCAGAATTCCGATTTTCATGTTGCTGTCGCGCAACATTGGTCGCTGAAACACAGGTTGACCTGAAAAATCATACAAATGATGTTCCCATATATGTTGCGGCGCTTCGCTATGTGTTACGCCCTTGATCAGAAGCGAAAAGCTCGACCGTGAGGAAACATGCCTAGACCCATGATGCAGGCCTCAACCGCCTAGCCGTCCAAAACCACGTGTTCTCGATTTTTGAAACGCGCTGCCCAGCGGTGGCGCAGCCCCCTCGAACCACCGAGCGGGGATGGGATTTGCGCGGCCAAAAAGGCGCCGCGAAGGGGAGGGAACTATGAAGAAGCAACTTCTGCTGACGACGATTCTGGCCATGGGAATGGGCGGCGTCGCGAACACGGCCTGGGCCCAGGCCGCGGCCACCGGACAGGACACCGTGGAAGAGGTGATCGTCACCGGCTTCCGCTCGTCGCTGCAAAAATCCCTTGGTCTGAAGAGGGAAGCGATCGCGGTCCGGGATTCGATCGTGGCCGAGGATATCGGCAAGTTTCCCGAGGCCAACGTGGCCGAGGCCCTGCAGCGCATCCCAGGCGTCTATCTGAGCCGCGACGGCGCCTCGAACGAAGGCCAGCGGATCTCGATCCGAGGTCTGGGATCCGACTACAGCGTGACCACCATCAACGGCGCGCCGGTGCGCACGACCTCGTCGAGCAACGTCGGCGGCTCGTCGCGCGACTTCAACTATGACGTCTTCGCCTCGGAGCTTTTCGGGCGGGTCGATTTCTACAAGACCCCGCTGGCCGAACTCGAGGAAGGCGGCATCGGCGGCGTCGTCGACCTGCAGACGCCTCGTCCCTTCGACCATCCCGGACGCGCCATCCGCTACCAGGTGGTGGGGAGCTACAACGACAAGTCCAAGCATCTGGACCCTGCCGGCTTCGCGCTAATCTCCAATACGTGGGGCAATTTCGGCGCGCTGCTGGCCGTGGCCCACTCCAAGAGCGTCAACAACCGCTCCGGCTTCGAGGCCACGGGCGGCTACAACAACCACGCCCTGGGCAGCCAGTCGCCGAACAAGGGGCCGTTCGCGGTCACGCTGGACTTCGCCGACCCGCGCTATAATCGCGGGGCGCTGACCCAGTCCCAGATCGAAAACGGCTACCTGCCGCGCTTCTATCGCTACTACGGCGGTGAGAACACGCGTGAGCGCAACGGCGCCGTCGGTTCGCTGCAGTACCAGAACGACAAGTTCAACATCAGCCTCGACGGGCTCTATTCGAAGCTGACGGACTCGCTCGACGAATACACGTTCGGCCTGCCGATCCGGAACTCCAAGACCACCAGCCTGACCGCCCAGCCCGGCGCGCCGGGACATAACGGTCTGGTGCCGATCAACGTCACCCTGGACCCGAAATCGAACCTGCTGGAAGGCACGTTCGGCAACACGTCCTATCTGGGCGAGAGCTACTTCTACAACGCCGAGACCGAGTTCAAGATGGCGTCGTTCAACGCCAACTATCAGCTGACCGATCGCCTGAAGGTGACGGCTCAGGGCAGCCTCAGCCAGAGCGACGCCTTCTTCACCGGCAACCGGTTGATCGCCAATGTCTACGGCGTGACGACGACGATCGACTACACCGACGACCACGTCTATCCGGCCCTGTCGGCGGCGGGCGTCGACTTCACCAATCCGGCCAACTACCAGGACTTCGGCGTCGGCTTCGACTGGCGCCGCGAGGTCGACAAGGAAAAGACGGCCAAGTTCTTCGCCGAGTACGACTACGGCCTGCTCGGTTGGGAAGGCCACCTCAAGGGCGGCCTGTCCTACGTCTCGACGCGGAAGAACACCACCAAGCGCAACGCGACCGCGGCGGGCACCACCAAGCTCAACACGATCGGCGTCGCCGGTCTGCGCGGGGCCATGCTGCATGACGTGCCGCTGGATCATCTGGTCATCGGTGAAGGCTATCCGCAGGCCTGGGCGACCTTCGACCGCGCCTACATGATGAGCGCCTTCGACCCGATCAACCTGGCCAAGGCCACGCCGATCGACTTCAACGCCAGCTTCGGGGCCGAGGAGGAGATCAAGACCGCCTTCGCCCAGACCGACCTTCGCGGCCAGATCTTCGACCGCGCCCTCCGGATCAATGCCGGCGTGCGCTACTCCGAGACGACCACGCACATCGACAACTACCTGCGCAAGACCGACGGGACGGTGACGACCTACGTGCCCAATGTGGCGGGCGGGTCGTACAAGAACACCCTGCCGTCGGCGAGCTTCGCCTACGACCTGACCGACAAGCTCACCTGGCGTGGGTCGTGGGGCAAGACGATCACGCGCGCCTCGCTGTCGATCATCGCGGCCAACACCGTCATCCCCAATATCTATGACACCCGCGCGACGTCGGGGAATCCGGACCTGTTGCCGCAGGTGTCCACCAACTACGACACCGGCGTGGAGTGGTACTTCGGGCGCGGTGGCATCCTGAGCGCCGGGTTCTTCTGGAAGGAGCTCAAGGACACCACGGTGTCGACGACGACGACCGTGCCGTTCTCGTCCCTGGGCCTGCCGGATACGGCGCTGGGCCCGATCTTCCAGAACCCGGCGACGGGCAAGGTCGACCCGAACCTGCCGATCACCCTGGCGACCTTCTACAATCAGGGCTCGATCAAGCTGGACGGCTATGAACTGGCCTATCAGCAGTCGTTCGATTTCCTGCCGGGCTTCTGGAGCGGCCTGGGCGCGTTGGCCAGCTTCACCCACGTCAACACGTCCGGCTTCAACTACGCCACCACCGGCGGCAAGATCATCAACGTCAACACCGTGCCGAAGTACTCGTACAGCCTGACGGGCTACTACGAGAAGGGACCGTTCGGGCTCCGGCTGTCCTACAACTACAAGGCCAAGAACATCATCGAGACCACCAACAACGGCTCGGATCTCCAGCGCTGGCACGCCGGCGCCGGGTTCCTCGACGGCAACGTCACCTACAGGGTCAATGACAGCATCGAAGTTAGACTGGATGCCCTGAACCTGACCAACGCCTTGACCTACGATTACTTCGACGACGTCAGCGGTCGCTACGGCGATGGCCGCAAGACGCGGATGGACTACGCCAAGTTCAACGGTCGGACGATCAAGTTCGGGGTGCGCGGCAAGTTCTAGGTTTCGAAGACGAAACCAGCACCAGACTTCCTCCCTTGGTTTGTGAGCTCCCCCGCACACAAGCCGCTCTCGCCGGTGAAGCTACCGCTTCACCGGCGCTCTTTTCGGGCCTCGGCGTTCGTCCGAGAAGGGGAGGCGGGAAATCGTGTCAGACATATCGAAATGCGGAGAAGTCGAGTGAGGGCAACGAAGTTCTGGGGCGCCAGCATGGCCGCCCTCATCGGCGCCATGGCCGCGACCGGCGTCATCGCCGCGGACGCTCCACGAGTGCAGCCAGTCCAGATCGACCCCAGCCGGCCCGACTGGGAGAACCCGGCGGTCTATGCGCGCGGCAAGCTGGCCGCCAGCGCCACCCACTTTCCGTTCGAAACGCGCAAGGCCGCCCTGGCCGGCGACCAGACCCGCTCGACCCGCTATCGGACGCTGGACGGCCAGTGGTCGTTCCAGTTCTCGTCGTCATCGGACGCGGTCCCCGACGGCTTCGAGAAGCCCGACTATGACGTCTCCAGCTGGAAGACGATCAAGGTTCCGGCCCTGTGGCAGACCGAGGGCTACGACCAGCCTCGCTACAACAACATCACCTATCCGTTTCCGGCCAATCGCCCGCTGATCCCGCACGCCACCAATCCGGTCGGTTACTATCGCCGGACCTTCGAGGTCCCGGCGACCTGGTCGGGCCAGGACGTCATTCTTCACATCGGCGCGGCCGGCTCGGCCTATCGGGTGTGGGTGAACGGCCAGGAGGCCGGCTATTCGGAAGACTCCAAGCTGCCCAGCGAGTTCGACGTCACGCGGCTTCTGAAAACGGGCCAGAAGAATGTCGTCGCGATCCAGATCCACCGCTGGTCGGACGGCAGCTATCTGGAAGACCAGGACTTCTGGCGCGTCTCGGGCATCGAGCGCTCGGTCTATCTGAAGGCCGCGCCGAAGGCCCGGCTGAGCGATCTCTTCGTCCATGCGGGCCTCGACAAGGCCTATCGCGACGGCGTGCTGTCGACCGACGTGGCGCTGACGCAGCGCGACCAGCCGGTCACCGTGCGCATGACCCTGCTGGACGGCGCCAAGGCCGTCGTGACCCAGGAAGCCCAGGTCGCGGCCGGGGCGGCCAAGACCGAGACCCTGTCGGCCACCGTGCCCGGCGTACGCCAATGGACCGCCGAGACGCCCAACCTCTACACCCTGCTGGTCGAGGTGCTGGACGCCAAGGGCCAGGTCATCCAGGCCACGCCCCAGCGCATCGGCTTCCGCACCGTCGAGATCAAGGACGGCCGGGTCATGGTCAACGGCCGTCCGATCGTCATCCGCGGCGTCAATCGCCACGAACACGACCCCGAGACCTTCCACGTCATCTCGGAAGCCTCGATGCGCCGCGACATCGAGCTGATGAAGCGCAACAACATCAACGCCGTGCGCACCTCGCACTATCCGAACGCCGAGCTCTGGTACGCGCTCGCCGACGAGTACGGCCTCTATGTCATGGACGAGGCCGACATCGAGAGCCACGCGTACATGGACTACGCCAACAAGTACCCGGAGCTGCGTCCCAAGCTGCAGCTGGGTTTCGATCCGGCCTGGGAAGGCGCCCATGTCAGCCGCGTGCTGAACATGGTCGAGCGCGACAAGAACCATCCCTCGGTGATCTTCTGGTCGCTGGGCAACGAGGCCGGCATCGGACCCACCTTCGCGAAGGCGGCCGCCGATGCTCGCAAGCGCGACCCGTCGCGGCTGATTTCGTACCTTGGCTGGGGCACGCTCGACTGGGAGCACGAGCCCAATGCCTATGTCGACATCTACGCGCCGATGTACGACGACATCGAGAAGATGGTCGACTGGGCGCTGGATCCGACCCGCACCCAGCCGATGATCCAGTGCGAATACGCCCACATGCAGGGCAATTCGGGCGGGAACTTCAAGGACTACTGGGACACCATCTACAAGTACGACAAGCTGCAGGGCGGCTTCATCTGGGACTGGGTGGACCAGTCCATGTACCGCTACACCAAGGACGGCCGGCGCTACTGGGGCGACGGCGGGGAATACGGTCCCAATCCGGGCGGCGACATCGAGTTCGGCGACGGCCTGATCCAGCCCGACCGCACGCCCAATCCGCACATCTACGAGGTGCAGAAGGTCCTTTCGCCGATCCAGTTCGAGGGTTTCGATCCCGCGACCGGCGCGGTGACCGTGCGCAACCGCCACGACTTCCGCGACCTCTCGGGCTTCGCGTTCGAGTGGGCCTTGCAGGAGAACGGCGTGACGATCGCCAAGGGCGACCTGCCGGCGCTATCGACCGCCGCGCGGGCGACCCAGACCGTCTCGCTGCCTTTGCCGAAGGTCGAGCGCAAGGCTGGCGCGGAGTACTTCGTCACCGTCCGCGCCAAGGCCAAGGCGGGTTCCGTGCCGCTGACGCCCGAGGGCTATGTGGTCGGCTGGGAGCAGTTCGCGCTGAGCCAGCCGACGATCTCGAGTACCGCTGTGGCCAGCGGCGTCGTCGAGCTGAAGGACGTCGGCGACAGCATCGCGCTGTCGGCCGGGGGAACCAGCCTGATCCTGGACCGCAAGACCGGTTTGGTCGCCGGCTACGGCAAGCCGGGCTCGACGCTGCTGACTGGCGGCGCACCCAACTTCTTCCGCGCTGAAACCGACAACGACACCCTGACCAGCATCGTCTCGCAACAGACGCCGTGGAGGGTGATGACCCGGGAGCGACAGGTCCGTTCGATCACGAGCCGTCACCTGCCGGGCGGCGGGGCCGAGGTCGTCGTCGATCACGAGTTGGGGGCCGGCGCGGCGCGCTTCGTCACCACCTACACGATGAGCGGCGACGGGACGGTCGACGTGGCCGGACAGCTGACGCCGCTGAAGAGCGACCTGCCGCCGCCGGTTCGCGTGGGATTGGCGTTCGCGATGCCGACGAGCGTCAAGACGGTCGAGTGGTACGGCCGGGGTCCGCACGAGACCTATGTCGACCGCAAGACCAGCGCGCCGATCGGCCTGTGGCGCGGCGCGATCGCCGAACAGAACCACGACTACATGCGGCCCCAGGACACCGGCAACAAGGTCGATGTCCGCTGGATGGAAGTGTTGGGCGAGGGCAAGGGTCTGCGGGTCCGAGGCGAGACGCCGCTGATGATGAACGTCCTGGCCTTCCCCTATGCCGACCTCTATCGGCGCCCGGCGGGAACCTGGAAGAGCTCCGACATCACGCCACACGGCGAGGTCTCGCTGCTGATCGACAGCGTCCAATGGGGCGTCGGCGGCGACACGGCCTGGAACCATGTCGGACTGCCGCACATGCAGTACCGCACCAAGCTGGAGCCCACGCGCGTGGCGTTCAGGCTCGAGCCTTTCGACGGCGAGGGCACGACGCCCGACAAGGCCTCTCCGGCCAAGGCGACGACGGTGCAATAGGCGAAAATGGCCGGTCGCTCCGAAAGCGACCGGCCTTGATCGGGCAGCGTAAGGTGTTCAGGTCACTGCTTGGAGAACGGCAGGTCGCGGACCCCGTTCGCCCAGGCGCGAAGGCCGATAACCCGTCCCTCGGCGCTCCTTTCGAAGACGAAGGTCGTGGTTCCGCGCAGCCGTGTGGTGAAGCCATCGGCGAAGCTGGGGCTCAACGGCCATTCGACCGCGAACGGTTGGCGCATGACCAGAGCCTCGCCCTGTTGAACCACGGTGATCCGGGTGTCGAGTTCGGCGCTGTAGTAGGTCCCGACATAGGCCGCGAGGGTTGGGCCGTCGGTCTTGGCCGGCTGTACGGCGACGTACCGCCTGATGACATCGTCACGGTTGACGCTCAGCGCGCTCGCCCTGCCGCCTGTCAGCGTGAACCGGACCATGTCGCCGTTGGTGCGCTGAAAGCGGTCGCCGCCAAGCGGGATCAGCGCCTGTGCTCCGCCTTGTCTCAGAGTCAGTTGGCCGTTGACGGCTTCCAACTGGACCAACTCACCCGTCACCGGATTGCGGAACAGGCCTTGGTAGGGCGCGAGGTCCATCGTCGGGGCTTGGGCCGCCGCGATCGCCTTGGGCGCCGAGGTCACGGCAGTCGCCCTGGAGCGCCCCATCGCCAACAGGGCCTGTTCGGCGACCTGTTCGCCCATCTCGACCGGATCTACCCCGCCGTTGTTGCACATCAGGGCGATCGACACGCCCTGGTCGGGATAGCGGGCCAGCCAGGTCTTGTAGCCGCCAGTGGAACCGCTGTGTGACACCAGACGCCGACCGTGGTCGCGGGTCACCTCCAGGCCCAGGCCGTACTCCAGCGCCGCGCCGTTGCTCAGGCGCCCCGGGGTCTGCAGGGCGGTCACGAGCGCCTGGCCGCCTGGCAGAACGGACGGATTGTCCAGGAAAGCGTTCCAGCGCAGCAGGTCGCCGACCGTGGTCAACATGCCGCCGTTTCCATAGACGTTGGTGAACGGCATGTTGGCGACGAAGCCAGTGGGCGCCGGCGCATAGGCCGTCGCGCGACCTGGAACCACGGTGCGGAAATCCTCGCGCCAACGCGTGTGGCTCATGCCCAAGGGCTGGAACAGGCGCTGATCGGTGAACCGCTGCAAGCTGGCGCCGCTGATCCGCTCGACGATCATCGCGGCCAGGGCGTAGTTGGTGTTGGTGTAGAGGAACTCGGCGCCTGGGGTGAAGTTCAGGCCCTTCTGGCGAGACGCCAGCTCCAGGATCATGGCCATGTTGTGCGTCTGGGTTCCGGGGCCGTTACCGGTCAGGGCCATGAGGCTCCATTGCTCGCGCAGACCGCTGGTGTGGTTCAGCAGGTGGCGGATCGTGATCGGCGTTCCGTAGCCCGGCATCTCGGGCAGGTAGCGCCGGATGTCGTCGTCCAAAGTCGCCTTGCCGTCCTGGACCAGCAGCATGATCGCGGCGGCGGTGAATTGCTTGGCCAGGGAACCGCTCTCGAAGATGCTGGCTGGTGTGAGCGGATCAGCGTGCTCCAGATCCGACTGTCCGTGGGCGACGATCGTCGTAGGCCGGCCGGGCGTCTCTACGCCGGCCACGCAGCCGGGACCCGTCGGCGCGATCGGGGCGAAAACGGGGGCGAGATCCAGGTTCGACCGGCCCTGGCCGACGCCCTGAACCTGAGCGGGGGCGGTGGAGCCAAGACTGGAGAGGACGCAGGACAGAGCGACGACGGTGGCGCGAGTGACTGGACGCATGGAAATCCCCGATGAGGATGCTGGCCTTAGAGCTCGGCTCTGCACGCGCCAACGGCTGATCGGTGAACGTCATTTCCCAAGCGGTGAACGACCACGACAGCCGCGTTCGGAGCCGGTGGCTTTTCGGTCCGCTTGACGGATGGCGGCGTTCAACCGGCCCTTTCAGGGGCCGACAATCGCAAATCATTGGAGTTTAATAGGCGGCGTCGGTATCCGTCGTTTCCCCGTTCAAGCAGGGCCTCCAGGAATCAAGATGCAGGACTGTCCAGCGCTGCAACGCGTCACCACCGAATACGCGCCGGTGCAGGACCGCATTCGCCTGGCGGGTGCGACGGCCGAGGACGAGACGGTGGTGCTGTGGTTGACCCAGCGGTTGCTCAACCGGCTGGCCCCCCGCCTGACGCGATGGCTGGAGGAGAACGGCGGCGCGAACACGACAGTGGGCGTCGTGGACAAAGAGATGCTGCAAGGCTTCGCCCAACAGTCCGCCCAGGCGTCGCTCGAGCCACAGGTTCCGGTCCAGGCCCATGCGCCCGCGGCGTCCTGGCGGGTGGACTCGGTGGACATCGTCACCGGGACGGGGGCGGTGAGCCTCAAGTTCCGCTCCAGTGATGTTGAATCCGCCAGTCTGACTCTGACGACACAGGCCCTGCGGCAATGGCTGGGCATCGTGCACGATCAGTACGTCAAGGGTGAATGGGTGACGACCGTCTGGCCGGCGTGGATGACCGAGGCTCGCCAGCCGAATCCCAAGCCGAACACCGTGGCGCTGCACTGATACGTCACACGGCCTCGACGGCCAGCCTCATCGCGCGGGGCGGCTTCCTTGAGCGTTGGGCGCGATCAGGAGCGACCCGTCCGCGCGGGATCGGATTTCGACTGGGAGCAGGGCGGGCAGGCTGGTCACGAAGATCTGCGCCTGGTCGGACCGGAAGCTGGCGGTTAGTCGAATGTCGGCCAGGGCGGGATCGGCTGTCACGCGCACGGTCGAGAACCGATTGATGTCAGCGACCACGTCTTCAATCCGAGATGAGGCATAGCTCAACCTGCCCCGTCGCCAGTCCCCGACGGTGGCCGGGTCGGCCAAACGGATGCGGTGGGCGCCGCCGGCGTCCAGGGTCACGGAGTCTCCACGGCCGAGCACGGCGTCGAAGGCCGGTCCGCCCGTCTCGCGACGAACCGCCACGCGACCGCGTTCGACTGCCACGCCGATCTCGCCGCTGGCGGCCTTGCGAACATCGAAGCGTGTGCCCAGGACGGTGACGCGAGCCTCGCCCGCTCGAACCTGGAACGGGCGACCTTCGGCATGGCGGACGTCGAACAAAGCCTCGCCGCGTTCCAGGTCGTAGCGGCGATCGCCCAGCCACCCCGATTGGCGCAGGCGTGTTTCCGGAGCCAGTATCGCCGTGCTGCCGTCGCGCAAGGCCACGGTCCGGACGTTCCGGTCGCTCTCGATCACGGTGGGCCGTGTGGCGACGCCGACACCGATCGCCAGGCAAGCCGCAAGGGGCAGGGCGGCGGCCCAGATCCAACCGTGCGGCGTGGGACGGTGCGCCTTGGCCGGGCGCTTGAGAGCCTCAACGTCGCTCAGGACGAGCATCAGCCGTTCGGCTTCGTCATAGGCGGGGACATGGCGTGGGTCGGCGTCCAGCCAGCCACGCAACGCCTCGGCGCGCTGCGGCGAAAGGCGCTCGCCAAAGACGGCCAAGGCCCAGTCACGGGCCTGGCTTTCGATATCGCGCTCAGGCGCGGCGGTTGCGTTCACGGGACAGTCCTCGAAAGTCGATAACGCCACCCGCGAGGGCGCGCTGGCATGCGGCGACAGCCTCACCCACCGTCTTGCGGACCAGGGCCTCGGAGACCCCGTTCTGGCGGGCGATCTCGGCGAAGCTCTGGCCCGCCACGCGGTTGGCGGCCAAGAAATCACGGTGGCGCGGGGGAAGTCCTTCAACCACGCGATTGAGTACGACCAGTTCCTGTTTGGCGATCAGGGTGCGCTCGGCGTCGGGCGGGGCGTCGGGTTCCAACGTCGAGGCCGAGGTCGAAACCACCTGCAATGTCCGCTTTTGATGTCGTAGGGCGTCACGCGCTAGGTTGATCGCTACACGGAACACAAAGCCGCGCGGGCTTTCATGTTCGTGGTCGGCGGGGCGCTCCCCCAGCTTGACGAAAGCCTGCTGCGCAAGATCCTCCGGTTCTGGTGGTCCGGAGCCGAAGCGCGTGCGCAGGAAGGCGCACAGGTCCATCCAATCGTCGGCGTAGCTGGCGAGAAACGCGTCCCGCCGGCTCCATGTGCCTAGGCTGTGTTCGGCGCTGGGCCGCTGCGGTTTCGCCACGGTCCCTCCCGTCTCCTTAAGCACCGATCGTCGCCGACGATGGAGCTCTACGCGCGCGGGTCAATGCGCTTCGAAAAAAATAGGCTGGCGCGGATCTTTATTGTGCGGGTTGGGGCAGCTGGATCGTTGATCATAGATGTGCGGTCCGCGTCGCAAGAAATTTGCGTAAAATTTCCAATGTGACCGGTAACTTTCTCCTTCCGAATCTAATTTCGGCATGTTTATGTCAACATCAGTGACACCGGTGTCCAGCCGGGAAAAGTGGCCCATGAGGCCGCGACAGGAGGGAACCGGTTTTGCGAACCACGGGACGGCAAAAGAGTCTGGCAAAGCGCGACGAGAGCGGTCGAGGCGTCGATGCGCGTTGACGGCGCTTTCGTGCAGCCCTTCATGGATTTCTCGCGCTCCCTAGACCGCGAGCTCAGCGATCTGCTGGTCCAGTCGTTGTTTCGGCGGATGCGGCACGCACTGCTTGAGGGCCAGGGTCTTGAGGTGCCGCGCATCGGTGAACTGACCGTGCGCCAGAAGAATCCCTACGCCCTCATCAATCCGATCAGCGGTCAGGCTCAAGAGCTCGGCGGCGAACGCACCATCCTGTTTCGACCCGATCGGCAGTTGCTGCGGGACCTGAACGCCGTCCGGAGAGACGACGATGTCGCTTGATTTCCGCGTCCTGCTGCAAGCCTCGGCCGCTGTCGCGGTGATCGCCATGGCTGGCGCCGCCGCCGCTCAGGAGGCGCCGGCTTATCGCGACGCCAAGTTGCCCGCCGCGCGGCGCGCCGCCGATGTCGTCGCGCGCATGACGCTGGAGGAGAAGGCCGGACAACTGCGCCACGCCGCTCCCGCCATCCCGCGCCTGGCGGTTCCTGCCTACAACTGGTGGAGCGAGGGCCTGCACGGCGTGGCCCGGGCAGGCGAGGCCACGGTGTTTCCGCAGGCCGTCGGCCTGGCCGCGACCTTCGACGTCGTGCTGATGCACGATGTCGCCGACGTCATCAGCACAGAATTCCGCGCCAAGTACGTCGAGAAGGTCGCGCCCGACGGCTCGACGGCTCAGTATCGGGGCCTGACGGTCTGGTCGCCCAACATCAACATCTTCCGCGACCCTCGCTGGGGCCGGGGGCAGGAGACCTATGGCGAGGACCCCGTCCTCACCACCGAGATGGGCGTGGCTTTCGTCCAGGGCCTGCAAGGGCCCGATCTCGATCATCTCAAGACCATGGCGACAGCCAAGCACTATGCCGTGCACAGCGGCCCCGAAGCCGACCGGCATCGGGACGACATCCATCCGTCGGCGCATGATCTGGAAGACACCTATCTGCCGGCCTTCAAGGCGTTGATCACCCGCGCCAAGGCCGACGCCGTCATGTGCGCCTATAACGCCATCAACGGCGTTCCGGCTTGCGCCAATTCGGCGCTGCTGACGGACCGTCTCCGCCGCGACTGGGGCTTCAAGGGCCATGTCGTGTCGGATTGCGGCGCGGTGGCGGATGTCTATCAGTCGACCGCGCACGCCTATCGCAAGACCGCGGCCGAGGCCTTCGCCGCCACCCTTAAGGCCGGCACGGACCTGGCCTGCGACTTCGGCGGCGCCAAGGGCGTCGAGGCGCCGGCCATTGTCGAGGCCGTGCGGTCCGGCCTGGTCAGCGAGGCCGAGGTCGACGTCGCCATGCGTCGGCTGTTCGAGGTTCGCTTCCGCCTCGGTCTCATGGATCCGCCGACCAGTGGGCCGTGGGGCAAGATCACCGCCGCCGACAACGATACGCCCGCCCATCGCGCCGTCGCCCTGCGCGCGGCCCAGTCGTCGCTCGTGCTGCTGAAGAACGACGGCTTGCTGCCGCTGAAGGCCGCGCCCAAGACCATCGCGGTGATCGGTCCCAATGCGGACAGCACCGACGCCTTGGTCGGCAACTATAACGGCACGCCCTCCAAGCCGGTGACGGTTCTGGCCGGACTCCGCGCGCGCTTCCCAGGCGCGAAGATCGTGCATGTCCCGGGGACGGGTCTGGTCGGACCGGTCAGCAATCCGGCGCCGGACGCGGTCTTCTGCCAGGATGCGGCCTGTACGGCCAAGGGACTGAAGGCCGAGGCGTTCGACAATCTGGATCTGGCCGGCGCGCCGGCCGAGACGCGCGTCGATCCGAACGCCAAATTCAGCTGGGGACGGCCGACCCGCCAGGAGCGCCACACCTCGATCCGTTGGAGCGGCTTCGTGACGCCGAAGCAGACCGGCGCGCACGGTTTCTCGCTGACCGGCGACGGCGGCTGGCGCGTCAGGGTCGACGGCCAACTGATCGCCGACTTCTGGAACGCCGCCATTGATCCCTCCATGGCCAAGACGATCGACCTCGTCGCGGGCAAGGCCTATGCGATCACCATCGAGGCTCGCCAGGACGGGGACCGTGGAACCCAGGGTCTGACCTGGAGCCAACCCGCTGACGACGGCGACGCGGCTCTGGCCGCCGCCAAGGACGCCGACCTCGTGATCTTCGCCGGCGGTTTGACGGCTCGGGTCGAAGGCGAAGAGATGTCGGTCCACGCCGCCGGCTTCGCCGGGGGCGACCGCACCAGCCTGGACCTGCCGGCGCCGCAGCAGAGGTTGCTCGAGCGTCTGCACGGGCTGGGCAAGCCGGTCGTCCTGGTGCTGATGAACGGTGGCGCGATCAGTTCGAACTGGGCCGACAAGACTCTGCCGGCCGTGGTCGAGGCCTGGTATCCGGGCGGCGACGGCGGGACGGCGATCGCTGGCCTGCTGGCCGGGGACTACAGCCCCTCGGGTCGTCTGCCGTTCACCGTCTATCGCTCGGCCGACCAGCTGCCGCCGTTCAAGGACTACGGCATGGCCGGCCGCACCTACCGCTATTTCGGCGGCGAGGCTCTCTATCCGTTCGGCTACGGTCTTTCGTACACCCGCTTCTCCTATGGCAAGCCCGTCCTGAAGGGCGCGGCCGTCGCCGGAGAACGCGTGAAGGTCTCGGTTCCGGTGGCCAACGCCGGCGGCCGTGACGGTGACGAGGTCGTCCAGCTCTATGTCTCGCGACCTGGAGCGGCCGGGGCGCCGATCCGGGCGCTGAAGGGCTTCCAGCGCGTGTCGCTGCGCAAAGGCGAGACCAGGACCGTCAGCTTCGACCTGGAGGCGGACGCCTTCGCTACGGTCGACGCGAACGGCCGACGGTCAGTCGAACCAGGTTTGGCGGACGTGTGGATTGGTGGGGGACAGCCGGTTTCGCGACCGGGCCTGGCCCAGCCGTCAGGCGTGGCCGCCAAGCTCCAGATCACCGGCCGGAAGGCGCTCGCCAACTAGGACCACAACCACCCGCGCGCGGACAGACAAGAAGCCGCACGCGAAACCAGCAGATCAAATTGGGGAGGAACCAATGACTACCGCTAGAAACAAGCACCGGACCACCTTGCTGGCCGGCATTTCACTGACCGCCATCGTCGTCGCCGCGCCAGGCCTTGCCGCCGCCCAGACCGCGTCGGCCACGCCCTCCAGCTCGACCGAAGTGGTCAGCGAGGTGGTCGTCACCGGCTATCGCGCCTCGCTCCAGAGCGCGCTGAATCTGAAGAAGAACTCGGACGTGATGATGGACGCCATCAACGCCGAGGACATCGCCGACTTCCCGGACTCGAACCTCGCGGAGTCGTTGCAGCGACTGCCGGGCATCTCGATCGACCGTGACAACGGCGAAGGCCGCACCATCAGCGTGCGCGGTCTGTCGGGCGACTTCAGCCGCGTGCGGATCAACAACATGGAAGCGCTGTCGACCGGCGCGGCCAACGACGCCGGCAGCAGCCCGAACCGCTCGCGCGCCTTCGACTTCAACGCCTTCGCCTCGGAGCTGTTCAGCTCGGTCCGCGTGCGCAAGTCGTCCTCGGCCGAAGCCGACGAAGGTTCGCTGGGCGCGACGGTCGACCTGATCACCGGCCGTCCGTTCGACTACAAGAAGAGCCAGATGGCCTTCTCGGCCGAGGATTCCTATTATCGGAACGGCAAGAAGCACAGCCCGCGGATCACCGGCCTGTTCTCCGACCGCTGGTTCGACGGCAAGATGGGCGTCCTGGTCTCGGCCGCCTGGGCCAAGCGCAACTCGGAAGACGACAACTACGCTCGCGGCACGGGCTCGTCCGACTATGTCTATCGCGGCAGCACCTGGACCGGCGACGAACTGCCCGGTCGCGCTGGTTTCGCGGCCCCGACCGGCACGGTTTTCAGCGCCCTGATCCCGACCACCCTGACGGGAACGGCTCTGGACGCCTACAAGGCCAATCCAGCCAACTACTATAACCCGCTGGCCAACCCGGCCGCCTATGCCGCGATGACCGGCTCCGACCCCGTCGCCTACGCCAAGCTCTATCCGGGCTGCGCGGCGGTGGCCTCGTCCCCGATCGCGGGTCTGACCACGACCACGCCGGGCTGTAACAACTCGCAGGTTCGCTTCCCGGCCCTGCCGTCGATCGCCCAGCGCAACGTCTCGACCGAGCGCCTGGGTCTGACCGGTTCGTTCCAGCTGCAACTCGCCGAGCGCACCCGGCTGACGATCGATGGCCTGTACTCCAAGTTCGAGAGCACCAGCACCAACTACCAGCTGGGCCCCGTCGGCCTGAACCGCAACAACACCAACGCCAGCTACCAGTTCGGCGCGAACACGCCGACGGCGACGGCTCGCGCGGGTACGGCGATGACCGACGCCCAGCGCCGCGCGCTCTATCCCGGCACCTGCACCTTCGCCGCCGAAACCGAGCTGAGCCCGGGCACCGACTGTGGTCAGTCGCTGAACGGCGCGAACCCGTTGGCCGGTTACACCTTCAGCTTCAACCCGAACAACCTCGACGCTTACGAGTACTACACCAACCCACTGTCGGTCGGTTACGCCGGCCCGGCCGCCTCCCTGCCGTTCCGTGGCCAGCTGATCGGCCGCCCGGCGGTGAAGGTGCTGGACGCCGACGTGGTCGGCCAGAACGCCGAGTACCTGAAGCTGGCCAATGTCGACTGGCGCTCGGGCGCCGACCGCGGGGCCTATACGACCGACTTCCGCCAGGTGTCGGCCAATATCGATCATGAGTTCAGCGATCAACTGAAGGCCCAGGTCTCGGTCGGCGCCTCGCGATCGGAGAACGTCAACGTCGGCACCCTGGTCGAGTTCAACGCCATGGACGTCCAAGGGCCGTTCATCTTCGACGAACGCGGCACATCCAGCATGCCGAAGTTCGACGTCGGCTTCGACGCGACCAATCCCGCCAACTGGGGGATCATCAAGGGCTTCTCGGGCATGCGCCACTACCGGCGCACGACGGTCAACGACTACAAGGGCGGCAAGATCGACCTGACCTACGAGCTCGACGACCACTGGACGATCAAGGGCGGCGTCACCAAGCGTGAATTCCAGTTCTCGACCGACCAGTACGAGCGCAACAACGATCTGCTGAACCCGACCGAGAAGGAAGCCAAGGTCTCGGTCGCCTCGCTCGGCCAAGTGATCAATTTCGGCGACGGCCTCGACCTGCCGGCGGGTACGACGACCAGCTTCCTGGTGCCCAACATGGAGGCGTTCAGCAGCGTCTTCGGCTACGACTGTAACTGCATCAACAAGTTTGGCGACTTCACCATCACGCGGAAGCGCAACCGCACCGCCACCTTCGGCGTGACGGAAAAGAACCTCTCGTACTACGCGCAGTTCAACTTCAACTATGAAGTCTGGGGCGGTCGCCGCCTGTTCGGTAACGTCGGGGTCCGCCAAGCCGAGACCGACGTGCTGGCCTACGGTGAAACGACCGCTGGCCGCCGCATCACGGGTGAGAACCACTACACCGACACCCTGCCGTCGGGGAATCTGACCTGGGAGGCCTACGACAACCTCTACATCCGCTTCGCCGCGGCAAAGGTCATGGCCCGTCCGCTGCTGGGCAATCTGTCGCCGGCCATCACCGGCATCAGCATCCCCGGCGACGCCTCGACGACGGGTGGCACCATCACCGTCGGCAACACCAAGCTCTCGCCGTTCCGCGGCAAGGCCTTCGACGTTGCCGCCGAGTGGTATTTCAACAAGGGCGGCCTGATCAGCCTCGGCTACTTCCGCAAGGATATCGACAGCTTCCCGCAGACGGTCTTCTACGAAGCGCCGCTGTCGCAGTTCCTGGACGCCGACGCCATCGAGGCGCTCAAGCTGCAATTCCCGGCCGCGACCGGCGGCGACGTCTTCCGCCGCGCCTATATCGACGCCGACAACACGGTTCTGGCTCGCCAGGTCCGCGACGCGCCGGGCGGCTATCTGCAAGGCTGGGAGTTCAACTTCCAGCAGGATCTGACCTTCCTGCCTTGGTACTTCAAGAACCTGGGCGTCCAGTTCAACATGACCAAGCTGGACACCAAGCTGACCTACATCCTCGACCCGGGCACGGTCGTCGCGGGCGCGGGTACGGTGACCAAGGCTCCGACCTACGGCACCGGTCCGTGGCTGGGCGCGTCGCCCAAGGGCATGAACCTGACGGTCTATTACGAGACCAAGAAGTTCAACGCCCGCGTCTCGATGGCCAAGCGTGACGCCTACAACACGACGTACCCGCTGACGGCCGGCAATTGCGACCCCGGTCTGCAGGCCAACGGCACGGCGTGCGACAGCCCGCTGATCAACGAGTTCGGCTCTTCGGGCGCGACCACCAACGTCGACATGTCGGTGCGCTACACGCCGTTCAAGCAGGTGAGCATCACCTTCGAGGCGCTGAACATCACCGACGAGAAGGCCACCCGCTACAGCTACACCGACCCGGTCATCCAGTCGTACGGCGCCAGCGGCCCGAACTACCGCCTGGGCGTTCGGTACAAGTTCTAGTCTTCACCCCCGAACCCAAGCCTGCATCGGCGGGCTTGGGTCCTCGGCGGCGCCGGTGCAGTCCACCGGCGCCGCTTTTTTGTCTGATCGCCGAGCGCGTCTTGATCGCCCGGTCACATCGCGCGGAAGCGGTGACGGAACGCCTCGCTGACGCGGATCGGCTCGGCGACGCCTTTCAGCCAGAGCTGCAGACGACCATCCTCGTCGGGTTTCACCTGGCGGATCGCCGACACGCGGACGATGGCGTTGCGATGGACGCGCCAGAACACCGCTGGATCCAGCTGCGCCACCAATTCCTTCAACGGCATGCGGATATGGGCCGACTCCGTGGCGGTGGCGACGCGGGTGTACTTGTCCTCGGACTGGAAGAAGAGGACCTCGTCGATCGAGATCATCCTCACCACCTCGCCGACGCTGGCGGTAATCCAGGTGACCGCCCGCCTCGGTGCGAACTGACTGGAAAGCGCATCCATCAGGGCCGCCATGTCAGTGGAGGGCGCGGTTTCATGGGCCCGCAAGCGCGCCACGGTCTCGGCCAGGCGATCCGCCCTGATGGGCTTGAGCAAGTAGTCCACGGCGCGCGCTTCGAAGGCCTGCACGGCGAATTCGTCATAGGCCGTGATGAAGACGATCCGCGCCGGCTTCTCGGCCTGCCGCGCGACGTCCAGCCCGCTGAGGCCCGGCATGCGGATGTCGAGAAAGGCGATGTCTGGAGGATCGGCCGCCCAGGCCTCAAGCGCCTCGAAGCCGTCGTCGCATTCGGCGGTGATGGTAAGCTCGGGCCACAGGCCGGCCAGCATGGCGCGCAGCTCTTGCCGCTGGGGGGCTTCGTCCTCGGCGATCAGGGCGGTGACTGTCCGGGTCATGACGCCACCAGCGGAATGCGGATGCGCGCGCTGACCCCGCCTTGGGGGCGCGAGGTGATCTCCAGCGCGGCGCGGTCGCCGAACAGGCTCTGCAACTGGGCGCGGACATTGGCCAGGCCCACGCCCGGCGTCACGCCAGGTTCCAGCCCGGCGCCGTCGTCCTCGACGCTGACCGTCAGGGCCCCGCCGTCCGACCGCGCCAGGATGGCGATCTCGCCAGGGCCGGGCTTGGGCTCGATGCCGTGGGTGACGGCGTTCTCGACCAGGGTCAACAGGATCAGCGGCGGGAAGGGCAGGGCGCGGAGGCCCTCGTCGGCCTCGACGCGCACCGTCAGTCGTCCCGCCATGCGCACGCGCATCAGATCCAGGTAGCGCTCGCAGAGATCGATCTGGCGATCCAGCGTCGCCTCCTCGATCCGGGCCTCGCGCAGGCGGGGCAGGGTGGCGCGCAGATAGTCGGCCAGGGCGTCGATGGTCTGGGCCGCGCGTGCCGGCTCGCTGGCGATCAGTGAGCGGACCGAGGCCAGGGTGTTGAACAGGAAGTGCGGCTCGACCTGGGCCTGGAGCACGGTCAGGCGCAGATCGGCGGCGTCGCGTTCCGCGCGCAGGGCCTCGACCTGGCGACGCGCTTCGTACTGAGCGATGCGCCGCCGCTCGCCCAGGTAGTAGACCGTCGCCAGCCCGCCGCCGGCGAAGATCCAGACGAAGGTTGAGGCGTCGACGCTGGCGCGGAAGAAGCGCGACATGGTCTTGCCGAACAGGCTGACCTCCATCGGGCGGGTCGAATAGCCGGCCATCAGGTGATCGTGGAAGTCGCCAGCCCAGCGCAGGGCGATCAGACCGATCCACAGGCCGATCAGGATCGAGACGATCACCAGCACGCGCTCGACGACGAGCGGCGGACGAAGGTGGCGGACCACCGTTGCCAGGGCGGGGCCGGCCGACACCGTCAGCAGGGCGGCGGCGCAGGCCCGCAGGGCCAAGGGCGGCCAGTCGCTCCAGGCGCCCATGCCCGAGGCGTGCCAGGCGGCGAAGGCCGAGCCGGCCAGCAGGGCCAGAGGCCAGAAGACGACTCCGCGCCGCAGCAACCAGGGCCAGGTGAACGCGCGAAAGCTTTGATACAGGGTCCAGCCGCCAAGGTCCGACAGGACGCCTCGCGGTAGCCGGGTGCGCAGGTCGTTGTCGGGCGTCGCCATGCGGACAAGCTAGCAAAGCCCGGCCGCCGGCGCACGAAGGCCCGTCCCATGCCTGGCCGTTTCGTCGGCGCTCAGCCGATTTCGTCGCACCGGCGCTCCGGTCGTCCGGCTCACGCCTATCCCTGGTTCAACCACGAGAAGGGCGCGAACCATGCGAACGACGATGTTGACGGCGGTCTTGGCCGCCACGCTGATGACGGCGAGCGCCGGCGCCCAGGCCGCGCCGCGCGAGGAGGTTCTGGTCACGACCGGATGGCTGGCCGGACACCTCAAGGATCCCGACCTCGTTTTGCTGCATGTCGGCGAAGAGGCCGACTACAAGGCCGCGCACATCCCTGGCGCGCGTTTCGTCCGCCAGTCCGATCTGTCGGTCAACGCCGACGGACGAACGCTGCAGATGCCCTCTGCGGCGATCTTGCGCGAAAGGTTGCGGGCGCTGGGCGTGACCGATCGCTCGCGGGTCGTGGTCTATTTCGGCTCCGATTGGGTCTCGCCGGCGACGCGGGTGGTGTTCGCCTTGCAGAGCGCTGGCCTTGGGGCGAGGACCGATCTTCTGGACGGCGGCATGCCGAAGTGGCGGCGCGACGGCGGGGCCGTGACGACCGAGATCTCCGCGGCGCGGCCAGGCGAGCTCGCGCCCTTCGCCTTGCGGCCAACGGTCGTCGACGCCGACTATGTTCGAGCCAATGGCGGAAAGCCGGGCTTTGTGCTGATCGACGCCCGGGCCCCGGTCTTCTACGACGGGCTTCAGCCCGGCGGGGCGCACGACCACATGCGGCGCGGACACATTCCCGGCGCGCGCAGCCTGCCGTTTACCAGCGTCACCCATGACGACCTGACCCTGAAGGCTCCTGGCGACCTGGCGGCGCTCTTTCAGAAGGCGGGAGTCCGGCCCGGCGACCGGGTGATCGTCTACTGCCATATCGGCCAACAGGGCACGGCCGTGGTCTTCGCCGCCCGCGCGGCGGGGATCGACGCCGTGCTCTACGATGGCTCGTTCGAGGACTGGTCGCTGCGCGATCTGCCGGTCGAACAATGACCTCGCGCTCCTATGCCGATCCCTACATCGCGGGCGTGGGCCTGGGCCTTGTGCTGCTGGCCTGTTTCGCGCTGACGGGGCAGGGGCTGGGCGCCTCCGGCGCCTTCGCCAGCGTCGCCAGCGGGATCCTCGGCGTCCTAGAGCCGCGCGCTGTGGCGGACAATGCCTGGGTGCAAGGCTATGTGCGGGACGGCGCGCCGTGGACAGCCTGGATGGTGATCGAGGTGGTCGGGGTGGTCGCCGGCGCGGCGGCGTCCGCGCTCCTGGCCGGACGGTTCAAGCGCACGGGCGCTCGTGTCGGACCGGGACGATTGGCGGCGGCGACGACCGGCGGAATATTTATGGGCATGGGCGCGGCCCTGGCGCGGGGCTGCACCAGCGGTCTCGCCCTCAGCGGCGGCGCGCTGCTCAGCGTCGGGGCCTGGGTGTTCATGCTGGCCCTGTTCGCCGGCGGCTTTCTGGCCGCGCCGCTGCTGCGGAGGCTGTGGGCATGAGCGAACTCCTCCTCGCGGGCACGGTTGGCGCGGCCTTCGGCTGGACCCTGGAGCGCGCCGGTCTCGGCGATCCGCCCAAGCTGGCCGGTCAATTCTATCTCCGTGATTTTACCGTGCTGAAGGTGATGATGAGCGCGGTCCTGACCGCCATGCTCGGCGCCTTCTGGCTGGGACGGCTGGGGCTGGTCGATCTCGCCGCGTTCCACGTGCCGGCGACCTATCTGGCGCCCCAACTGGTCGGCGGCCTGGTCTTCGGCGTCGGCTTCATCCTGAGCGGCCTCTGCCCTGGAACCGCTTGCGTGGCCCTGGCCAGCGGACGCGTCGAGGGGGCGCTGACGGTTCTGGGCCTGCTGGCCGGGATGCTGCTGACCGGTCTGCTGTTCCCAGCCCTGGAGGCCCTCTACGGGGCCGCGCCGATGGGCGCGGTGACCCTGCCGCGCCTGACCGGCCTGTCCTACGGCGTGGTCGTGGCGGTCGTGACCGTGGCGGGTGTCGGCCTGCTGGCCGCTGTCGCGCGATGGGAGGCCGCCCGATGACCACCACCCGCCGGCTGGGCCTCGGCGCCCTGGCCCTGGGCCTCGTCGCGCCCTTCGCCGGCAGTCCGTACCGCTCCGCGCGCGGTCCGTTCGATGTCGATGCCATCACGCGGGCGATCGACGACGGCTCCGATCATGTCAGTGCGCG
This sequence comes from Caulobacter sp. GW821-FHT11E10, assembly GCF_058808375.1. Lineage (NCBI taxonomy): Bacteria > Pseudomonadati > Pseudomonadota > Alphaproteobacteria > Caulobacterales > Caulobacteraceae > Caulobacter > Caulobacter sp. GW821-FHT11E10. Next base: position 499,970 of record NZ_JBXARP010000005.1, read on the forward strand.
GGAGCTGGCCGGCTGGATCCGCGAGCGCCGGCCAGGCCTTCGGGTCATCGATGTCCGCGCGCCAGAGGCTTTCGACGACGACGCCATTCCCACCGCCGAGAACCTTCCGATCGACCGACTGGTCCGGACCGCATTCGCGCCTGGCCAGACAATCGTCCTCTATTCGCGGGAGGGCGCGCACGCCGGACAGGCCTGGGTGCTGCTCCGGGCGCTGGGGGTGACCGGCGCGGTCTTCATCCCGGGCGGTCTCGCCGACTGGTGGGAGGAGGTCATGACCCCGGTGCTGCCCGCCGACATGCCCGTCGCCGAGCGCGAGGCGATCGCCGAACTCAGCCGCTATTTCGGCGGCTTTCCACAGATCGGCGCGTCGAGCGGCGGCGGCGTTTCCGAACCCGCCAAGCGCTTCCGGAGGCGTGGATGCTAGCCTTGAGCGGGCTCGAAGCCGAGGTCTTCGATTTCGACGCTCTGCGCGATGATGAGTTCGCGCGCCTGGACGAGGTCGGGATCGCCTATCTGGACTATACGGCGGCGGCGCTCTACGGCGCCTCGCAGGCGCGCGGGCAGGCCGACCGCCTGGTGCAGGGGCTGTTCGGCAATCCGCATTCGGAGCACTTGGCGTCGCGCAACAGCGCCGCCGCCCAGGCCGAGGCCCGCGCCGCGACCCTGGCCTTCTTCGACGCCGACCCGGAAGTCTATGAGGTCTGTTTCACCGCCAATACGACCGCGGCGATCAAGCTGGTGGCCGAGAGCTATCCGTTTTCCGGGACGCGAGGCTTCATCCAGTCGGCGGACAACCACAATTCGGTCAACGGCGTCCGAGAGTTCGCCCGTCATGCGGGCGCGTCGATCTCGGTGCTGCCGCTGGACGACGAGCTACGCCTGGATCGGGGCGGCGAGCGCCTGCGGGCGGCCGTGCAGACGCGCGGGGCGGGTTTGTTCGCGTTTCCGCAGCAGTCCAACTTCTCCGGCGTGCGTCATGACCTGGTGCTGGTCGACATCGCTCAGGCGCTGGGCTGCGACGTGCTGATCGACGCCGCTTCGGCCGGCGCGTGCGGAGGCCTGAGCCTGCGGCGCCATCCGGCGGAGTTCGTGGCCTGCTCGTTCTACAAGCTGTTCGGACTCCCGACCGGGGTCGGGGCGCTGATCGCCAAGAAGTCGGCCCTGGCGCGGCTGCGGCGGCCCTGGTTCTCGGGCGGGACGGTCGAGTTCGTCTCGGTGGCGCACGATCGTCATGCCTTGCGCGTGGGTCACGAAGGGTTCGAGGACGGCACGCCAAACTTTCTCGACCTCGCGGCCGTGGAGAGCGGCTTTACGTTCCTGGGGCGCATCCCCCAGTCCGCCCTTCGCGCCCGGATGCGGGGCCTGACCCACTATCTCCTGAAGGCCGCGAGCGCGCTCCGGGGCGACGACGGAAGGCCGCTGGTGCGGATCCATGGTCCAGCGGGACTGGAGGACCGGGGCGGAACGATCGCCTTCAACCTGCTGCGCGACGATGGCCAGGTGGTTCCCTATGGCGAGGTCGAACGGCGCGCGCGCGATCATGGCGTCGCGATCCGCGGCGGCTGCTTCTGCAATCCTGGCGCGGCCGAGCGGGCGTTTGGCCTGGATGCGCCGAGCGTGGGCCGATGTCTCGATGCGCTGGAAGGTCGATTCAGCATCTCGGCCTTCGGCGAATGCGTGGGCGAGGCGGTTGGCGCTCTGCGACTGTCGGTGGGACCGCCCACGACCTATGGCGATCTTGACCGGGCGCTGGCGCTGATCGCGACCTACGCCAGGGACTGACAGAACCGAACGGCGCGCAAAGGAAAGGGGGAGCGGTTGCCCGCTC